>NZ_JBUZWG020000004.1:0-494989 GCF_055730125.2 Mesocryomonas fontinalis | reverse complement strand
GGCTTGCCACGCGAATGAACCTCTCCTGACAATCCAGCCTTGCGTTCGAGACGCTGAGAAATGTCAGCCTGCGACCAGCAATTGGTTCCGTCCTGCTCGCTTCGCGCCATAGAGCGCGACGTCGGCGGCGTTGACGAGGGCACTACCCGATGGCGCGCTTCCTCCCGACTTGAAGCTGGCTTCCGCCACTCCGATGCTCACGGTGACGCGGCCGTTAATGCCTTCCGGATGGCGGATGGCCTTCTCGCGGACGATGGCCATGCATCGACGGGCCGCGGCCGCAGCGTCCTCACGGCCGAAACCCTCGAAAATAATAGCGAATTCCTCACCGCCATAACGCGATACGTGGCCACCGGCGTCCGCCGCCTCGCTGAGGGAGACGGCAACGGGGCGGAGCGCCTCGTCGCCGGCCTGATGTCCGAGGCTGTCATTGTAGCTCTTGAAGCGATCGACATCGATCATCAGGATGGAAACGAGCCCGCACGCCATCTCCTGCCGTCCGATGGCCTCTGCCAGCGCTAGGTCGAAGCTGCGGCGGTTCGGCAATCCGGTGAGGGCGTCGAGACCTGAAAGGGCCTCCAGTCTGAGATTGGCCTCGCCCAGCTGCACGCGAAGCCGTTCGCTTTCGCTGAGCGCCCGGTGCAGTTCCTCCTCGGTGCGCTTCTGCTTGGAGATGTCCATGCTGACGGCGAGGAGACGCAGAGGGTGGCCATCCAGCGCCCGGTCGACGATCTTTCCCCGGCTGAAAATCCACCGCGGCGCGCCGTCTTTTGCCGTAACCCGGTAGACCGCCTCGAAGAATTCGGTTTCTTCGGCTTCCACCGCGCGGAGCGCCTCGATGACGACCGACCTGTCGTGCGGATCGACGATGTCCCATGGCACCGTGTTGTCGACGATCTCATGATCGTGGAAGCCGAGTACCGTCTTCCAGTGCCGCGACCGCCACACCCTGTCGGTGGTGAAATCCAGCTCCCAGATCCATTGTCCCGAGACATCCAGCGCGAACTCGGCCTGAGCGCCCGGCCGCACAAGCGGCTGCAAGATCATGAGCGGAAGCATATTCACCGATTTCGTCATCCACCGACCTGCCGCCTTCAAATCCAGCAAGAGTGTCGAGCATGTCACGCTGGCCAAGGGCGGGAAAGCGCAGTGTCGCCCCGCGGCGATTTATTATCGGCAGACGCCGTGCGGCAGCGTATCCTCACCGATGGAAATGAAGGCCGCTCTCTCCTTATCCGCCAGACGCGCACCTCGGCTTGATCGGTGGACTGCACCCCGTCCAGATTCGATGAGATAGACGTCCTCTGTGCGTCTTTAAGGCAGGGCATCGCCAGCAACGTCAGGGGGGAACCGACACAGGAGGCCATCCTGGAGAAGACAGTCCTCGGCTTAAACCTGAAGGCGATGTCCGCGGCGGGACTGCGATGGGCAGCGCTACCCACTCCTACCGAAGTCGATCGAAAGCCTCGGAAACCGCGCCGATACCGGTCTCGGTGGCGATGTTGTCGAACTGGTCGAGGGTCCCGAAGAAGGCCGGCTTGACCTTGCCAAGCTTGCTGGCGTCGACGACGAGCGTCCGGCGCACCGCGCGGCGCATGACGGCCTGCTTGATCGGCACCTCGTGAAAATTCGAGCAGCTGAGCCCGTGGTCGGCGTGAAGGCCGCCGGCTGAGATGAACGCGTGGTTGATGCCGAGCCGGTCGAGCGAGCGCAGCGCCTCCTCGCTGGAGAAGGTGCCGGAGGAGGGGTGGAAAAGCCCGCCCAGGAGGATCAGTCGGATGTTCGGCCGGGCGGCCAGAAGGTTGGCGACGTTCATCGCATAGCAGATCACCGTCAGCGTTCCCTGCCGCGGCAGGTGCGGCACAATGTGCGGCGTCGTGGTGCCACAGTCGATGAAGATCGTCTCGTCGGGCTCGACCAGGGATGCCGCGTGCTGCCCGGCGGCCGCCTTCGCCTCGGCATGCGCGTCGCTCTCCGCATCCAGACGGTAGCTCGGATTGCGATCGCCGCCCGCCGGCAGGATGTAGCCGCCGAGATAGGTGAAAATTTCGGGCGAAGTCGCGAGGTCGCGCCGGACCGTCATCTCCGACACGCCGAGAAGGCCTGCAGCCTCCCTTAGATGCAGTACGCCGGATGTCTTGAGGCCGCTCTCGAGGGCGGCAATGCGCTGGGGCTTCTTCATGGCGTCCCTTGGAATAACGTTGGGGGACGCTCGCGACATCCCCTTGACCCGTCAAGCCCTCTGTGGAACATTCCTCTCAACAAATGTGAGAAATCTCACAAGTTGCGGTCGCTGACCGCCAGTTGCAAGGGGGAGGATATGGCCATCGCCAGCCCGCACGCGTCGACAGAGCTTGCCAGCCTCATCGACCACACCATTCTGAAAGCCGATGCAAGCCGCGTGGAGGTTCGGCGCCACTGCGAGGAGGCGCTGGCCCACGGCTTCGCCTCGGTCTGCGTCAACGGCGTTCATGCCGGCTTTGTCGCCGGCCTGCTGGCCGGGAGCGCCGTCAAAACCTGCGTCGTCGTCGGCTTTCCGCTCGGCGCTGGTTCGGGCGAGGCGAAGGCCGCCGAGACCGCAATCGTGGTCGCCGCCGGTGCCGACGAGATCGACATGGTGGTCGACATCGGCGCCTTGCGCGAAGGCGATGCCGAGCGCGTCGCCGCCGACATCGCGGCCGTCCGCGCCGCCTGCCAGGGCAAGGTCCTGAAGGTAATTCTGGAAACCTGCCTGCTCGACGACGCGCAGAAGGAACTCGGCTGCCGCTTGTCAAAGCAAGCCGGCGCCGATTTCGTCAAGACATCGACCGGCTTCTCGACCGGCGGCGCCACCGTCGCCGACATCGCGCTGATGCGCCGGACCGTCGGCCCGGACATGGGCGTCAAGGCGTCCGGCGGTATCCGCACCGCCGAGATCGCGCGGGCCATGGTGGAGGCCGGGGCCACGCGGATCGGCGCGAGCGCCAGTGTCGCGATCGTCGGCGGCGCGCCGGCGTCGGCGTCCGGCTACTAGAGCGCCGTGCGTCCGGAGGGACGCACCAGGGACGTTCCATCTTGCTGGATCTCAAGCATCCTTCTTCGATTGGGTGGGGCCACCCCATCGCAGGCTGCTCCAGTGGCTGAGGCCGGGTCACGACATCCGGTCGAGAATTGCGGGGCGTCTCCGGGAGGGGGCGTCCTGCCTCCGCAGTGAGGCAGAGCGAGCAAAGTTCAACTGACGGCATCGGGCCGTTTTCGGGAGGAGAGAAGATGAAGAAGCTGTTCGCAACCATGGCCATCGGCCTGTCGCTGCTGGCGCTGCCCGCTGCGGCCGCCGGCGTGGTCGACACCAGCAAGGTCCGCACCGACATCACGACGGATGCCGCCGGCAAGAAGTTCACCATCGCCACGGTCGTCAAGGTCGACGGCATCGCCTGGTTCGACCGGATGCGCGCCGGCGTCGAGCAGTTCGCCTCCGACACCGGCCAGGACTCCTTCCAGGTCGGCCCGAGCCAGGCGGATGCCGCGGCGCAGGTCCAGATCGTCGAGAACCTCATCGCCCAGGGCGTCGATGCCATCTGCATCGTGCCGTTCTCGGTCGAAGCGGTCGAGCCGGTACTCGCCAAGGCCCGCGAGCGCGGCATCGTGGTGATCGCGCACGAGGCGTCCAACATCAAGAACGCCGACTACGTGCTCGAGGCCTTCGACAACAAAGCCTATGGCGCCAAGCTGATGGAAGTGCTCGGCAAGAGCATGGGCGGCGAGGGCCAGTACGTCACCACCGTCGGCAGCCTGACCTCGCAGTCGCAGAACGAGTGGATCGACGGCGCCGTCGCCTATCAGAAGGAGCACTTCCCGAAGATGGCCGAGGCGACCAAGCGCCTCGAGACCTATGACGACGCCAACACCGACTACACCCGCCTGTCGGAAGCGCTGACCACCTATCCCGAGATCAAGGGCATCCTTGGCGGGCCGATGCCGACCTCGGCGGGCGCGGGTCGCCTGATTGCTGAAAAGGGCTTGAAGGACAAGGTGTTCTTTGCCGGAACCGGCCTGCCGTCCGTCGCCGGCCAGTACCTGCAGGAAGGCGACATCCAGTACATCCAGTTCTGGGACCCGGCAGTCGCCGGCTATGCCATGAACACGCTGGCGGTCATGGCCCTCACCGGCAAGAAGGACGAGATCAAGGCCGGTCTGAACCTCGGCCTCACCGGCTACGACAAGCTGATCACGCCGGAAGGCGGCGCTGCCAACCTCCTCTACGGCCAGGGCTGGGTCGGCGTCACCAGCGCCAACATGGGCGATTACGACTTCTAGTCGGCATGGAACCGACGGCGGCGGGCCAAGGCCTGCTGCCGTCGGCTCACCTGACGCCGCCTGCAGGGCACTCCCCTCCGGCGCCCCTTTTTCTTCGGCGAGGCCTTGGCCCGCCCGATATCGAACGGCGATTCATGGCCGATCCCCTGATCGAACTCAGCTCCGTCACCAAGCGGTTTCCCGGCATGAAGGCGCTCGATGCGATCGACTTCGCGATCGCGCCGGCCGAGATCTGCTGCCTTGCCGGTGAGAACGGCTCGGGCAAGTCGACCCTTATCAAGATCATCTCCGGCATCTACCAGCCGGACGAGGGCGAGATCCGCATCGACGGCGCCGCCATGCCGGCGCTGACGCCGCGCGATGCGATCGCCCACGGCGTCCAGGTGATCTACCAGGATTTCTCGCTGTTCCCAAACCTGACGGTCGCCGAGAACCTGTCGCTGAACAAGCTGCTGAGCGACGACCGCAAGCTCGCCAACCGCGGCGAGATGCGCCGGCTCGGCCGTCAGGCGCTCGATCGACTCGGCGTCGACATCGACCTCGAGGCAGAGGTCGGCAGCCTGTCGACCGCCGACCGGCAGATCGTCGCCATCGCCCGGGCGCTGATGTCGGACGTGCGCCTCCTCATCATGGACGAGCCGACGACGGCGCTGACCGGGCGCGAGGTCGACCGGCTGTTCGCCATCGTCCGCGAGATCCAGGCGAAAGGCATCGCCATCCTCTTCGTCAGCCACAAGATGACCGAGATGCTGGAGATTTCCGAGCGCATCGTTGTGTTCCGTAACGGCGCCAAGGTGGCGGAGGGGCCGACGTCCGAGTTCGACGAGGCGAAGATCACCCGCGCGATGACTGGCCAGGACATCGGCCAAGAGCGTTATGTCTGGACGTATGCGGGCAAGGCGCCGCGCCTCGACATCAAGGGTCTCGGCGTCGACGGCCTGGTCGAGGACGTCGACCTGTCGCTTGGCGCCGGCGAGATCGTCGGGCTCTGCGGCTTGCTCGGCTCTGGCCGCACGGAACTGGCGCTGGCGCTGTTCGGCATGCGGCCGGACCATCGGGGGACCATCCGCATCGACGGCACGCCGCTGACGCTCGGCAGCGTCCAGGACGCCGTCGCCGCCGGCATCGCCTACGTGCCCGAGGACCGACTGTCCGAAGGCCTGTTCATGAGCCAGTCGATCGCCCGCAACATCGTCGCCAGCGTCATCGACGGCACCACCCGCGGCGCCTTCGTGGACCGCGAGCGGGTGGCCGGCATGGCGACCGACACGGTCGCGGCCATGCGCATCGCGACGCCTGACGTCGAGAAGCACGTCGGCCAGCTGTCGGGCGGCAACCAGCAGCGCGTCGTCATCGGCCGCTGGCTGCTGACCGGTCCGAAGGTGCTGATCCTCAACGGCCCGACGGTGGGCGTCGACGTCGGCTCGAAGGCGGAGATCCACCGCCGGATCCGCGAGCTCGCCGTCGCCAACGGCCTCGCCGTGCTGATGATCTCGGACGACGTTCCCGAGCTGCTGCAGAACTGCAACCGCATCCTCGTCATGCACCGCGGCCGCATGGTCGAGGAGATCGATCCCGCCGAAGTCGTCGAAGCCGACGTCCACGGCAAGCTGAAGAGCCTGCGCTGATGCTCGCCTCCCTGTTCCGCCGCTCCGAAACCGTCATCGTGTTGATCCTCGTCGCGGGGATGATCGTCATCGGGCTGATCAACCCGGCCTTCTGGTCGCTCGACAACCTGTTCAGCCTGGTGCGCGCCAACGTCATCATCGGCATCATGGCGCTGAGCGTCCTGATGGTGATGATTTCCGGCGGCATCGACGTGTCCTTCCCGGCCTTCGCCGCCGCCGCGATGTACCTCACGGTCATCGCGATGAACCATTTCGGCTACCAGGGCGTCGTCCTGCCGCTGGTCGGCGCGACGGTGATCGGCCTCGTCTGCGGGCTGATGAACGCCTTCTTCATCCACACTTTCAGGATGATCCCGCTGATCGTCACGCTCGGCACCGCCTCGGTGGTGCGCGGCCTGCTGCTCGGCCTCGTCGGCACCAGCATCATCAACATCGACCGCATGCCGAAATCGCTGATCGCCTTCGGCCGCACCACGGTCGAGGTCGGCGGTAGCGCGCTGACGGCGATGGTCTTCGTCTATCTCGGCCTCGCCGTCGCGGTCTGGCTGTTCCTGACGCGCACGATGGCGGGGCGGGGCATCTATGCCTATGGCGGCGATCCCGAGTCCGCCAAGCGCGTCGGCTTCAACACGAGGCGCATCGTCTACCTCGTCTACGGCCTTGCCGGTGCGCTGGCGGGGTTTGCCGGCCTGCTGCATGCCTCGATGATCTGGCTCGCCAACCCGCGCGACTTCGTCGGCTTCGAGCTCGACGTCATCGCTGCCGTGGTGCTCGGCGGCGCCTCGATCTTCGGCGGACGCGGCTCGGTGCTGGGCACGCTGCTCGGCGTCTTCATGCTGGTGCTGATCAAGAACAGCCTGATCATCATGCGCGTCGACAATACCTGGCAAGGCGTCGTCGTCGGCGGCGTGATCGTGTTCGCCACCGCGCTGACGGCCTGGCGCGACCGCAAGAAGCTGGCGTGAGGAGACGGCGATGAAACAGAGCTTCGACTTCCGCCGCTTCGCCAACCGCGACAACAACATCCTGCAGCTCCTGATCATCACCGCGGTGATCTTTGCCGTGATGTCGTTTCTCGAGCCGACGAAGTTCCTGCGCTACTACAATTTCGAGTCCATCAGCTTCGTCTTCCCCGAGCTGGGGATCCTCGCCATCGCCATGATGCTGGCGATGCTCACCGGCGGCATCGACCTGTCGGTGATCGGCATCGCCAACCTTTCGGGCATCCTCGCCGGCGTGTTCTTCGCCCGCTTCACCGCCGATTCCACCGGCATGCCGGAGCTGCTGCGCGTCGGGCTCGGCGTCCTCCTGGCGCTGTCGGTCGGCGTTCTCGCCGGCCTCCTCAACGGCCTTCTCATCGCCAAGGCGAAGATCACGCCGATCCTCGCGACGCTCGGCACCGGGCAGATCTTCACCGGCTTCTGCGTCGTCCTCACCGGCGGTCCGGCGATCACCGGCTTTCCGGCCTATTGGGGCGCGATTGGCAACGGCAAGATCCTGGGGCTCGCAGCGCCCCTGGTGCTGTTCCTGCTGGTCGCCGTCGTCATCACCGTCATCCTCACCCGCACGCCTTTCGGGCTCAACCTGATGCTGATCGGCACGAATGCCCGCGCCGCCGTGTTCGCGGGCCTCAAGAAGGATCGGATGATCCTCTATTCCTACATGACCACCGGCGCGCTCGCCTCGATCGCCGGCATCATGCTCTCAGGCCGCACCAATGCGGCGAAATCCGATTACGGCACCTCCTACCTCCTGCAGGCGGTGCTGATCGCCGTCCTCGGCGGCACCAATCCCGCCGGCGGGCGCGGCACCGTCGCCGGCGTCTCGATCGCCGTCGTCGCGCTGATGCTGCTCGCCTCGGGCTTCCAGATGATGCGCTTTTCCAACCACCTGATCGACTTCATCTGGGGCGGCTTCCTGCTCCTCGTCATCGCGATCAACGCCTTCCGGAACCACAGCCGATGAAGGTGCATCTCCGCCCCGCCGCCTTCGACGAGGTCGAACGCCTGGCGGTCGAGCACGCCGGCCTGTCGGCCAGCCTCTTTCGCTACCCGACCGGTGTCGAGGCCGTCCGGCTGTCGAACGGCCGCGGCCATCTCGTGGTGCTGCCTTATCTCGGGCAGATGATCTGGCAGGCGGCGTTCGACGGCGTCGACCTGACGATGAAGAGCATTTTCAAGGCACCCCGGCGCGTGGCGACCATCGCCGAGACCTATGGCTGCTTCGCCTTCCATTCCGGCCTCCTGCGCAACGGCGTGCCGGGCCCGGACGACAGCCATCCTGCGCATGGCGAGATGCCCTGCGCGGCGATGGACTCCGCCGGCATCGAGGCCGGCGAGGACGCCGAGGGGCCGTTCCTGCGGCTGTTCGGCGACTATGAATACGCGATGGGGTTCGGCGCGCACTATGCGGCGCGGCCCTCGGTGACGCTGCGGTCCGGCGGGACCTTCGACATGGCGATGACGGTGGAGAACCTCTCGGCCGCGCCGATGGACCTCATGTACATGGCACACGTGAACTTCGCCTATTGCGAGGACGCCGAGATCCTGCAGCAGGCGCCGTCCACCCCGGAGCATGTCCGCGTGCGCACCGCCGTGCCGCGGCACGTGACGCCGGATCCGGCCTATCTCGCCTTCATCGACGCGCTGGCGGCCGATCCTGCCGAAAGCCGGGTGATGAACCAGACCGGGCGATATTTTCCCGAGCAGGTCTTCTACCTCGAAGGTCTCGCCACCGACGGCCAAGGGTTTACCCGTGCGATGCTGCGGCGGCCCGCGGGCGACAGTTTCTGGCTTCGCCACCGTCCGGCGGAGTTCGGCAAGACGGTACGCTGGATCCTCGCCAGTCCCGACCAGTCGGTCTGCGCCTTCGCGCTGCCCTCGACCTGCGAGCCCGAGGGCTATACGGCGGAGAAGGCCAAGGGCAATGTCCGGCAACTGCCGGGCGGCGCGACGGCGGCGTTCAGCGTCCGCATGGGCCATCTCGATGCCGCCGAAACCGATGCCGAGATGCAGCTCTCTCTCCGCTATTGAAGGAACGACCATGTCCTCGAAAATCGCCGTCGTCGGCTCCAACATGATGGACCTCGTCACCTATGTGACGCGCATGCCGCTGCCGGGCGAAACGCTGGAGGCGCCGAGCTTCGAGATGGGCCATGGCGGCAAGGGCGCCAACCAGGCGATCGCCGTTGCGCGGCTCGGCTCGTCGGTCGCGATGGTCTCGAAGGTCGGCGACGATGATTTCGCCGAGGCGACGCTGCGCAACTTCGCCGCCAACGGCGTCGACGCCACCCACGTCACCCGCGCCGAGGGCGTCTCGTCGGGCGTCGCGCCGATCTGCGTCGACGCCACCGGCGAGAACTCGATCCTCATCGTCAAGGGCGCCAACGACCGGCTGCTGCCGGCCGACGTCGATGCCGCCGCCGGGGTTCTGGGCGGCTGCGATCTGATCCTGATGCAGATGGAAGTGCCGGTCGCCACCGTCTACCACACCATCGCCTGGGCCAAGGCGAACGGTATCCGTACGGTCCTGAACCCCGCACCCGCCGCCGCCGATCTCGACATTGCCGGGATTGCCGACGTCAGCTTCCTCGTGCCGAACGAGACCGAGCTCGCCATCCTCTCCGGCCTGCCGGTGACCTCGGATGACGAGGCGGAAACCGCCGCGCGCAGCCTGATCGACAAGGGCATCGGTACGGTGATCGTCACCATGGGCGGCCGCGGCGCGCTGCTGGTCGAGGCCGGCGGCACGAGGCGGATCGCCCCGGTCAGCGTCACCCCGGTCGACACGACGGGCGCTGGCGACGCCTTCATCGGCGCCTTCGCGCATTTCCATGCCGGCGGCGAGCCGGTCTTCGAGGCGCTGGGGCTCGCCGCACAGTATGCCGCGCACTCCATCACCCGCCGCGGCACGCAGAAATCCTATGCCACCGCCGCCGAGTTCGAGGCCTGGCGCGCACAGCGCTAGCGCTCGTCGGGACCAGGCTGGCGGCAGGTCCGTAACGCGCGATCCACGCCGCCGGTCGATCAGGAACCCTCGGCAGTCGCGGCCGTCAGTGGATGCGCAGCCCGTCCGCCAGCGCCGTGATCAGCGCGGCGACCTTGGGGCTGAGCTGCCGGCTCTGCGGCCAGACGAGGTAGAGCGGAAGGCCGGCCGTCGCGTGCTCGGGCAGCAGCTCGACGAGCTCGCCGCGCTCCAGTTCGCGCTCGATCAGCCAGGTCGCGAGCTGCGCGACGCCGAGGCCGGCCTTGACCGCCTCGACCTGCGCCTCCGCGCTGCCGAGCACCATGCGCGCATCCATGCAGCGCTCCTCGATGGTGTCGGGGCCAAACCCGAAGCGCCAGCTCATCGTGCTGCCATTGCCCTTGCCGTAGACGATGCAGTCGACCTCCGCGAGCGCCTCGACCGTTGCGGGAGTGCCGTGCCGTTCGAGATAGGCGGGTGCCGCGCAGAGGATCAGCTTCTCTGTGCCGAGGAGACGGCGTCCGAGGCCGCTCGTCCACTGGTCCGAGGCGGTGATCCGGATGGCGATGTCGACGCCCTCTTCGACGAGATCGACGAATCGGTCGGTGAAGTTCACCTCGGGGCGCAGCCCGGGGTTCATTTCGGCGAAGGCCAGCAGCACCGGCATCACCCGCATGCGGCCGAAAGCGGCTGGCACGTTGATCTTAACGCGCCCGACCGCCTCCGTGCGCTGCGCCGCCAGCACCGCCTCGGCATCCTCCAGTTCAGCCAGGACCCTGACGCAGGTGGAGTAGAAGGCCGCGCCGGCGTCGGTGAGCTGCAGGCGGCGCGTCGTGCGCTCGAACAGGCGGCTGCCGAGCCGCGCCTCGAGCCGGGCCACGCTCTTGCTGATGGCGGAATTGGTCAGATGAAGTCGTTCGGCGGCGGCGGTGAAACTCCCGCAGTCGGCCGTCACCACGAAGGCCTCGATGCCCTTCAGTCGCTCGGATGGAATCATGCTCTCGTCTTATTAGAGAATTTCTGTCCGCGCAAACCGGAATTAATGCCGCTCGACGCGAATTCCTGTCGCGCCTAAACCCTGTGCTTCACCAAAAGGAGTGCTGCCATGTCAGCGTTGACGCAGGAATTGCCGGCGGCGTCGCCGGCCAGGACGAGAACCACGGGGCACGGGCTTGCCGTGACATTACTGGCGATATCCGCCTTCGTGATCGTCACCACCGAATTCATCATCATCGGGTTGCTGCCGGCCCTGGCGCGGGACCTTGGCCTGTCGATCTCGGCCGCTGGCCTTCTGGTGACGCTGTTCGCCTTCACCGTGATGCTCTGCGGCCCGATCCTCACGGCGCTGCTGGCGCATATCGAGCGAAAGCGGCTGTTCGTTGCCATCCTGCTGCTGTTCGCCGTGTCCAATGCCCTTGCTGCCGCCGCGCCTGATGTCTGGGTGCTGGGACTCGGCCGCTTCCTGCCGGCGCTGGCACTGCCGGTGTTCTGGGGAACCGCCAGCGAGACGGCCGGCGACCTCGCCGGACCGGACAAGGCCGGCAAGGCGGTGGCGAACGTCTATCTCGGCATTTCCGGCGCGATGGTGCTCGGCATTCCGCTGGGAACACTCGCTTCCGATGTGCTGGGCTGGCGCGGCACCTTCTGGGGCCTTGCCGGGCTGTCGCTCGTGATGGCGCTGGCGCTGATGCAGGTCATGCCGAGCCTTGCCCGTCCCGCCCGCCTGCGCCTTGCCGAGCAGGCGCGGATCCTGAAGGACCCGGCCTTCCTCGCCAATGCGCTGCTTTCGGTCGTGGTCTTCACCGCCATGTTCACCGGCTACACCTATCTTGCCGACACGCTGGAGCAGATCGCCGGGATCCCGTCCGGCCAGGTCGGCTGGTGGCTGATGGGCTTTGGCCTCGTCGGTCTCTTCGGCAACTGGCTCGGCGGTCGCTACGTCCTGCAGGGGCCGTTGCGGGTGACGTTCCTTGCCGTGCTGGTGCTGGCGGCGGGAATGGCGCTGACCGTGCCGCTTGCGGGCCAGCTGCCCTGGCTGTGCCTGGCGCTGGTCGCCTGGGGCATCGCCAACACCGCGCTCTATCCGATCAGCCAGGTGCGCGTCATGCAGTCGGCGAGCCACGCCCAGGCCCTCGCGGGAACGCTGAACGTCTCGATGGCCAATGCCGGCATCGGCCTCGGCGCGATCTTCGGCGGCCTGGTCATCGAGCATGCCGGTCTCGAGTTCGTCGGCTATGCCGCCGCGGCCATCGCCCTTCTCGCTTTGCTGCTGGTGCCCGTCGTCGGCTGGATTTCCCGCCCGGTCGGGCCCGTGGAAGCCGGTCGCTAAACCCGCGCAGCCCATGAACGGCCCGCCGCCGACCGGCGGCGAGCCCCGCATCCAACGAAGCCCCGCGGCCCCGATGCCGCGGGTGTTGAGACCTTCCAGCCCTTCAGCCGTTGGCGGAGGGAGTCCGCGGCGCACACCGCCGCCTTCCCGTCGTCAGCCGAGATCAGGAAACCCGCTATGTCCACCCCCACCAATTACGCCGACCGCGACGCGGCGATTGCGATCAACAGCTACACCACCGTCCTGCGTCGGCCGAGCGTGCCGCACGAGATCTTCGCGACCTATTGGCGGGACGTGCACGGGCCGCTGTGCTCCCGCATCCCGGGGCTCGGCTGGTACGTGCAGAACCATTTCGACCGCGAGCAGGACGCCCATCTCTGGCCGGAGATCGAGGGGATCAAGCCGTTCGACGACTATGTCCTCGACGGCGGTGTCGAGATCGGCTTCGCCTCTGCCGAGGACCAGGCAGAGTTCAACGAGGCCTGTCCGATCCTTTTCGCCGACGAGCAGAACATGTTTGCCGCGACCGTCGCCTATGCCTTGCCAAAGGGCTCGCAGACGCTGCTCGACCGGGTCGCCGACCCGATCCCGAATGCCGACGACGGCCTCGACCGCCTGCACGTGCACTTCGGCGCCCGCAACGACGACGCCAAGGCCTTCGGTGCCTACATGGCGCGGCTGGCCGAAACGCTGGCCTCGGACGCGTCGATGCTGAAGGTCCGGTTGCATCTGCCGGAGCGCTACGACAATGCCGAACCCGCGCCCCCGGCCCCGAACGTTGATCATCTCGTGCCGCCCGAGCGCGCCCTCGTCGCGATCCTCGAACTGGCTTTCGAGACACCGATGACGCGTCGCCAGTTCTATGCGTCCGAGGCGTTCAAGCGGACGGTCGAGGGCCAGAAGGCCGAGATCGCGCGGGCTTCGGCTTTTGCCGTCAGCGGGGTCTACACCTATGTCCGCGACAAGGCGCTGACGGTCGCCGGTCTCCGGGGAAGCCGTCCGGCCCAGTTGATCGAACGGCTCGGCGCGACCAACCAAGTGGAGGACGATGTCCGCCGGCTGCTGCTCGACGGGCATCTCTGACGCAATCTCCGGCCGCGGGAATCCGCCCCGGCGCCCTTCGGCGGTCCGGGTGGCGGAGACGCGCCGGCGGGCGTGCCGATGGGCTGCGCCGGTTCAGAGCTCGGCGACCACCTCGGACACCATCTGGCGCAGCCAGGCATGGCCGGCATCCCGGTCATAGGAGGCGTGCCAGAGCGCGGAAACCTCGATGTCCGACAGGTCGATCGGCGGCGGGCTGAGGCTGAGGCCGAGCTCGGCCGAGAAAATCTGGGCGATGCGGGTGTGCATGGTCACCACCACGGCCGACCGCGCGACCATGTAGGGAACGGCGAGAAAGCGCGGCGAGATCAGCACGACGGTGCGCTTCAGGCCGAGGCCGTCCAGCGCGTCGTCGACCACCCCGCGTCCGCCGAGGCCATGCCGGAGGCTGGTCAGGATGTGCGGCAGCCGCACGTAGTCCTCGAGCGAGATCTGGCCGGAAATGCCGGTGAGCTCCGCGTTGAACATGCATTGGTAGGTTTCCGAGAAGAGCCGGCGCCGCTTGTGGTGCGTCTGTCCTTCCGAGAAATCGCCATAGCCGATGGCGAGGTCCATCCGGTCGGTGTCGAGATCCTGCAGCAGGCGCGACGTGTCGATGCTGTGCAGCCTGAGGTGCACCCGCGGCGCCACCCGCCGGAGGCGGGCGAGGAGCGCCGGGATGATCAGGATCTCAAGGCTGTCGGGAAGGCCCACCCGGAAGGTCCGCCGCGCGGTGCCGGGGTCGAAGTCCCGGCCGCGCGCCATCAGCGCCTGGACCTGTGCGAGGGCATCGCGCACCGGCTCCAGCAGCGCCTGGCCGCGCGGCGTGGGCTGCATCCCGTCCGGGCCGCGGGTCAGCAACTCGTCGCGGAAGAGGTCGCGCAGCCGGGCGAGGTTGTGGCTCATCGCCGACTGGCCGAGCCCGACGCGCGCCGCCGCGCGGGTAACGCTCCGCTCGGTCAGCAGGGCCTCGAGGTGGACGAGTAGATTGAGATCCAGGCGTGATAAATTGATGCCGTCGGTGGCCAACATGAATCCAATCAGTTTGATCGATAGTCTGGGATCTAGCATAGTCCTGGTCACGGGGCGACGGCATCGCCCTGTTGTTCCAGACCAAAGGATTTCTCCCATGTCGATCCGCAGCCTTCTCCTCGTCGCAAGCCTCACCTTCTCCGGCCTCCCCCTTGCCGGCGTCGCTTATGCCGACGGCATCAAGCCGGTGCAGGCGGTGAACATCGACCTCGGGGGCGTTGCGGGTAATGCCTACTACACCGTCGAACGCGACGGATTTCGTGTCGTGACCACGCTCTCCCAAGGTGATGCAGCGACACCGATCCGGATGGTGGCGGTTCTCGCTTCCGGCCAGAGCCTCATGCTCTCGGCCGCCAACGAGGCCGGCCTCGAGCCCGTCGAGGTCGAGATCGCCCGCGAGGCCGACGTCTTGCTGGTTCGCAAGGCGGCGCTCGCCTACTGATCCGCCACGCAACGACATTTCGGGCCCGGCGACCGGTTTCGGTGGCCGGGCCCGAAGCTTTTGGTACGGCCGCTACGCCGCCGGCCCCGTGCCGAGGCGGGAGAAGGCGGCGAGGATCGTGCGCTCGGACTGCACGAGGTAGGCATCGAGCAAGGCTGCGGCCTCGCCTGGCTGCCCGGCGTCCAGTCGCTCGAGGATCGCCGCGTTCATGCCGATATACGGGGCATGCAGGAACTCCGGATCGTCGAGAAGGCCGAAGCACAGCCGAAGTTCGGCGGCGACCTGGGCGTAGAAGACGCTGAGCCGCGTACTGTCGGCAAGGTCGACGATGCCGGCATGGAACAGCATATTGGCGCTGCCGACGCCGGCCCAGTCCGCGTTCTCGCGGCAAGCCAAGGCCGTCTCCACCGCCTGCCGCATGCGGGCGACTGCCGGGTGCTTGGGGTAGGCCTTGGCCAGCGCCTGCCCCTCGATCATCCGGCGTACACGGTAGATGTCGAGGATCGATCCCATGCTGGGCGTCGCGACGAAGACCCCGCGGTTCGGCTCGTGGCGGAGAAGCCCCTCCATCGTCAGCAGGCGGAAAACCTCCCGCAGCGTATTGCGCGACACCTCGAAGTTGGCGCTGAGCGCAGCTTCCGACAGGCGCTCGCCCGGTTTCAGTTCCCCCGCCGTCAGCTTGTCGCGCAGTGCCTCGGCCAGGCGCTGGGCAAGGGTCAGCGGAGTTTCGCGCTCGGTCATCTCGCCCCTTCGGGAATGGTTCGCGCTAGTTCCATCGGACGATGACGGCCGACCCGGCGCGGCTCGCGGCCGTGTCCGGGCGTAGCGAATCGGTGCCGCGCAAGCCGGATTTGCGCGGCTTCACCGTTGCCGAATAGCGTCGATCCCGACAAGGCCTGCTGGCGCGCCGCTGCGTCAAAGGGCGCTTTCTTGCGCAGACAATGCCGCAATGATGCTCACTCTGCGGCAGGACGCGGCAGATCTTTGAAAACTTCTCCCTATTTTGTTGAACAATGTTGACGGACGAAAAGAACCAAGCGAGGCTTCGAGCGTAGGGCCGGCTTGGCGGTCGACAGCTGGAGCGTACACGATGGAAAAGCCTGCTAGCCCTCCGCCCGCTGCGCGACCCGATGGGCGGCCCCTCTCTGCGGCCCACGCGGTCCCCGTGCTCGTCCAGTCCGTGGCGGAACGTCGGGGGTCGCTAATCGCGGCCATCTTCCTGATGGCGACCTCGGCGATCGGCCCGGGCTTCATCACCCAGACGGCGACCTTCACCGCCAGCATGGGCGCGGCCTTCGCCTTCGGCATCCTCGCCTCGATCCTGGTCGATTTCGTCGTCCAGCTGAATGTCTGGCGGATCGTCACCCTGACGCGCATGCGCGCCTCCGACGTCGCCAATGCCGCCATCCCCGGCACGGGCTATCTCCTGGCGATCCTCGTCATCTTCGGCGGCCTCATCTTCAATATCGGCAACATCGCCGGTTCCGGTCTCGGCCTCAACGCGCTGGCCGGGCTTGATCCGAAGATCGGCGGGGCCATCAGCGCTTTGGTGGCCATCGCCATCTTCTCATCGAAGCGCGCCGGCGTCGCGGTGGACCGGATCATCGTGTTCTTCGGCATCATGATGATCGCGCTGACGCTCTTCGTCGCCATTGTCTCGGCGCCGCCACTCGGCGAGGCGTTCCGGCAGACCGTCTGGCCCGACACCATCAATTTTGCGACCATCACCACCATCGTCGGCGGTACCGTGGGCGGCTACATCACCTATGCCGGCGCCCACCGTCTGCTCGACAAGGGAACCGTCGGCCGCGAAAACCTCGGTGCCGTGACGCGCGCGGCGCTGACCGGCATCGCGGTCACCGGGGTGATGCGCTACGTGCTCTTTCTCGCCGTGCTCGGCGTGGTGGCGAGCGGCGTCACCATCGACATTTCCGGCAAGGCCGCCAACCCGGCAGCGCAAGCGTTCCAGGCAGCCGCCGGCGAGTTCGGCCTGCGGATCTTCGGGGCCATTCTCTGGGCCGCCGCCATCACCAGCGTGATCGGCGCCGCCTATACCTCCGTCTCGTTCCTCTCGACCTTCAATCCCGCGATCGGCGAGCGCGGCCGCAATCTCTCGACCGTCGCCTTCATCGCGGTCTCGCTGGCGCTCTATCTCGCCATCGGCACGGCGCCGGCCGCCCTGCTGGTGTTCGTCGGCGGCTTCAACGGCCTCATCCTTCCCATCGGGCTCAGCATCTTCATGTATGCCGCTTGGAAGCGCGAGGACCTGATGGACGGCTACCGCTATCCCCGCTGGCTGCTGATCCTCGGCGTGCTGACCGCTGCGCTCACCTGGTACATGGGCTACAAGTCGATCGGCCCGATCTTCGCCTTCCTGAGCCTGTGAGGAGAGAGTTTCCATGGCTGTCATCGACCTGAACAGCGATCTCGGCGAGGGCTACGGCGCCTGGGCCATGGGCGACGACGCGGCGATGCTGTCGGTCGTCACCTCCGCCAACGTCGCCTGCGGCTTCCATGCCGGCGACCCCGCCGGCATCCTGCGGACCCTGACGGCGGCGGCCGGGCGCGGCGTCGCCGTCGGTGCCCATGTCTCCTATCCCGACCGGGTCGGCTTCGGCCGGCGCGACATGGATGTCGCCAGCGCCGAACTCGTCGCCGACGTCGTCTACCAGATCGGCGCGCTGCAGGCGCTTGCCCGCGCCGCCGGCACCTGCGTCACCTACGTCAAGCCACACGGCGCGCTCTACAACCGCATCGCCGCCGACCCGCGCCAGGGCGCCGACGTCATCGCCGGCATGAAGGCCGCCGACCCGGCGCTGGTGCTGATGGCGCTGGCGGGCTCGCCGCTGGTCGAGCGCGCCCGTGAGGCGGGGCTCGCCGTCGTCACCGAGGCTTTCGCCGATCGCGCCTATACGCCGGAAGGCGCGCTGGTCTCCCGCCGCGAGGCCGGCGCCGTGCTGCACGATCCCGTCCTCATCGCGCAGCGCATGCTGCGGCTCGCCCGCGAGGGCGTGCTCGAGGCGATCGACGGCTCGGTGGTGCGCGTCGAGGCGCAGTCGATCTGCGTCCACGGCGACAGTCCGGGCGCCGTCGAGATCGCGCGCCAGTTGCGCCGGACCTTCGAGGCGGAGGGCGTCGCGCTGCAATCCTTCATCGCCGCCGACGGAGGCGCGGCATGAGGGGCGCGGCAACGGCCGGCGCCCCGGCGATCGAGGCGGCGCGCGCCGCCCGCCGCAGGTACCGCGACGGCCTGGTCGCGCCGACGGCCGGGATCGCGCCCGGCCTGACGCAAGCCAACATGATCGTCCTGCCGCGCGACTGGGCCTTCGATTTCCTGCTTTATGCCCAGCGCAACCCGAAAGCTTGCCCGGTGCTCGACGTCGGCGATCCCGGCGCGCATGCGACGGTGCTGGCCGAAGGCGCGGACCTTCGCCGCGACCTGCCGCTCTACCGCATCTGGCGTGACGGCGTGCTGGCCGAGGAAACCAGTGATGCCAGCGCCGCCTGGGCCGAGCATCCCGATCTCGTCTCTTTCTTGATCGGCTGCTCCTTCACCTTCGAGACGCCGCTCGTAGAGGCCGGCATCGAGATGCGCCACATCGCCGATGGCACCAATGTGCCGATGTACCTGACCGACCGGCCTTGCCGTCCGGCGGGCCGCCTGCACGGCAATCTGGTCGTCTCGATGCGGCCGATCGCGGCCGATCGTGTGGCCGATGCCGCGACGATCTCCGGACGCTTTCCTGCCGTCCACGGGGCGCCCGTGCATGTCGGCGAGCCCGGCCGGCTCGGCATCGCCGATCTCGGACGTCCCGACTTCGGCGATCCCGTCCGCATCGAGCCTGGCGAGATCCCGGTGTTCTGGGCTTGCGGGGTGACGCCGCAGGCCGCGGTAATGGCCTCGCGCGTCCCCTTCGCGATCACCCATGCGCCCGGCCACATGTTCATCACCGACATCCCCGACACCGCCTACCACGCCTGAAGAGCCGCATGCGCTTTCTGCCCGTCAGCCTGACGACCCTCCTCGTGGAACTCGCCGATCTCGACGAGACGCTGGCGCTGTTTGCCGCGCTCGAGGCCAGCCCGCTTGCCGGCATCGACGAAGTGGTCCCGGCCACCCGCACCTTGATGATCCGCTATCGTCCGGGCGACCTCAGCGCCGAAGCCCTGGCGGCCGACCTGCGGGCGCGCCAACTCGGCGGCCGTCCGGCGCCGTCCGATCGCCTGGTCGAGGTGCCCGTCCGCTATGACGGGGAGGATCTGGACGAGGTCGCAGCGCTGACCGGCCTCACCCGCGATGAAGTCGTCCGCCGCCATACCGCAAGCGAGTTCACCGTGGCCTTCACCGGCTTTGCGCCGGGCTTCGGCTACCTCGTCGGCGGCGATCCGACCCTCCACGTGCCGCGCCGCCGCAGCCCCCGCACGCGGATTCCCGCCGGTGCGGTGGCGCTGGCGGGACAGTTCAGCGGCGTCTATCCGCAGGCGAGCCCCGGCGGCTGGCAGATCATCGGCGTGACGCCGCTGGCGATGTGGGATCTGTCGCGCGATCCGCCTGCGCTGTTCCAGCCGGGCACGCGCGTGCGCTTCGTCGACATGGCGGCACAAGGCGCGGCGCCCGCGCCCGAGGCGTCCCCGGCGGCAAACGCCGGCGCGGAGCCGTCCCGTCCTGCGCCCGATCTCGGCATCCGCGTTCTGGCGGCGCCGATGCCGGCGTTGTTCCAGGATCTCGGCCGGCCGGGCCAGACCGGGCAAGGCGTCTCGGCGTCCGGCGCGCTCGACCGCGGGGCGCTGACAGCGGCGAACCGCGCGGTCGGCAATCCGGCGGGAACGCCTTGCCTCGAGATCACGCTCGGCGGCTTGCGCTTCGAGGCGATCGGTCGCCTGACTGTGGCGCTTGCCGGCGCCGACGTCCGTCTCTCCGTCATCGATGCCGCGGGACGACGTTTCGAGGCCGAGCCCTATCGGGCGATCGCGCTGGAGCCCGGCGACGTCGCCGAGGTCGGCCGCCCCGCCGGCGGGGTCCGTTGCTATCTCGCGGTCCGCGGCGGCTTCGACGTCGCGCCGGTTCTGGCGAGCGCTTCCACCGACACGCTGGCCAAGGTCGGTCCCGAACCGGTCGCGGCCGGCGCCGTCCTTGGCGTCCGTCCGGTCGCAACCGCCGGCTGGGCGAGCGTCTCGCTGGAGGAAGCGGCGCCCGGCGCGCTGCCCGGCGCTGGCGACACGGTGACGCTCGACGTCGTCATGGGCCCGCGCACCGACTGGTTCACCGCCGCCGGCATCGAGACGCTGACAGCCCAGCTCTGGGACGTGACGCCGCAATCCAACCGCGTCGGTATCCGTCTTGCCGGGGAAGTCGGGCTGGAGCGCATCGACGCGGCGGAGTTGCCGAGCGAGGGCACCGCGACCGGGGCGATCCAGGTGCCGCACAGCGGTCAGCCGGTGCTGTTCCTGGCCGACCACCCCTTGACCGGCGGCTATCCCGTCATCGCCACCGTCGCCGAATACCATCTCGACCTCGCCGCCCAGATCCCGGTCGGCGCCCGCATCCGCTTCCGCCCGATCACCCGCTTCGCCGAGATCGCGCCGCTCGGGTCCGCCTGACCCCGTCCCCTCCATCGAGGCCCGTTCCATGCAAAAAGTCCTGATCGCCAACCGGGGTGAGATCGCCGTCCGCATCGTGCGGGCCTGCCGCGACTACGGCCTCGCCTCGGTCGCCGTCTACGCTGATGCGGACGCCGACGCCCTCTTCGTCGGCATGGCCGACGAGGCCTATGGACTCGGCGGCCAGAGCCCGGCCGAAACCTATCTCGACATCGCCAAGCTGATCGCCGTCGCCCGAAGGGCCGGCGCCGACGCCGTGCATCCCGGCTATGGCTTCCTGTCCGAGAATGCCGGCTTTGCGCGGGCGGTGATCGAGGCCGGACTGACCTGGATCGGGCCGGACCCGGCCGTCATCGAGGCGCTCGGCGACAAGGTCGAGGCTCGCCGCATCGCCGAGCGCGTCGGTGCGCCGCTGGTGCCGGGCAGCGACGGCCCGGTGGAAGATGCCGGGGCGGTCACCGCCTTCGCCCGCGATCACGGCTTGCCGGTGGCGATCAAGGCGGCCTTCGGCGGCGGCGGCCGCGGCCTCAAGGTGGCGCGGACGATGGAGGAGATCCCCGAGCTCTTCGCCTCCGCCGTGCGCGAGGCGGTGGTCGCCTTCGGACGGGGCGAATGCTTCGTCGAGCGCTTCCTCGACCGGCCCCGGCATATCGAGGCGCAGGTGCTGGCCGACCGGCACGGCCATGTCCTCGTCGTCGGCACCCGCGACTGCTCGCTGCAGCGGCGTAACCAGAAGCTCGTCGAGGAGGCGCCCGCGCCCTTCCTCACCGACGAGCAGCGCGCCCGCATCCACGAGGCCGCTCGCGCGATCTGCGCGGCGGCCGGCTACACCGGCGCCGGCACGGTCGAGTTCCTGCTCGGCGTGGACGGCTCGATCTCGTTCCTCGAGGTCAACACCCGCCTCCAGGTCGAGCATCCCGTGACCGAGGAGACCACCGGGCTCGACCTGGTGATCGAGCAGTTCCGCATCGCCGAGGGCCTGGCGCTCACCACCACCGAGACGCCGGTGCCGCGCGGCCATTCGATCGAGTTCCGCATCAATGCCGAGGATCCAGGCCGCGGCTTCCTGCCGACGCCGGGCGCCATCACCCGCTTCGATCCCCCGTCCGGCCCCGGCATCCGGCTCGACAGCGGCGTCGTGGCCGGCTCGACCATTCCCGGCACCTTCGATTCGATGATGGCCAAGCTCATCGTCACCGGGCGCACGCGCGACGAAGCCTTGGCGCGGGCGCGGCGGGCGCTCGCCGAGTTCCGCATCGAGGGCGTCGCCACGGTCCTGCCCTTCCATCGTGCCGCGATCGAGAGCGCGGATTTCGTCGGGGCGGACGGCTTCAAGGTGCACACCCGCTGGATCGAGACCGATTTCGCCGACCTGCCGGAGGCGGCGATGCGGCCGGAGAGGCTGCCCACGTCCGGGCTCGTCGAGGGCTTTGTCGAGATCGACGGCCGGCGATCGCGGATCGTTATCCCGCAGAGCCTGATCGCCGGTCTCGGCTTCTCCGGCGCGTCGGCGCAGGCAGCCCCAGCGACGGCCCCTCAGGCTGCCGACGCCGACGCTTTGGGTGCCCCGGTGTCCGGCACGCTGCAGGCCTGGAAGGTGGAGGAGGGCGCCGCGGTGGCGGAGGGCGACGTCGTCGCCATCATGGAGGCGATGAAGATGGAGACGCAGGTGCTCGCCCACCGCGGCGGTCAGATGCGCCGCGTCGCCGTGGAAGGCGCCTATCAGGATGCCGGTAGCGTTATCGCTCGCATCGCCGACTGAGCTTTGCGCCCTCCGGGCTTGCCCTATCTGCGCTTGGCAGGTGGAGACCCGGGGATGCGACCCCCGGGCGGGATGGGGGTGACACTGGTGCCAGCGTGTAGATTTCTGCGATCCCGCCGGGTGATGCCGGCGTGACGGTTCTTATTCCGGTGCTCGGCGACCAGCTGTCGATGTCGCTCGCCAGCCTGCGCGATGTCGACCGTGCGGGCGCTGTCGTCCTGATGATGGAGGTGTGGGACGAGGCGACCTATGTCCGTCACCACAAGAAGAAGATCGCGCTAATCTTCTCGGCCATGCGCCATTTTGCCGAAGCGCTGCGGACCGAGGGCTGGACGGTCGATTACGTCGCCCTCGACGCCAATGCCAACACCCAGAGCTTTACCGGCGAAGTCGAGCGCGCGGCTAAGCGCCACGGCGCCTTGGCCATCCGCGTCGTCGAGGGGGCGGAATACCGGGTCCGCGAGGCGCAGGACCAATGGGCCGGGCGCACCGGCCTGCCGGTCGAGATCCTCGAGGACTACCGCTTCGTCTGCTCGCTGCCGGCGTTCCATCTCTGGGCCAAGGATCGCGCGGAACTGCGCATGGAGTTCTTCTACCGCGACATGCGCCGGCAGACGGGCCTCCTGATGACCCCCGGCGGCAAGCCGGAGGGCGGCCAGTGGAATTTCGACCACGACAACCGGAAGACGCCGCCGCGCGGCCTCAACTACCCCGCGCCCGAACGCTTCGAGCCCGACAAGATCACGCGCGAAGTCCTCGCCCTCGTCGCCAAGCGCTTCGGCGGCCATTTCGGCGATCTCGAGCCTTTCGGACTGCCGGTGACGCGCGACCAGGCGCTGACGGCGCTGGAAAAGTTCATCGACACCGCGCTGCCGGACTTCGGCCGCTACCAGGACGCGATGATCGCGGGGCAGGACTATCTCTACCACAGCAGCCTGTCGCTCTGCCTGAACCTCGGCCTGCTCGGCCCGCTGGAGGTCTGCGAGGCGGCGGTTGCCGCCTATGAGCGGGGCGATGCCGCGATCAATTCGGTCGAGGGCTTCGTGCGCCAGATCATCGGCTGGCGCGAATACATGCGGGGCATGTACTGGCGCGACATGCCGGCCTTTGCGGACCGGAACGCGCTGGAGGCGACGCGGCCGCTGCCGGAGTTCTACTGGACCGGCGACACCGACATGCGCTGCCTCAAGGAGAGCGTCGGGCAGACCCGTCGCGAGGCCTACGCCCACCACATCCAGCGGCTGATGGTGCTCGGCAACTTCGCGCTCCTCGCCGGCATCGATCCCAAGGCGATTTCCGACTGGTTCCTGGTGGTCTACTTCGACGCCTATGAGTGGGTGGAACTGCCGAACGTCGTCGGCATGAGCCAGTATGCCGACGGCGGTGCGATCGCCTCGAAACCCTACGCGTCATCAGGCGCCTATATCGACCGCATGTCCGACTATTGCGGCCGATGCCGGTACGACGTGAAGGCGAAGACCGGGCCGGACGCCTGTCCGTTCAACGCGCTCTACTGGGACTTTCTCGCGCGGCACGAGGAGCGTTTCGTACACAATCCCCGTATGCGAAACATGTATGCGACCTGGAACCGCTTCGACGATGCGCGGCAAGCGGAATACCGCGACAGCGCCAAGACCTTCCTCGACACGTTGCAGCCCGCTGGCCCTGGTTGGGCCAGGGACTGATCCTCGGCCCGCACTGCCCCATATAGCCCGGCTCGGGCGCCGCGTTCGCGCCGCGCAAGTGCGGCTGCAGCTGATCGGACCCTATACCGGAAACGCCGCTTGCGGCGCTTGGCCGGTTGGCGTCGACGACGGTGTTGCACGGCAGGCCGAAACCAGAGACGATCTATACAACGGGGAAACCATGAGCCGAGACATCCTACAGAGCGCCGTTCGGAACCGCCTGCTCCGCAATCTGCCGGAACAGGCCTTCTCGCTGCTGGCGCCGGATTTCGAGCCGGTGGAGCTGCCAGCTGGCATGGTCCTCGAACTGCCCGACGCACCGATCGAGCACATCATCTATCTCGAGAGCGGTATCGCGGCGCGGATGATCGTCGGCCGCGACGGCGATATGGCGGAGAGCGGCCACATCGGCTCCGAGGGCATGACCGGCAAGCCGATCGTCCAGGGCGGGACCTTCGCCACCAACCGGATCCAGATGCAGTTCGGTGGAAAGGGCTTGCGGATCGCCTGCGACCCCTTCATCGAGGCGATGTCGCGCAATGACGACCTCGCCGTCCTCATGCGCAAATACGTGCTCGCCTGCGAGGTCCAGGTCGAGCATTCGCTTCTGGCCGCCACGACGCAGTTGATCAACGAGCGGCTCGCGCGCTGGCTCCTGATGTATCACGACCGGGTCGAGGGCGACGAGCTGCAGATCACGCACGATCTTCTCGCCAGCATGCTGCACGTGCGGCGGGCCGGCATCACCAGCGCCACGCACGTGCTTGAGGGCCTGCACGCGATCCGCGCCACCCGCGGCAGCATCAAGATCGTCGACCGGCAAGCGCTCGAAGAAATTGCCGGTCGCAGCTACGGCATTCCCGAAGCGGTGTACGAGCGGCTGATCCCGAACAGCTTTCAGGATCGAGCCCACACCTATTCGGTGCCGGACGGCATGGGCGCCGACCGCCAGCACGCGCCGCTTCTCGCCGAGGGCGATCCAGCCTGAGCCTCGCCGGACGTCCGGAATAGGGGCGACGCTGAAGCCGCGACCTGCCTTGCAGCTGCGCCGTTCTGCATGACCGGGCACTCTGCCGGCTGCGGGACGATGACCGGCCGATCAGGCGGGCGGGATCGAATGGCGACCATTACGGTTTGACAGAAGGCCGGCCCACGCCAGTGGCGCCTGCAGACCACAGAATTTCACAAGAAGAACCGCGCGGGCGGTCACATCCCGCCCATCCAGATCGTGCGGGAGACCATCCAATTTCAGTGTTCAAACAATCCCTTTCGGGCCGCGATGACGTCGAGGGTCTCAAAGGCATGCTGGCGGCGTGTGCTGCCGAGAGCGAGCCTTCCGATGTCCGTCCGCTGCTGAGCATGCTGCTGGGCCATGTCGGGGCCGAGCGTCTTCTGCGGCCGAAGTCCGGGGGCGGCCAGGTCTATGCGCCGGCCTGGCAGGACGTGCTGGCCTGGCTGACGGCGGTGGGGGGCGTCGATCTCAACGCGGCGCGGCTGTTCGAAGGCCATCTCAACGCGGTCCAACTGGTCTGCCTCTACGGGACGGCCGCGCAGCAGGAAGCCGTCGCCGACCTCGTCCGGGAGGGAGGCCTCCTCGGCGTCTGGGGGGCGGATGCGAGCCCGCCCGTGGCGATGCAAGAGGCAGAGGCGGGCTTCGCCTGGCAGCTGTCCGGCGCCAAGCGCTACGCCTCCGGGACCGGGCTGGTCGAGAAGGCGATCGTCCTGGTGAACCAGCCGGACAACACGATGCAGCTTCTGCTGCTCGACGTCGCCGATGCCGCGCGGAGCGATGGATCCTCCTGGAACATGCGGGGCATGCGCGGGTCGGCCTCGGGCACGCATGACTTCACCGGCATGGAGATCGGCGAGGACGCGGTTCTGGGCGGGACGGACGACTACCGGCGGGAGCCTTACTTCGTCGGCGGGATCTGGCGCTGTGCGGCCGCCCAGCTCGGCGCCATCGAGGCCCTCGTCAAGATCATGGCGGTTTCGCTGAAGGAGACCGGCCGCGATGGCCATCCCCTTCAGATGGCGCGGATCGGCAGCGCGATCCTGAAGGCGCGGACCGTTCGCCTCTGGGTCGAGGACGCCGCCGAAAGGGTGGAAACCTATCGTCCCATCGATGGCGACGGGACCGGACTTGCCGAAATCGTCGCACTGTCCGCCTATGGGCGCCTGCTGACGGAGGAGGTCGCGATGGAGGTCATCGCGCTCGCCGAACGCGCGCTGGGGCTTTCCGCCTTCTCGATCGGCCATCCCGCGGAGGCGCTGATGCGCGATCTTGCGGTCTATATCCGTCAGGCCAATCCCGATGCCGTCCTCCTTCAGCACGGGCGCGTGCTGGCTGCGGGGCTGACGTCGTGAGCATCGCCACGGTCGGAGACTGGAACGCCGCCGTCGAGGCCGCACCCGTCGCCGATGCCGAGCGGCTGATCGGTCCGGGCGGGCTCGTCGTCCTCTCGCCGCATCCGGACGACGAGACGCTCGGCGCCTCGGCCTTGCTGATCGCCGCCGGGCGCCTGGGGCGTGCGGTCGGGCTCGTCGCGGTGACGGACGGCGATGCGTCGCATCCGGCTTCCCGGCTCTTCCCGCCGGCGCGCATGGCGGAACTGCGAGCCCGCGAGCAGGCGGCGGCGATGGAGGTCCTCGGCTGTCCGCCGACCGAGACGCTGCGCCTGGGCCTGCCCGACGGCGGCTCGGGCCGCGATCCGCGCTTTTCCGGCGCGGCCGAGACGGTCGCCGCGCTCTGCCGGCGGCTGGGCGCGACGGCGCTTGCGGCGCCGCATCCCAACGACCCGCACCCCGACCATCACGCGTCGGCGGCCCTGGCGCTGGCGGTGCGCAGGCTTTTGCCGGACCTTCGCATCCTCTTTTACGAAGTCTGGTCGCGGCGCCTGCCGCCGGAGGCGCCGTTCAGCGGCGCCGGGCTGACGCCGTTCCAGGTGCGCACGAATGTCGCGCTGAAGCGCCGGGCAATCGACTGCCATGCCAGCCAGCTCGGCCGCGTCGTCACCGACGATCCCGGTGGGTTCGTCATGCCTGCCTGGTTCCTCGACGCCCAGAATGACGACCGCGAGCGCTATGCCTGGCTGGCGATGCCGGGCGAAGTGCCGGGCGCCGCGCATTTCGACCGGCTCTATGCCGGGGGCGGCGATCCCTGGCACGCGAAGACCTCACCCTACGAGGCGGAGAAGCGCCAAGCGAGCGTCGGCGCTCTCGCAGGGCGGCGCTACCGCCGCGCCCTCGATATCGGTTGCGGCGAGGGGCTTCTGACAAGGCTTCTACTGGAGACCGGGGCTGCCGAGACGGTGGTCGGCGTCGACGGCGAGCCGGCGATCGTGGCGCGGGCGACGGCGGCTGGCGTTCCGGGGGCCTCGTTCGTGACCGGCCGGATGCCCGGCGATCTGCCGCAGGGGCCGTTCGATCTCGTGGTGCTGTCGGAGGTTCTCTACTTTTTGAATGAGACGGACCTTGCCGCGCTCGTCAATGCTCTGTCGCACCGGCTCGAGTCCGGGGCCGGTATCCTCGTCGTCTCTTATCTCGGACCGACCGACACGCCGCTCGGCGGGCGCGCCGCTACCGACGTCTTTGCGGCTTGTCTTGGCGAGGAGGCGGTGCTTCTCAGCCTGCTGGAGACGCCGGACTACCGGATCGAGCATTTCGAGTGGCGAGGAGCGCTTGGCGCAGTGCCGGCAGATGCTCCCTGAGGTCTGAAAGGCGAAGACGGCGGCGCATAAGGGCAGGGCTCTCGTCCTCGGCCGCCTGCCAGGCCGTTTCGCCGCCTAACCAGGCGAGGTCACGAACGCGCAGGGGAGGCAATTCCAGACGAGCGAGGGCTGCTTCCCGCCCGGCCGGGCCCATCGCATTGTGGAACGCGGCCCGGCTGTGCAGCCGTTCCAGAAGTCTTTCTGGCGGCTCCAGAAGTTCATCGACGATCGGGTTCAGCTCGGTGCGGTTGCGGCTGAGCTCGTCGGATAGACCGCCGATGGCGCGCCCGATCAGGCGGCACGACGTTTCGACCCTCGGGCCGTTGGCATAGCGGATGCGCAAGCCGCGGGCCTCGAAGCGGCGCCGCAAGGCCCGGTCCTCGCCGGAGGGCGGCATCGGCAGGCCGCCGACCTGGCGATAGGCGGCGCCCGTCATGGCAAAGTTGGCGCCGCCGATATTGCCGTGGTGCGGCCAGGGATTGTCGGCGTCGGGCTGGATCAGCGCAGCGATCTCGCGCGAGGCCTCGCGGTATTCCCGGACGATCGCCTCGCTCTCGGGATCGGCCGGGGGAAGCCGCGCCGCTTCCTCGGGAATGAAGCCGATGCGGCCGCAGACGAGATCATAGCCGTGCGCGAACGCCTCCTCATAGGCAGCGCGAAGGCCCGGCAGCACGATGGTATCGCCGTCGATGGACAGGAGAACGGCCTGCGGGGCGAGGCCGGTCGCAAGGTCTAGCGCCAGCCGCCGGGCACGCGGGGCGCTGCCTTGACCCGCCTGCCAGCGGCATTCGACGATGAGGAACGGACGACGGAGCCGAGCCATGAAGGCCGCTGCCTTGACGATGGTGGCGTCCGTGCAGCCGTTGGCGAGCAGCAGGATGGCGTCACCATCGGCCAGATCGGCGTCGAGCGCCGCGAGGCACCGTTCGATCCAGTCCTCCTCGTTGCAGGCGGGCACGCAGGCGATGAATGCGGATCCCGCCAGCGCGGAAGGGTCTCCCGCAAGGCACAGCCGCTCCACCGGCAGTTCCGCCGCGACAAGGCCGAGCAGACCGTCGTCGGCCTCCCTTAGTGTGGAAAAGGCGGGGGCGTCACGCATCGGCATGAACGCTTTCGCCGCGCCACAGGGACTGGATCTCGTCATTGCCGACGTCGGGCTTGGCGTCCCCGATGAACACGACGACCGGACCAAAACGCGTCTTGTCCGCGCCGTAGAAGTCGAGGAGATCGGGGTAGAGCGACTGGAGAGAGCGGGGCGTCAGTCCTTTCCCGCGCAGGAGATGGTCGATCACCACTTGATCGCCATGGACGGCATTCGGAACCGCACCGCAGGATCCTGGCGTCATCCACCTGTTCGGATCGGCGGCGAAGGCCTCGTAGAGGAAGGCGAGTTCGTCGCCGTCCCAGCGCATCAGCGCGCTGGAGAGCCGGTCGCGGTGGAAATGGTCGGCCATGGCGGCAAGTCCGGGCTCGGACAGGGCGGACGCATCGCCGGCAAACACGGTGTCGAGGTCGCAGAGGAGCGTGACGCGCTCCGCGATCCCCGGCCGGAAGGCCTCCATCTTCGACCACCAGCCCGGCCAGTCGTGGCGGAGCGCGACGACCTCGATGCCATCCGCTTGGAATGCCACGTCCGTCAGGCAGACGATCCGCTCGACGCCGGCAAAACGGCGTGCGCCGAGCGCCAGCCGTTCCACCCATTTCCTGTCGTAGCGCCCGCCGCTTCTGAGGACAGTGACAAGGGTCGATCCAGCGGTCGAAGGACCGTCTCCGCCGGTGCTCATGCGGCGCTCTCTCCAGCTGGCTGAGGTCCACCCGCCGGCGCCCCCGCCCAAAGCTCGTCGGTGAGGGACTCGAGCCAGGCCGCGCCGCGCCGCGCGGCATCGGGGTCGTAGAGCGTGCCCAGCCGTTTGCCGTCCAGCTGACGGGCCCGCGCCAGAAGCTCCTGCCAGCCGGTAAGATCGCCCGGCCAGGCTGGCGCGCTGACGGCGGTGCCGAGCTTCACGAGTTCCTCCGCCTTGCGAACCTGCTCGCCGAAATAGCGCCACTCGGGAAACACGATCAGCTTCTGCTCGACGCGGGCGATCTCATGAATGGTGTTGTCGCCGACCGAAGCGATGACGATGTCGGCGGCCACCAGATAGTCGGTCACATCCGGCACCCAGCCGAGTTCGCGAAGGTTCGAGAAGTCGGTCTCGTGGCCCTCGCGATGGGTCGGTCCGACGGTCAGCCAGAGCGCGTTCGGGGCAGCTCTTGCCGCCACCGTCAGCGGCGCGAGCGGCGTGCCGCTGCCACCCCCTCCGGTGACGACGACGATCACCTCCCTTTCGGGGTCGAGACCCAGCCGTTGGCGGGCCTCCGCCTTGAGGGGGATCTTCCCGACGGTCGTGCACAGCCCGCCGGTATAGACGGTCTTGGCGCGCAGATGGGCGGGATAGTCGTCCTGCTCCAGCCGCTCGTCGAACGGCGCCAGCATCCCGACGGAGGATTCGTAGGAACCGATATGGCCGATGTCCAGCCGGTCGCCGTGCATGCGGATCTGCACCGCCGGGCAGCTGGCGATGCGCGCCAGCATGGCGATCTCGGAGGAGACGTCGACGACGAAGAGGCCGACCTCGCGGTCGTCGAGATGGTCGATGATGCCGCGCATCGTCTTGCGCATCGGCGACAGGCCGAGCGGTACGCAGTGCATGACCTGCGGCGTCGGCTCGGCGAAGAGCCGGGGCGTCGGCACCGCCGCGCCGATCATGTCGGGCAAGGTGATGATCTCGATGTCGCGGCTGAAACCATCGAAGAGATGCGGGCCTGCCGTCATCACGGAAACCGGGCGCTCGCGCGAAAACTCGGAGATGAGCGCCATCGTCCGGTTGGCGTGACCGCGGCCCTGGTGATGGACGAAGAAGGAAATCGGCTTCAGCAAGGGGCAATTCTCCGGAGCAAAGGCAGGTCGGCGCTCGAAGGCGCTGGATAGAGAATTCGGAAGCGGGACCTCATGACGCCCGGACCGATATTGCCGCAACGATCGAGACGCCCATGGGTTACAGGTTTTTTCCCGGAACGTGCAGGACGAACAAGAGCGATGGTCGAACCGATGGATAGAAACGGCGCCGGGCCGGTCGAGAGGCCGCGGACGGTCGCCGTCGTCGGCAATGCGCCGGAGCTTTCCGACCAAGGCGCGGCCATCGATGCCGCCGACTGGGTGGTCCGTTTCAACAACGCGGCCGGCTTCGGCGGTGTTGCCGGTCGCCGGGTGACGCACCTGGCGCTGGTGAACCACGGCGGCCAGATGGCGGAGTGGCTGGGCGATCCCGGCTTTATCGCCCGCCCGGTGGTTCGCCAAGCCGGCTCCTTCCTGTTTCCCTTCGGTGCAAAGCCGCAGGACGAAGCGGACGTCGACGGGGATGGCCGAGACTGGACCGTGCAAGCCCTCGCCAGGCTGGCGCCACTCGGTCGGCCGGTCGTCGTCGTGCCGGAACCCATCCGGCAAAAGGCGGACAGGCTTCTCGGCATCGAGGCGGGGCAAGGTGGTGCGCCGAGCACCGGCTTCCTCATTGCCCTCCATCTCCTGGAGACGCTGCCGGCGAGCGCGATCATCGACGTCCACGGCTTCGGTTTCTCCGGATGGCCCGGGCATGCGTGGGAGCGGGAGCGCGTCTGGTTCGAAGATCAGGCGGAGAGCGGCCGGCTGCGTCTTCATCCGGTCGACGGGACAGCGCGGTGACGATCTTCCCCCGGTGTTTCGTCTGCGATGCGCGCGCCTTTCAGCCGACCGAGCGGACACTCGTCGATCCCGCCGGCTGCGAACACCGCTTCGGCTATGCCTGCGGCTCCTGCGGGGTGCTGGTCCGTGACCCCACCGACGCTGCCGCCTGCCGCGACAGCCTCGACCGCCGGCTGGCGACGGGACGTTTCGCCGGCAGAGCCCTTGCCGGCTATGGTCTTGACGTCTTCACGCTGCGAATTGCGGCAAGCGCCCGGGGTCTCGGGGTGAGGCCGCTCGGCGCAGCGCAGCGGGAGGCTTTGCGGCAGCCGCACGCGCGCCTGGCGGCCGAGGCCAAGCTTTTCGCGCTGGCGGCGGCGCCTGCGGTGCCGATCAGCCTCGGCCTTTGCTGCCGCGCCGACGAACTGCCGACGGTCCTCGCCGGTCTCGGCCCGCATGCCGCCTGGACGGAGGATGTGGTCGTCCTCGTCGACAACGTCGCTTGCAAGGCCAGGCCCGTCGACGTCGAGGGGTTTGCGCGCGGCCGCGTCCGGGTTGCCGCCCGCCCGCTCGGCGGTGATTTCGCCGCCCAGCGGAACGCGCTGTCGGCGCTGGCGAAAACCGAGTGGATCCTGCAACTGGACGCGGACGAGACGCTCGAGCCGTCGGCCGGACCGCTGCTCGGGGCACTCGCCGCCGATGCCGAGGCGAATGGCGTCGTGTCCATCGGCCTTCGCCGGCGCAACCTGGTCGATGGCGTTCTGTCAGATCTTTTTCCCGACACCCAGTACCGGCTGAACCGGGTTGGCGTCGCCTATGCCGGCGTCGTGCATGAGCGGCCGGCCACCGACTGGCGCCAGACCACGATCGCCCTTCACGGGGCAATCGTCCATCATCTTGCGCATCAGCATGTCATGACGCGCTCGGCGCGCTACGAGGGACTGAGCCCCGGCCACGGACGGCTGCAGGAACAGGACCGGTTGCTCACCGCCTATACCGCCTGAAAACGTGCGATCGCCGCGCGATAGAGCGCCAGCGTTTCCGCGCCGAGCGTCTCGCGGCTGAACCGTCCAGCCGCCAGCAACGCATGCTCGCGCAGCGCCAAGCGGTAAGCCGGGTCGCAGAGGACCGGCCGCAAAGCCGCAGCCAGGGCCGGCCCTGTGGTCTCCGCGGCCATCGAGCCAGCGCCGACGGCACCGACGAAGGCCCGCGCGCTGGCATCCTCGTTGGAGGCGATCATCGGCCGGCCGAAGGCGATGCCCTCCTGATAGACCAGCCCGAAGCTTTCATAGCGCGAGGGCGCGGCCACGGCATGGGCCCCGGCGTATTCGGCCGAAAGGGCGTCCGGTGTCAGGGATCCCAGCGGGGTGATGCGGCGCCGGGCGGCGGGCGACAATCCGGTCGGCAGCGACGCCGCCTCGATGCCCGCCAGCCGCAGCTCGAAGTCGGGGATCTGGCCGCGTTCCGCCTCCGGCGCCACCAGCTCGATGGCGTCGATCAACGCGTCGAAACCCTTGCGGTGCTCTGCCCGCCCGACGAACAGCAGCCGCAGCGGCCCGTCCGCCGCCGGGTAGGCCGCTGCCTTGCCCCGCGCGATGAGGTCCGGCGGCAGGCTGAGAGCGACGACGCCATGCGGCCGGCCGTCCTCGGGCAGGCCATATTCGGCGGAGATCCGCCTGGCATGGTCGGCGGTGTTCGAGATCAGGCCATGGCTGCGCCGCGCCTGCGCCCGCTCCAGGCGGTCGGCGAGCGACGCGTCGATGCGGTCGCGGAGGCTGGCGGGGGCGTCGCGCGAGAAGGCGGCCGGCGTCGAGTTGCGGGTGACGATGGCCATCGCCGGCCGCCGGGCCAGCAGCACGGCCGGCGCATACCAGTTCGTCGCCTCGACGACGTCGAAGGGCTGGCGCCGGTGTTCCGACAGCACCGCCCGTCGAAATGCCAGCGGCGCCGCCAGGTGTCCGGCGCCGCCCCAGAGCCGGAGACGCGCCAGCCCGCTGCCGTCGGAGATCGCGCAGCCGATGACGGTGACGCCGCCGACCATCTCGCGCCCGCTTCGTCCGAGGTCGAACACCGTCACGTCGGCGCCGGCCAGCGCCAGCGCTTCTGCGATCTCGCCGGCGGCCGTCGCGAGGCCGCTCGGCCAGGGCGGATAGTTCCAGGTGACGAGGGCGGTGCGCATCATTGCGTCAAAAGCTTTCGGTAGAGGTCGATGTAGTCAACGGCCATCCGGTCGGAGGTGAACCGCTGCTCGAAACGGCGGCGGACGCCGGCGCGGTCGATGCCGTCGATCCGGCCGATGGCGGCGACGGCTTCCTCCTCGCTGCGCACGATGAAGCCCGTGACGCCGTCCTCGACGATTTCGGAAACGCTTCCTCTGTCCCAGGCGATCACCGGCGTTCCGCACGCCATGGCCTCGATCATCACCAGGCCGAAAGGCTCCGGCCAGTCGATCGGAAAGAGGAGGGCGTCCGCGCTGCTGAGAAGCTGCGCCTTCTCCTGGTCGCGCAAGGGCCCGAGATAGCGGGCGCGATCGGAAAGGAGCGGGCGCACCTCGCGGTCGAAGTAGAGCGGGTTGCCGACATCGACCGTACCCGCCAGTTGGATATCGCGGCCCGCCGCCGCCGCCACCCGGATCGCCATGTCCGGTCGTTTCTGGTCCGTCATCCGGCCGACGAAGGCAAGGTGTGAACCCGGCGCCAGCGACAGGGCATAGCGGTCCCGCTCGATCCCGTGATGCACGACGCCGGCACGGTTCGAGGCGGGCAAGGCAGCCTGCTGCGCGGAAGAGATCGCGGCGACCGGAAGGTCGGGAAACGCCTCGAAGAACAGCGCCCGGTCGAGCTCGTCGACCCGCCAGTGGATGGTCGTCAGGCTGTGGCGCCGCTTCTCCCCGAGAAGCGCGGCATGAAAGAACTCGCCATGGCAGTGCACGACGTCGAATTCATCGAGGTGCTGCCGCAGGTCCTCCATGCGGGCGGCTTCCAGGACCGCCGGGATCGAAGGGGGAACGGAACCGTAGGCTTGTTCCAGGCTTTGAAGACTCGGAAACACTCCGACACGGTTGACGTCAACGAGGCTATCGGCGGGTGCGAACAGCGTCACCGCCACCCCTGCGCGTTTCAGCGCGAGGCATAGATCGTTGATAATTCGCTCGGTGCCGCCGTGATCATGGGGAGGGACTGGAAATATCGTGGGCGCAATCTGCGCTATGCGGAGAACACCGCGGTCCGTGGTCATCGATGTCTCAATTGATTTCGCGGGCAGAAGTAGTTGGTTTGATTTTGCACGAGTAGGAGATCCTGTTGTTTATTCTGCATGTAGCGCTTCAGGGATGTCTCCGCTCTGAAAACGTTGAATATGGCCTGACAGCCGATACAGGTGGACACATCCGTTATCTGCTCGACCTGGTGGCCGCTTCGGCGAAGGATCCCGCCATCGAGCGCATCGTCGTCGCCACTCGACTTTTCGAAAGCCCCCTCGGATCCGATTATGCGACGCCGCATGAATATGGTGGCGACAGGCTCGAGATCATCAGGCTTGGCAGCGACACGCCGGGCTATGTCGAAAAAGAGGCGATGCACCGCGAAGTCAAGAGCTTCGCAGAGGCGCTGATCGGCTTTATCGACGCCCAGGAAAGCCGGCCGGACGTTATTCATGCGCACTACGCGGATGCCGCGAGCGTCGCCGCTATCGTCGAGGCGCGTCTCGGTATTCCCTTCGTGTTCACCGCCCATTCGCTCGGGCGGGTGAAGCAGCGGGCGCTATGGGGCACCAGCGAGATCCCCGACATCGCCGAGCGCATTGCAGGCGAAGAGACCGCGATGGCCAAGGCGGCCGTCGTCATCGCATCCTCGCGTGACGAGGCCGAGCTGCAATGGGCCTCCTACCGATCGTATGAGGCCGGCCGGATCCGCATCCTGCCGCCGGGGATCGACCTTTCCCGCTTCGACCATGCTGGCCGCTGCGACGGGGTCGACGCGTCGATCGATCGGTTTCTGCGCGAGCCGGAAAAACCTGTTCTCCTCGCCCTTGCGCGTCCTGTCTACAAGAAGAACCTCGCCGCCCTCGTCACCGCCTATGGCGAGAACCCGGACCTGCAGGAAAAGGCGAACCTCGTCGTCTTCGCGGGTACCCGCGACAATTACCAGGACCTCGACGGCAACATGGCCGAGACGGTCGGCGAACTGCTGGATCTCATCGATCGCTACGATCTATACGGCAAGATCGCCTACCCGAAGACGCACCGGGCCGAGGACGTGCCGGCGATCTATGCCTATGCGCGGGACCGTCGTGGCATTTTCGTCAATCCGGCGCTGAACGAGCCGTTTGGCCTGACCCTCCTCGAAGCCTCGGCCGTCGGCCTGCCGCTGGTGGCGACCGATTCCGGCGGGCCGAACGACATCATCGAGATGGCCGGAAACGGCATCCTCGTCGATCCGCGTTCGCCACAGGCGATCGCCACCGCCGCCTTGCGCATTCTGGACGACGGGGCGCTGTGGGACACCTATTCCGCAGCGGGCGGGCTGGTGGCGCAGACCTATGACTGGGCCGGACACGTGGTGAGCTATCACACGCTCCTGAAGGGGATCTGCCGGCATGCAGGCAAGCCCCAGCCACACGACAAGATCCTCATCTCCGACATCGACAACACGCTCGTCGGCTGTGCCGAGGGCGTCCGGCTGTTCCGGCAGTGGCGGAGGCAGCAGCATGGCCTTGCCTTCGGGGTCGCGACCGGCCGTTCCTTCCACAGCGCGATGTCGATCCTCGAACAGCAGGAAGCACCGCGTCCGCAGGTGATGATCACCTCTGTCGGCTCGGAAATCTACCATCTCGACGCGAACGGCCTGACCTACACGCAGGACCGGACATGGCGCGCGCAGATATCGAAGAACTGGGACCGCGACCGGGTGCAGACGGTGATGTCGGGAATGGTCGGGGTGGTGCCGCAGGCCCCTCTGGAACAGCGGTCGCACAAGCTCAGCTATTTCAGCGACGGCCACCCCGATACCGTCGGCCGTATCCGCGCAAGGCTGGCAAAGGCGGGGCTCTCCTGTTCAATCATCCACAGCCATGGCCGTTACCTCGACATCTTGCCGATGGGTGCCTCGAAGGGGACGGCGGTCGAATATGTCCGCCGCCGCGATAACCTGGCGGTCGGGGATGTTTTCGTCGCCGGCGATTCCGGCAACGACATCGAGATGCTGCAGACCGTCGCCCAGGCGATCATCGTCGCGAACTTCTCGGACGGGCTCGCCAGTCTGCCGCAACTCGCCCATTCCTTCGTCGCGACAAAATCCCACGCGCACGGGATCATCGAAGGCATGAGCCATTTCCTCGAGCATGGCCGAGAAGCATGCAAACCAGCGTCCTGACGCTCGTCCGGGGGCGGCGCGATCACCTCGCCCAGCTGATGCACGGGCTGTCGCGGCAGCAGTCGAAACCGTCGGAGCTCGTCATCGCCTGGATGCAGCCGGAGCCGTTGGAGGACCTGCCGGATCCCGGTTGCCCCGTTCGGCACGTCATGGTCGCCGGCGATGCCTTGCCTTTGGCGAAAGCCCGCAACCGCGCGGCCGAGGCGGCGAGTGGGGAGCTTCTGATCTTCCTCGACGTCGACTGCATCCCGTCACCGGGACTGGTTTCAGCCTATCAGACGGCGGCGGCTTCCCGGAGCGGGCTGTTCCTCGGCGAGGTGCTGTACCTGCCGGCCGGTGCATCGCGAGGACCGCTCGACTTTGCCGAGCTCGACCGGGTCGGGGTGACGCACCCCTCCAAGCCGGCGGTTCCGTCTACCGGGGTGCGGGCGGAGCCGGATGTCGGTCAGCTCTGGGGCCTCTCTTTTGCGCTTCGCCGGGAAGATTACGCCTCGGTGGGTGGCATGAGCGAGGTCTTCGAAGGCTATGGCGGCGAGGAGACCGACTTCGCCACCCGTCTCGGTAAGGCCGGGCTGCCGTTCTTCTGGACGGCGGGAGCGCGCAGCTATCATCAGCATCACCCGGTCTCGGTGCCACCCTTGCAGCATTTCGATGCGATCCTGCGCAATGCCAGGCTGTTCTACAGCCGGCACGAGCGCTGGTGCATGGACTACTGGCTCGGACAGTTTGCGGCGGCAGGCCTGATCGCCTGGTCGAGCGACGCCGCCGATATCACCGTCGTCCGGTCCCCGACGCAGGCAGAAATCGCTGCGGCAGCGGCCGACACACAGCGCATCTTCAGTTGAGAGAGGCTGGCGGATGCGACAGCGCGGGTAACGCTGCTTTCCAGCCTGAAAAAATCCCTCTGCCGGACGGAAACTTAACCCAAGCTAAGCCGCAGGAGGGGGAAAGGTTCTAGGTTTCCGGTCCGGCGCCCTGTCGGCGGGGAACGATCCATGGCTTCAGAAACAACCAGTCCCGACACCGCTATCGACGCGGCCACCTATTTCCAGACGCCGGGCGAGCGTCACGAAAAGGGCTCCGGCATGACGGTGATCGCGGCCGAGCGCGAGGCGACCGTTTCGAAGACGCTTCGCCTGAAGGCGGCACGCGAGGAACAGCAGGCGCTTCAGGCAAAGATCGACGCAGATGCGGCTCGGCTGGCGGCACCCAAGCCCAAGGCAAAGCCCAAGCGAAAATAATCGGCACTGCGCCGATGCGCGGGCACTAACCTCCATAAGGCGCAGCGAAAAAACGAAACCAAACGCGCTCAGCACCATTAATGCACGCAGCCCTTGCGATTGCGGCAAGGGAGCAACGGCTGGCGCCGCTTTCCGGGACCAAGGCTGGTTTGCCGGACTTCTTCCGAAAAATTTGGTCGAAGAACCTCATGCTCGTCGCGAGACGATCTGTCATCTGAAGTCCGGAGTAGACGTTGGAATCCCAGGAAGCAGTCCTCCTCACCGACCGTCTGCATGCCGAGCAGGGGAAGGGCGACCCGTTCGCGGCGGCCGTTCGTGCGACCCGCATGCCGATGATCATCAGTGATCCACGCCAGGACGACAATCCGATCGTTTTCACCAACGATGCCTTCCTCAAGCTGACCGGTTATAGCCGCGAGGAAGTGATGGGACGGAACTGCCGTTTCCTTCAGGGCCCGGCGACCGATGTCGAGGCGGTTGCCGTTTTGCGCGAAGCGGTCAGGGGGCAGACGGACGTCAACGTCGAACTTCTGAACTACCGCAAAGATGGTTCGACCTTCTGGAACGCCCTGTATCTAAGCCCCGTCTTCGGCCATAGCGGCGAGCTTCAGTTCTTCTTCGCCTCGCAGTTCGATGTGACCGAGCGAAGGACGCGCGAGCTCGAGGCGCTGCAGTCCAGCGACTTCTTCGAGAACGCCGTCAAGGAACGGACCGTCGCGCTGGAGGCAGCACTGGAGCAGCAGAAGCTGCTGCTGCACGAGGTCGACCACCGCGTGAAGAACAATTTGCAGATGGTCGCAGCGATGATCCGGAGCCAGGCGCGGTACTCCGACATGCCGGAGGTGAAGGCTGCACTGAGGACGACGATGACGCGGGTGGAAACGCTCGGGTCGGTGCATCAGAAGCTGTACCAGTCGCAGGACGTGCAGGTCTTCGACGTCTCGGGGTTTGCCGCCGAGCTGTGCGGCGACATCGTCGACGCCCTTGGCCGTCCCGAGATCGAGGTGGAACTGGACCTCCAGCCGCTGACGGTGCCGGCTTCGACGGCCTCCTCGCTGTCTCTCCTTCTCAACGAGCTGATCACCAACGCGCTGAAGCACGCCTTTCCGGTCGACAGGCAGGCCGGCCGCATTCGTGTCGCGACCTTTCAGGTTGGCGAGACCGCGCACCTCGTGATTGAAGACAATGGCGTCGGCATAGCCGGCTCGCAGCCGAAATCGACACGAACGTTTGGTCACCGCCTCATTGAGTCGCTGGTCAAGCAGATTCGTGGCACGATCGACATCACCGATGCGCAACCCGGCACCCGTGCCAGCGTTGCCTTTGTGAATCCGATCGGAGTTGCAGTCCAGTGAGCGATCTTCAGCCCTTGCGCGTCCTGATCGTCGAAGACGAAGGCCTCCTGGCCATGGACATCGAAGGGACGGTCGAGGATGAAGGTCACATCGTGGCCGGTTGGGCGACGTCCGCCGACGAGGCGCTGGCCCTCTACGATTCCTCTCAGCCTGACATCGTCTTCCTCGACATCCAATTGATGCACGGCACGTCAGGGCTCGATGTCGCCCGCGGTCTGCAGAACAAGACCGGCGCGAAATACGTTTTCATGACCGCGAACGGTCGCCTCGTAGATGAGGACATGCAAGGCAGCATCGGCGTTCTCGAGAAGCCGTTTTCCAGCTCCAAGCTCGTGGCGGTGCTCGCCTATCTGCATCAAGGCCTGATCGATCCACCGCCAACCCTACCAAAGCCCGGCGGGTTTCGTCTGGGTCCTGTCTACACGGAAGCCTGGGCCTGAGCTTTCGCGTTAAGGGCACGCTCGCGAAATTATGTCGTGAAGTGGGGATAACTCTGGCGTCCCCTTACCAGCTCTCCCCGCAAAATCTTCGGGTCTCGCGGGCCTTTGCAGGCATAGCCGCGCAACCATTGCGCGCATATTGCGCATGGAAAGACGTGCTACACTGGCTCGTTAGCAGTATCACGCGCCTCACAAAATCGTCAGTGAACCTTACCGTGCCGGCCTCGCTTTAACTCCGCCAAGGGGAGCGATTACGACGTGCAGAGCCGTGCCTATAAATTACTGCGACATCTCGGTCTCATCGGAGAACCGCGTAATTTTTCCGATGTCGACCGCCGTGGAATTCTGGCGATGATCGAAACCGGGATGAGCGACCGGACGATCCATCATATTTTTGGCTATAGCGACAGCGAGATAGCCAGCGCGCGGGCCGCAAATGTTTTGACGGGCAAGCCGGATTATTCGCTGAATTTTGCATCATCTTCGCCGGTGCCTACGCTTCTGACTTAAATTTCTTGCGCTGTTTGCGCCGCCAGCGACGGTTCTCCTGCCTGGAAACAGGAGATGACAGGTCATGCGCTCTCATCGCTTCCTGGAACGATTCCACGGTCACAATGTTGGAATCATTCCAGTGAGGATGCGTTTCCATGCGCCTGACCCGTCAGACCAATCTTGCCATTCGCATGCTCATGTACTGTGCGGCCAAGGAAGACAGACTTAGCCAGGTCAGTGAGATTGCGGCCGCTTATTCCGTCTCCGCCATGCATCTCGCCCAGATATCCAAGCCGCTCGTTTCGGCCGGGCTCCTGGCGACCGTACGCGGGCGGAATGGCGGCATCAGCCTCGGCCGGCCCGCGCGTGACATCACGTTGGCGGACGTCATCCAGGCGGTCGAGACCGACATGGGCGGCGCCTCGGCCAAGTCCGACCGGGGCATCGAGAGCGCCGAAGAGGCTGAAATGGAGAAGGCGCTGCAAGCGGCCTTCGAGCAGTTCCTCGGTTCGCTCCGCCTCCACACCATCGCCGATCTCGTCGCTGGAATGCCCGATATCCGAAGGCTTCTGAAGGTCGCCTAGGGGGCGCTGCGACAGTACCTCCAGGCCTGGGTGCGTTTACTGAAGAGCCGACGAAGCTTCGGGGTCCAGTTGGCGGCTATCGTGCTATCGACTGTTGCCGGTTCAGATCGCCGGACGCTCTGCAACCGGCAAAATGACGCTAATTCAAGGTTTTGACGCACGAGTTAAGCGATTTGCAACCGGAGCATACTAATGTCTGGGGGGTAATAAGACAGGACATTCAATGAACTGCGCCGGCTGCACGACTTCCGCAAAGCTCGATTTCGATTTCACCATGGCCTTCCAGCCTATCTACGACGTCGCTGCTGGTCGCGTCTGGGGATATGAGGCGCTGGTGCGGGGCACGGGGGGCGAGGGGGCCTATTCGATCCTGTCGAAGGTTTCCGCCGAGCAGAAATACCGCTTCGACCAGGCCTGCCGGGTGAAGGCGATCGAATTTGCTGCACGGCTGTTTCCGGCTGGTGAGGACCTCAAGCTCTCGATCAACTTCATGCCGAATGCCGTCTACGAGCCGGCGGCCTGTCTTCGCGCGACGCTGATGGCGGCAAACCGCTTCGCTTTTCCGCTGTCCTCGATCATGTTCGAGTTTACCGAAGACGAAGAGGTGTCCGACACCGCCCACCTCCTGAACATCATCACCGAATACCGCAAGCACGGCTTCACCACCGCCATCGACGACTTTGGCGCGGGGCATGCAGGCCTCGGTCTCCTGGTGGATTTCCAGCCTGATCTCATCAAGATCGACATGCAGATCCTGCGCGCCATCGATACCAGTCGGTCCCGGCAGATCATTGTGGCCGGCATCATCGGCATCGCCCGTGCGATGAACATCACCCTCTTGGCCGAGGGCATCGAGACCGAAGCCGAATTCATGGTGCTGAAGGCCGCAGGCGTAAAGCTTTTCCAGGGTTACTGGTTCGCCAAGCCGGCCTTCGAAGCTCTGCCGGCGGTCGACTTCCAGCGGATCGATACGCGGGTCAGCGCTTAAAGCGCTGTGCGTCCGGAAGGACGCACGAAGAACGCTCTGTCTCGTTGAACTGAGAGCGTCTTTCTTTGATGGGGTGAGTCCACCCTATCGCAGGATGCTCTAGCGCTCGGCGACGTCACTCGCGCCGAATTCGGCAAAGGCGGAGCGGACCGTTGCTTCCATGTCGCCATCGACCTCGACGGAGACGGCGATTGCCCCGTTGAGCGGCGCATCGTTGCGCTCGTCTGCTGATGGCTCTCCAGCCCCGACGTCTGCACCGGCCTCCTCAACCCCTGCGCTGTTGCGCGGGCCTGCCGCGGCGATGGCAATGTTCTGCCGATCGATGCCGTATTCCTGGACGAGCCGCTCGACGGTCATCTCTGCTTCGCGGCGGGTATCGAAGTTTGCGGTGAGGGTGGTCGGCATCATGTTCTCCGTAATGGTCTCCAGCCGCAACGGGGCTGGCTGGGAATGGTTCAGCCCGACCAAAGCCTGATCGAAGCGCGATCAAACCCTCGAAGCGGTGCAACATGATCCTCCCGCCTCGAATGGCTTGAACCGAAAACCAACTGAGGTTCTACTCTTCCTCCATTCGGCCGCTTCGACGAGCCGATGCCAAGGGAGGATATCGACATGCCCCGAACCCGATATGTCATCGAGACCGGCACCGATGCCGGTGGCACCTGGCAGCCCGGCGGTTTTCACGAAGCCTTCAACGCCGCCGATCCGGCGACGGCCAAGGGCAGCGTGCGTTCGTCGCTGACCCAGCTCGGCTATGCCGAGACCGGCGACACGCACGTCCGGCTTCTCGATCCCGACAAGGCCGAAATCATCCGTCTGCCGATGGATGAGGCCTTCTGGGCCAGCGAGGCATAGTTCGCCGCCCGATCGCTGAAGAACGAGTCCCGTATCCGGGCGACCGATCGAAGGGCGGAATGTTGCCGCCCTTCGACGGTTGCGCCCGCGCCGGCGATCCGGAAGATGCTCGCTGGGGTGCCCGGCTCAGTCTGCGCCGCAAGGCCAGCTGGCCGGTGCCGTCAATCCCGCTGGCAGCTTTGTCTTGCCATCGCCGCAGCTGAGATCGATCTGGGCCTGGACGAGCCCGGTCGCCGCGGAGAGATCGACGCCCTCGATCCTCGTCAGGAACGTGTAGGCCCCGCTGAAGTCCATCGCTCCGCTGACCTTGGCGCCCGAGAGGTTCGCACGGGCTAGGTTCGCGAAGGCGAAGCGGTTGTCGGAAAGCGTCGCCCCTTTGAAACGCGCCCGGCCGAGCTCGGCCTTTTCGAAATTCGCGCCGGCGAGCGTGGCGTCGGTAAAGTCGGCGCGCTGCAGTTCGGCGCCCTGAAAGCCCGCGCCTTGGGCCGACAGCCCCTTGAAATCCGTCCGGTAGCCTTCGACGCGGCTGAAGTTCGCCTTGTCCGCCTTGGCGTTCGCCAGCGAAGCGCGCACCATTTTCGCCTTCTCGAGATTGGCGGAGGTCAGCGTGGCATCCCGCAGATCCGTGGCGCTGAGATCGGCGCCGGCGGCATTGGCGCCCTCGAGATTGGCGCCCGCTATCGAGAGATTGCGCCGGTTGCACTCACTCCAGTCGATCCCGGGCTCGGCAACGCTTTGGCAATCGGCAGCGGCTGATGCCAGTGTCGAGGCGAAGAGAACCATTGCCGCAAAGCCGGTGGTCCGTCCCGTCGCGGCAACCGAGCCCTGTTGCAAGGTGGTCCGGATCGACTGCCCTGTTTGGAGCTGCGCTGCATTCCGCCGCGACTGCGGGCGATTTCTGCGGTGTTCCAGCGTCATGGTGTCCTCCCTTATCCGGCCGGCTTGCGCTTCCCATCCAGCGCAGTGTCGTCAACCGTTGTCACGCTTCGAGGCCGTCTGTGCCCGGCATTCACCCGGTATGGCACAGCGCTGGCGCGTCGTCGCCTGCATCGGCTCGCTCGTTAAAGCCGAACTCGGGTGGCTTGGTTGCCTCTGCGAAACGGCGGTCTCGCGAGGAGCGCGACGGGCCGGGCCGCGCCGGGGGGAGGCGCACCTCGAACCCGCAGGCACCAGGGAAGGATCTACTCAATCTAGCGATATAATAGACATGTCATTCCTGTGGTGGGCGGCTGGCGCTGGGTAGTCTCGGCCGACTGGGCATTGCGAGGTGATGAATGACCCCCGACAAGATCAAGGTTCTCTGGTTTCTGCCAACGCATGGCGACGGCCGTCATCTCGGTTCGGTGGAAGGCGCCCGCGCCGTCGACATCGACTATCTCGAGCAAGTGGCACGGGCAGCCGACCAGCTCGGTTATTACGGCGTGCTGCTGCCGACCGGCCGATCCTGCGAGGATTCCTGGGTCGTCGCCTCGGCCCTCGCGCGCACGACGCAGAGACTGCGGTTCCTCGTCGCCGTCCGTCCGGGGCTGCTCTCGCCGACGCTGGCGGCGCGGATGACGGCAACGCTCGACCGCATTTCCGGCGGGCGGCTTCTGATCAACGTCGTGACCGGCGGCGACCCCGTCGAGAATGCCGGCGACGGCATCTTCCTCGACCACGACGAGCGTTACGCGGTGACCAAGGAGTTCCTCGACATCTACAAGGCCGAGCTTGCCGGCGAGGTGGTGAACCACGAGGGCCAGCATTTCACGGTGAAGGAGGGGCAACTCTATTTTTCCCCGCACCAGCCGCGTCTGCCGCTTTATTTCGGCGGCTCGTCGGATGCCGGCATCGAGGTGGCCGTCCAGACCATCGACAAGTACCTGACTTGGGGCGAGCCGCCGCTCGCGGTCGCCGAGAAGCTTGCCAAAGTGCGCGCGCGCGCCGAGGCGGCGGGGAGAACGGTGACTTTTGGCATCCGCCTGCATGTGATCGTCCGCGATACCAATGAGGAGGCCTGGGCGGCCGCCGAAAGCCTGATCTCCAAGCTGGACGACGAGACCATCGCCAAGGCGCAGAAGGCGCTGGCGCGGCAGGATTCGGTCGGGCAGATCCGGATGCGGGCGCTGCACGGCGGTGATCGGACGAAGCTCGAGATCAGTCCCAACCTCTGGGCCGGCGTCGGCCTGATCCGCGGCGGCGCGGGCACGGCGCTGGTCGGCGATGCCGAGACGGTGGCGGAGCGGATCGACGAGTACCGCCGTGTCGGGATCGATACCTTCATCTTCTCCGGCTACCCGCATCTCGAAGAGGCCTACTCCTTCGGCGAGCGGGTTCTGCCACGGCTGCCGCTGGGGCACGACGATCCCCGGCTGGCCGCGCCTGCCGGCTCTCGCATCGTCGGCGAGGCCATCGCCAATTCGCGCTCGCCGGAAGCGCGCCCGGTGAGTGCCTCGTGATGCCGCTCCGCCGGCTCGCCGCCGACCGCTTGCCTGCGGCTCTCGAGGTGCTGATGACGGCCGCGGCCTTCCTGACGGTGCTGGCGACCGTCCTCGGCGTTGGGCCGTTCGCGGGCGGCGGCTGGCCGGGCTGAAGCCGGCCGAGCCTCGCCTGGCGCAGCGCGATCCGGTTGGTGGCGCCAACCGAAGCGCTGAACTGTCCAGTCGGATTGCGTCCTACTGGGACAACCGCACCTGGCTGATCGCCCGGGCGATGCCTGAGAAGGCCGAGGCAAGCTTTGCGGCATCGGTCGCGTCGTAATAGTAGGCATCGCTCGTCGCGCACTGGCGAAGCAAGGCCTTGGCCTCCACTTTCGTCACGGCGAAGGCAACGGTGTAGATCTCGATCCCTTTCGCCTTGGCATTGGTGCAGATGTCCGCCGTGTCCTTGTTGACGTTGATGAAGTCCGCGGCGGCCTTGTTGGCGTCCTTACTGTCGAATCCGATATGCTTTCCCCGGCTTGTGTCCGGTTTCAGCGTATTATCGCCGTCTGTCATCAGGATCAGGATTTTGCGCGGCGACTTGTTGTCCGGGTCGTATTCCTCAGCCTCGCTGAAAGGCGCCATGGGAGAGAGGACGTTGAGACCCCAGACCATCCCGGAGGGGATATGCGTGTTGGCGACGTAGTTCGACGGTTGGTGCGTCATCGCCGCCACGCCAGCCAGCAGCGTCTTCCGGTCCTGCATCAGTGGAATGATCGGGCGGGCGCATCTCTGCGACGTTTCGACGTAAGCGGGATATTTCGACGTCGGGCTGGTATCGCTGAGGCGCAGTGATCCAGCGATGCGCGTCCCGACGCAGCCGTAGAACTTGTAGGTGTTGGAGAAGGGATCTTTGCCAGTGCAGGTTTGCTTGTAGGCCGTGCGCGTGCCTTGCTCGATGCACTGGTCATTGCAGGTCGATGTCACGGTGATGCCGTCGACAATACTGGTACAGGACTTCGTCGAATACTTCTTGCAGTAGGTTTCGGTGCCGTTCTCGACCTTCGGTCCGCACATCCGGTCGCCGCCGCCCGTTTCCGTGCGCTCGGCGCCGTCCAGGGCCAGCCAGTTCTGGCTCTTGTTCTCGATGCCGACATTGACGTGGTCGGCATAGGGCACGAGGGCTATGGAGAGGGTGCCGGGATCGTCCGTGGGCAGCAGCGTTTCGACCAGGCTCTTGGAGGCTTTGCGCAGGGTTTCGATGCGCGTTTCGCCGGTTTTCGCATCGGGCGCGCTCATCGAGTAGGTGTTGTCGAGCACGAGTGCGATCTCGACGATCTGCTTCGGGGCGCGTTTGGCGACCGTCGAGACCGAAACCGACATCGTCTTCACATTGGCCAGCTGCATGAAGCTCGTGGTGATCGAGCCATGCACGCCGGCAGTGATTTCCTCCGGGCTCGACGTGAACCAGTCGAAATTGACGCTGTCGATGGTGCTCTCGTCGAGATTGGACCGGATGAATTCCTCCGCCATCGTGCGCAGCACTTTGGTATCCTGTTCCTCGGACGCGGCGACGGCGAGCGAGGCCGTATCCACCGCGTCCTGCAGATGGGAGCGCGCCTTGTAGTAGCGCGCACCGTCGATCGCAAAACCGATCGCCAGGATCATCGGCAGCATGGCAATCGCGGTGATCAGCGCGAAATTGCCACGGCGGTCGGAGAGAAATTGCCGGAACACGGGGGGGTACTCTGGTTTCAAGATGGAGGTCGGTCGGCGGGGGGCTACTTGGTGCAATCGCTGCAGGTCGGTGCCTTCTGACCGCGGAACCGTCCCCGCGCCTCGGCACGCATCGGGATGTGCGCCGCCAGCACGTAGGTGGAAATCGGGGAGAAGGCGTAGGACGCGTTCGTGACGACGAGGGTATAGTTTCGAAGGCCCTTCAGCAGATCGGGCAGGACGTAGGCTTTTCCCGCCGATGCCTTGTCCATCCCGCGGGCGACAGACCAGATGACCTTGGCATTGCCGGCGGCATCGATGTTGATCGCCGTCGTCCGCATCGGCATCGGGTCGAGGTGGAAGGGCGCGAGCATCGCGTCCGCCGCGTCGAACTTCTGCAGGACGCCGGCCTTGCTGAGGTCGGTCGACTGGGTGACGAGATCGTTGACGGCGGTGGTCGCCCTTTGCATCTTGTGGCTGAAGGTGATGGCTCGGGTCACCTCCACGCTGCCGAGATAGAGGGTGAGAAGAACCGGCGCGATCAGGGCGAACTCGATGGCGCCGGCGCCGGCGCGATCTCGAACGAAGCGTTTCAGACACCTGGAAAAGCGTGGCGGCATCAGAAGGGCTCGGTCTGGAAGACGGAGACCGACATCAGGAGATGCTTGCGACCGCTGAGGTCGGACAGGTAGCTTTCCATGAAGTTGGTGAAGAGCGGCCATTCGTAGAAAGCCCGCAGCGCCATGATCTGGCCGGCATTGCCGCGCTCGAACCGGAAGTCACCTGCCGAAAGGGCGCCGGCGACGATCGGCGCGCTGGTCGGGATGGAGGCGAAATCAGAGTATGACCGCAGGTCGAGCTTGATGTTGTCGCATGTCATGAGGACGGTGATCTCGCCACAGAGCGTCTTCCGGAAGTCCGCCTCGCTGATATTCTCCCGTGCGACATTTCCGGTGCGAACGATGCGGCTGGCTTTTGCCACGGCCTGCTCGAGCGTGACATTGCCGATGAAGATGAAGGCGGTCTCGAGGATCGCAAATACGATCAGGAAAAACGGCAAGGCCAGCAAAGCGAACTCGACGGCCGCCGTGCCTTCCCGCGCGCGCACGAAGAACTGCGAGAAGGCGGATCGTCGTGCCCGTCCGGAGCCAGGGTCCAGTCTTTTCAGCCCAATCATGAGGGTCTATCTACCGTTGCGACACCGATCAAAACGCGGTGTCATCTCACTGGACACTTAGAACCGAAAGCTTGAACAATACTTAAATCACTACAGAAATTCCGCTAAACTCGCGGTTGTAAATCTCTAAAACGGCTACCACCAAGAATATATATCGTTCCGAGAAGTGCAGTAAATCAATTCGTACAGTACAATAATTCAATTTTATTGTATGAAATTCATATAAATACTGTTTAAAAAACTATTTGTGAAAAAAACATAGCAATTGCTGTCTATTATATTATTAACTGTGATTTCATAATGAGACAAGCGGCGGCTGATGCGGCGATCAAGGCGGGTCCGCGGTAAAACTCGGACGTTCGCCAGCGCTTCGCGGATCGACTAATCCCGAACGGTGCGCAACTCAGCATAGTCAAAAAAAAACCCGCCGCGGAAAACCGGGCGGGCTAGCTTGTGCATTGGGATCTGGGAGGAAACGAATGCAATCTTAGGAAACCATATTGCGACGCCTGAATAAATCCCGCTGAACGCATAGCTCCTATGTCATGGCGCTAGAGCGGGAAGTCCGATCCGCCAGGCTGCACGTGCCCGCTTGGAGCGTCAGCAGTCAGCGCGCCGGTTGTCGGTCAGGCGGTCATGGAAATCTCGCCCTCGTCCTCACCCAGCCAGTAGTGGATCCGCTTGGCACGGACCTTGATCAGCACAATGTTGGGCGTGTCGATGCCGTCCTTGAACCAGCGATCGAGGCTGGACGTCCAGTGGACCTCGAATTCCGACTTTTCACGGATCAGTTCGGCATGGCCTTCGACGGAGATGAAAATCGGCGGCTTGCCGAGCAACCCCTTATTGCCCTGGAAAGACAAGGCAACCTTAGGGTCGGCTTCGATGTCGGCGATCGAGCGGGCTTCCTCGTAGCAGAAGAAGAAAGAGTCGCCGTTGTATTCGACGTCGCCGTTGTTGCTCATCGGGCGGCCGCCGATCTCGCCGCCTGTCGTCTTGGTGAACAGCATGGCAAAGTCGATGTCGGCCATCTTGTCCGAGAGGTCATCGAGGGTGAGGTCGGTCATGAGCAGGCTCCCATTGGCAATACTGGGATGAATGCCGCCGACCGGGCTTTGCTCCCTCGGTGCTGGATTTTAGAGAGGACGTGCCGCCTTGGCGCGCCCTGCCGATCGGTGGCGGGCTGCCGGGGTGTACTTCGTTGACGAGAAAGTGGAGAGCTTCCCGTCGACGAGACGAGCCATCGACCATATCTGCGTCGGCCACGCGGGTGCAATCTTTCGAATGGTGCAAGGAATGAATGAGCTGACACCGCCGAGCCCGCTGCGCCCGCGCGATAACTGCTACCGGCTTGCCCGGGCCTCAAAGGCGGCCGTCGTCGTCGATGCCGACGATTATTTCCGCTGGGCCCGCGCGGCGATGCTGAAGGCGAAGAAGCGCATCGTGCTCGTCGGCTGGGATTTTGACGGGCGCATCATTCTCGGCCGGGGCGGCAAGGACGATGTCGCGCCGGAGAGGGTCGGCGAGTTCATCTACTGGCTGGTGCGCCAGCGCCCGGACCTCGAAGTCTATCTGCTGCGCTGGGACCTCGGTGCGATCAAAACGCTGTTCCGCGGCTCGACCATCTTCACGATCCTCAAGTGGATGGCGCATCCCCGCATCCACACCAAGCTCGACGGGGCGCATCCCGTCGGCGGGTCGCACCATCAGAAGATCGTGGTCATCGACGACAGTTTCGCCTTCTGCGGCGGCATCGACATGACCGAGGACCGCTGGGACACGCGCGAGCACAGGCACGAGGACGACCGCCGCCGGCGGCCGAACGGCACGCGCTACAAGCCCTGGCACGACGCCACGACGGCGATCGAAGGCCCGATGGCCGAGGTGCTCGGCAAGATCGCGCGCGATCGCTGGCATCACGCGGGCGGCAAGCCGATGCAGGCCGTCGAGGGAATGGCCTCCTGCTGGCCGGACGGGCTGGCCGCGCATTTCGAAGATGTCGAGATGGCGGTGTCGCGTTCGGTGCCGACGATGGACGGGCAAGCCGCCATCCTAGAGGTCGAGCGGCTTTACCTCGACCAGATCGCCCGGGCGAAACGCCATATCTATGCGGAGAGCCAGTATTTCGCCTCCCGCCGCATCGCAGAGGCGATCGCCAGGCGGCTGGGCGAGCCGGACGGGCCGGAGATCGTGGTGATCAATCCCGTCACCGCCCAGGGGTGGCTGGAGCCGCTAGCGATGGACACCGCGCGGGCCCGGTTGCACGAAGCGTTGCGCCGCCGTGATCCGCACGGGCGGTTCCGTGTCTACCATCCCTATACCGATGGCGGCGAAGCCATCTACGTCCACGCCAAGATCCTGATCGTCGACGACGAAGTGCTGCGCATCGGCTCGTCCAACATGAACAACCGGTCGCTGCGGCTGGATACCGAGTGCGACGTCACCATCGACACCAGCCTGCCTGGCAATGATGGCCTCCATGCCACGATCACCGCGATCCGCGACGATCTTCTGGCCGAACAGCTCGGCGTCGATCCCGCCACCGTCACCGCCTCGATCGAGGCGACCGGCTCGCTGATCCAGACGATCGAGGCCTTGCGCGGCGAAGGCCGGACGCTTCGTCCCTACACGGCGCCCGATCTCAGCGACGTGGAGACCTGGCTGGCCGACAACCAGATCCTCGATCCCGAGGGCCCCGAGCAGATGTTCGAATCGCTGAGCAAGCGCGGTCTGCTGCGGCGATTGCGGGGCCGGTTACACCTGCCGCGTCTGCGCCGCCGCAGCAAGGCCAGCCGGCGGCTGCGATAGAACCACGCCCGCTCGGCATAAGCCTCTGCAAAGCTGCTGCAACGATTGGCATCCCGGCGAGTTGGATGCCAAGCGTCCGCGGAGCGATCTCGTCCGTCCGCGCCAGAGGGTCGTCGCTTGCTCGAACGCAATCCGCAGAGGAATGAGGCTTCGCACGCCAAGCTTCTGGACGTGCTCGCCGATATCTTCCTGCCGGCGGTGCGGCGTCTCGAGGAAAGCTTCGATGACGTGATGTCTGCCGTCGCGGCGTTCGGCGGCGATCTCTACGCCGGTGACCTCGAAAAGCTGGGCGGATCGATCGCCCGGATGAGCGAGAAGGCGCGCTGGATCGACGGGCTGATCCAGGCCCCCGCGGCGGGCGAGGATTTCGGGGCGGCGACGGTTCGGCACGATCTGCGGACGCCGATGTCGGGCATTCTCGGCTATGCCGAGATGCTGCTCGAGGAAATGGCCGAGGAGGACGACCACCGTTTCGTCGAACCGATGGAGAGGCTGGTCGGCGAGGCGAACATCGTCCTCAAGGAAATCGGCAATCTTCTGGCCGTCCTCGACGAAACCTCCGAGCGGCCGACAATGCCGATGGGCGAGCCGCTGCCGGACGAACCGTCCGCGTTGGCCGTGGACTTCGAGGGCGAGGGGAAGCCGGTCACCGGCGTGACGGGCCACGTGCTGGTGGTCGACGACAATGCCTCGATCCGCGATCTCGTGTCCCGGCGCCTGCAGAAGCTCGGCCATGCCGTGACCGCCTGCGACAGCGGGGAGGCGGCGTTGGCGCTGACCGAGGCCGAAGACTTCGATCTCGTGATGCTCGATCTGATGATGCCCGGTCTCAGCGGCGTCGAGGTGCTCAACCGGCTGAAGCGACAGCCGCGCGCGGCGGCGCTTCCGGTCATCGTCATGTCGGCGCTGGACGAGGTGGACGCGGCGGTGCGCTGCATCGAGGCGGGCGCCGACGACTATCTGTCGAAGCCGCTCAATGCGACCCTTCTGAGGGCGCGGATCGACACGCTCCTGGAGCGCAAGTTCCTTCGCGACCGCGAGCAGGCGACGCTCGCCCGTCTGAAGGAAGAGCAGCTGCGCGCCGACATGCTGCTGCACAACATCTTCCCCGCCAGCGTCGTGAAGCGGCTCGGAGAGGGGGAGGGCATCATCGCCGACCATTTCGCCGACGTCGCCGTGCTGTTCTGTGACCTCGTCGGGTTCACGCAGCTTGCCTCGACGCTGTCGCCGATCGAGACGCTGCAGATGCTGAACCGGATCTTCTCCGGTTTCGACGCGCTGGCCGAGCGGAACGGGGTGGAGAAGATCAAGACCGTCGGCGATGCCTATCTGCTCGTCGCCGGCATTCCCGACCCGGTGTCGGACCCGGCTTTCCGGGTCGTGACCATGGCGCGGGAGATGGAGAGTGTCCTGCAGACCATCGACCATGCCGCCTCGCTGCGCCTGCGCATCGGCATCAGCAAGGGACCGGCGGCGGCCGGCGTCGTCGGCAGCCGCAAACTGTTCTACGATGTCTGGGGCCATACGGTGAACCTTGCGAGCCGCCTCGAAGGCCTCTGTACCCCCGGCCGCATCCTCGTCTCCGCCGCGGTTCGCTCGGCGCTCGAAGGGCGGGTCGACTTCGATCCGAACGACCCGGTCGAGGTCCGCGGCATCGGGGCGATCGACACCTACTACCTTCGCTGACCGTCCGGACCGTCGTTTCACCCGTCATCGCGCGGACCGCCAATTCCCTTTCCCCCGCCAGCGCCTAACTGCTGCTGAAATTGCCTTCCGGAGAACGTCGTGGACATCGTGACATCGCAAATGCTGAAGCGGGCACTGCCGCTGTTCACCACCTTCGCCGTCGGCGTGCTGATCCTCGTGGTCTCGGCCATCCTCTATCTCGGCCGCGAGATATTCGTGCCCTTCGCGCTGGCGATTCTTCTCAGCTTCGCGCTGGCGCCGATCGTCAACGGACTGCAGCGGATGCGGCTGCCGCAGGGACTGGCGATCATCGGCGCCGTCATCGTCGCCCTCGTCGGGATCATTGCTGCCGGCGTGGTGATCGCCAACCAGCTGGCGGCGCTGGCGGCTGAGCTTCCGACCTACCAGAAGACCATGCAGGAGAAGATCCAGGGGCTCGCGAGCTCGACCGAGGGCACCGGCCCCATGGCGCGGGGCTTTCGCACCATTCAGGAGCTGATGGCGGATTTCGAGACCCTCGGGTCGAACGACACGGTACAGGACGCCGCGGCGAAGACCAAGCCGATGCTGGTGCAGCTGGATACCGGCGGTAACGGCCTGTCGACGATCTCGACGATCGTGTCGCCGCTGCTGCATCCGCTTGCGATGATCGGTATCGTCCTCGTCTTCGCCTGCTTCATTCTCGCCCAACGTGAGGACCTGCGAAACCGCTTCATCCGCCTCGCGGGCACCGATGACCTGCAGCAGACCACGGCCGCGATCGACGATGCGGCGCGAAGGCTCAGCCGGCTGCTCTTGACCCAGCTGATCGTCAACGTGACCTTCGGCATCGTCATCGGGACCGGCCTCTACTTCATCGGCGTCCCCAGCCCGTACCTCTGGGGCATCCTCGCCGGCATCATGCGTTTCGTGCCCTACATCGGTGCCTTCATCGGCGCCGCGCTGCCCCTGGCGTTGGCCTTTGCCGTCGATCCCGGCTGGAGCATGACGATCTGGGTGATCGTGCTGTTCCTCGCCGTCGAGCCAATTCTCGGCCACGTGGTCGAGCCGCTGCTCTATGGCCATACCAGCGGCCTCTCGCCGATCGCCGTGATCTTGGCTGCCGCCCTGTGGGCGCTGCTCTGGGGTCCGGTCGGCCTGGTTCTCGCGACGCCCCTGACGATCTGCCTCGTGGTGATGGGCCGTCACATTCCGCGCCTCTCGACGATCGACGTCATCTTCGGCGACCGCCCGGCCTTGTCGCCGCCGCAGATCTTCTACCAGCGCATGCTCACCGGCTCGACCCGGGAAGCGGGTGATCAAGCCCGTGCCTTCCTGCGCGAGCGGGCGCTGGCGACCTATTACGACGAGATCGCCGTGGAGGGGATGCGCCTTGCCCACGAGGACGTCGCACGATTTGCCGTCACCGGGGACCGTCTCGACGTCCTCCGGCATTCCGCGCTCGACCTCGTCGGTCGGCTCGAACGGATTCGCAGCCCTGTGCCATCCGGCGGTTCGCTGAACGCCGAGGCGGCGGCGGCCGTTGCGGCGGCGGGTCCGGATCTCGAGGTCGCGCACATCGTGCGGCGTCGCGATGAATTGGCGCCGGCCTTCCGGAGCGAGACCCCGGTCGTGTGCGTCTCCGGCGTCAGCGCGCTGGACGAGCCGTTGACGGAAATGCTGGCGCAGACCATCCGCAAGCATGGCCTTGGCACGAAGACGACGACGTGGAAGGCGCTGGCAAAGCGCATGCCGACACCTCAAGAAGCAGAGGGTGTCGCGCTGGTCGTGTTGTCCTTCGTGGAGCCGTTGAGCTTGGTGCACCTGCGGCAGGCGGTTCGCCAGGTTCACCGGGTGGCGCCTTCAGCCAAGATCGTCATCGGCATCTGGCGCGAACGCGATCCGGCAATGCTGAAGGAATTGAAGCGCCGGACGCATGCCGACGCGGTCACCACCACCTTCAACCGCACCTTGGCGGCGGTACTACAGCTGTCGGCCGATCAGCCGCTGCAGCTGGAAGGTAAGGGGCTTGATCGCCAAGCCGTCATTCAAACGGCATAAGATCAAGAGGCCTGACCATAGGATCAGCATACGAGCCACTCTCCGGCATCCGGAGAGTGGCTTTTTTCTTAGACGGCAGCAGGCGCTGCTTCAGACGGCACCAGCGCCTCGATCTGCCCAACGAGCTTGGCGAAATCGACGGGCTTGGCGTGGTAGTCGTCGCAACCGGCGGCGATGGTCTTTTCGCGGTCGCCTGACATGGCGTGCGCCGTCAGGGCGATGATCGGCATGCGCGGCAGGGAAGAGTCGGCACGGATCGTGCGGGCTGCCGTCCAGCCGTCCATGACGGGCAGGTTCATGTCGAGCAGGATGATATCCGGGTTGGAGGCGCGCGCTTTTTCGACGCCATCCTGTCCGTCATGCGCGAGAATGACGTCGTAGCCACGCCGCTTCAGCCGACGGGACAGGAAGTCCCATATTTCCTCGTGATCTTCCACGAGAAGAATGCGTGTCATTTGCGTGGCTCCAGTTCGGCTTTGGCAAGGTTGAGTGGCGGATCGCCAACGCTGCCGCGTCGCATGATAACGTGGATCTCGGCAACTAGCTCCCGCAGGGCCACATTGCTCTTCGATAGCACCTGGTCGGCATCGCTCTGGAGCCGCTGCCATTCCTGCGCGGTCAGATCCTTCGAGCTCAGCACCACGACCGGGATCGACTTCCACTCGGGGTTGGCCCGCAGCTTTTCCAGAAACTCGAAGCCGTTCATCACCGGCATCACGAGGTCGAGCAAAATTAGCGTCGGGATCCGTTCGGCGACGCGCTCGAGGCCGAGCTCGCCGTTGGAGGCGGTGACGACGGGAATGTTCTCCTTGGCCATCAGCGAGGTGAAGCGTTCCAGCGTGTCGGCATCGTCGTCGATGGCGAGGATCAGCCCCTCATTGTCCAGCCGGTAGCGCGCCATCACGTCGCGCAGCCTGTTCCACTCCACCGGCTTCAGGAGATAGTCGGACGCGCCGAGGGAATAGCCGAGATTGTGCTCGTCGATGATCGTGACCATCACCACCGGCACGTTGGCGAGCACGGGATCGGCCCGCAGTTCGGTAAGGACCGCCCAGCCGTCCATCTTCGGCATGGTGACGTCGAGGATGATCACCGTCGGATTGATCGCCCGGGCCATTTCGAGGCCGGAAAGGCCGTCGGAGGCGGTGCGCACGGCAAAGCCCTCGCGGCTGAGGAAACGCGTCAGCAGTTCACGGGCGTTCGGATCGTCGTCGATCGCCAGAACGAGACCGGCGTTCTGCCTCTCGTCGGGATCGGGCAGGTGCAGGATCTCGGTCTCGTCGACTTTCTCCACGGCGTCCGCGGGAATGCGGATGGTGAAGGCCGAGCCTTTGCCCTCCTCGCTGCGCGCACCGATATCGCCGCCGAGCAGGCGACAGAACGCCTTGGTGATCGCCAGGCCGAGACCGGTGCCGCCGAACTTCCGGGTGGTCGAGGCATCGGCCTGGGTGAAACGTTCGAACAGGTTTTCCAGCTGCTGCGGCGTCATGCCGATGCCGGTATCGGAGACCTCGAAGTTCAGCCAGTCCCGCTGTCCATCGGACGAGCGCTCGACCCGCAGCCGGATCTCGCCATTCTCGGTGAACTTCGAGGCGTTGCTGAGAAGGTTGATGAGGCACTGCCTCAGCTTCACCTGGTCGGTATGCGCCGCGCCGAGGTCGCCGATCTTCTCGATGACCAGGCGGTTGTCCTTCTTGGAGATCAGCGAGCCGACGGTCGACGTCACCTCGTCGACCACCGTCTCGATGTCGAAGGTCTCGGCATAGATGTCCATCCGGTCCGCCTCGATCTTCGAGAGGTCCAGAACGTCGTTGATCAGGCTGAGCAGGTGGCGGGCGTTTCCCTTGATCTTGCGGATGTCCTTGAGGAGCCCGTCCTCGCCGAGATCCTCGACCTCCTCCTCCAGCATTTCGGCATAGCCGATGACGGCGCTGAGCGGGGTGCGAAGCTCATGGCTCATATTGGCGATGAACTGGCTCTTCGCTTTGTTCGCCGTTTCGGCCGCGTCCTTGGCCGCCTCCAGCTCGTGCTCGACGGCCAGTTGCGTCGTGACGTCGGTGTTGGTGCCGAACCAGCGAATGACCTTGCCGCTGCCGTCGCGGATCGGCGTCGCCTGCGACAGGAACCAGCGGTAGGAGCCGTCGACGCCGCGCAGCGGGAAGGTGTCCTCCCACATCGTGCCCTCGGCGAACTGGCGCTCGAACTTCTCGATCACCCGCGCCTCGTGCTCGGGATGGTGCACCTTGTGCCAGCCCCAGCCCTGCATGTCCTCGAGGGTCGTGCCCGTGTAGTCGAACCAGCGCTTGTTGTACCAGAAGATCTCGCCCGACGGCTCCGCCATCCAGGCCAGCTGCGGGATGTTGTCGGCCAAGGCCTCGAACTGAGCGCCGGCCTCGCCGAGCTTCTTCTCGGCCTGTCGGAGGTCGGTGATGTCGGTGTGGGTGCCGACCCATTCCGCCACCTCGCCCTTGGCGTCGAGTGTCGGCGCCGCCTGCACGGCCATCTGGCGCCAGCTGCCGTCGGCCCGTCGCAGCCGATGCTCGGTCTTGAAGACGGTCTTCTCGGCACGGGCGGCCGTCCAGATCTTGAACGTCGAGCTGCGGTCGTCCGGGTGGACGGATTCAAGCCAGCCATTGCCGAGGTGCTCGCCCTCGGACTGGCCGGTAAAGCGCATCCAGCTGGCCTGCGGCTGCTCGAAGCGACCGGACGCCGGCGCCGTCCAGACGATCGAGGCGGCGGCGTCGATCAGCGAGCGGAAGCGACCCTCGCTTTGTTCGAACCGGCGCTCGGCCTGCTTGCTCTTGGTCGTGTCGATCACCACCAGGCCCAGCACCGGTGCGCCGGGATGTCCTGTCCCCGAGATCGGGAAGGCGTTCAGCATGAGGAAATGGGTCTTGCCGCCCACCTCGACCTCGGTCGCGACGTTCGATGTCGGGGATCCCGCCTTCGCGGCATTCAGGATAGCCTCGACCGTTCCGTTGTCCTTCGTCTTCGAGAGCAACGACAGCTGGCCTTCATGGATCAGCAGTTCGGCAAAAGGACGGTTGCGCCGGACGACCTCGAAGCTGCTGTCGAGGAAGCCGATGCCGACCGATGCATTCTCGAGCAGGCTGCCCATGACCTCGGACTGGGCGCGGCTTTCGCGGCGCCGGCGGTAGGCGAGATACGCCAGGAGCAGCGCGGCCGCGACCGCAGCGGCAAAGCCTACCATCTGGAGCGTGCTGGCGAAGCCGCTCCGCTTGAGGTTTTCCGAGATGACGCTGTGCGCCTCTCCATCGATGACGCCGGCCTTGGCGTCGACCTGGTCCATCAGCCGTTTGCCTTCGCCTTCGCCCACGAGCGCGGCAGCGGCCTCGAATCCCCCGGTCCGGCGCGTCTCGATGACGTTCTTGGCGAAGTTGATCTCGGCGGTGACAAGCGCTGTAAACTCGGTGAGGTCGGCCGTCTTCATCCCGCTCCCGGAATAGGTCGAGGTGAGCGAGGCCAGCGCTTTGTCGAAGCTCTTCAGCGCACGGTCGTAGGGCTCCAGAAACGCGTCGGATCCCGTGAGGACGAAGCCGCGCTCGCTGCTCTGGACGCTGGTTACGTTGCTGACGACCCGCTGGACCGCGGCGATGATCTCGGTATGCCGCGTGTTAGAGACCGTAGCCCTCCGCATGTCGATGACCGTCCAGCCGAAGGCGGCGACGGCGATGATCAGGAGGGCAGCTGCACCCGCCATCCTCCAGCCGGGCCCGATGGGAAGACCGCGAAAGCGGGCGGCTTTGGGAATGGATGCGTTCACGCTATGCCCTCGGAAAAACGACTGCCACGCGGGCATGATCACCAGCTAGACCATTAGCGGACAATGGAAAGGCGTCCACCGCGAGTTCAACCCTCCGGGCGGTCACTTACCGCTTTGTTGCGGGTGGTCGGGACGCGTTTCCTGACATTTCGTTCGTCGAGCGAAACGTTTCCGCAGTGCACACCGTGAACCAACCGGCCGCGAGCGCATTCTGATACCCGAGGACATCATGTCCGCAGCTGATGGAGAATGACCATGGGTAGCACTTCCGACAAGATCTCGGGCCTCGCCAACGAAGCCGCCGGCAACGTGAAGCAGGCAGCTGGCAAGGTAACCGGCAACGAGAGCCTTCAGGCTGACGGCAAGGCGCAGGAGCTCAAGGGCGAAGCGCAGCAGGCGGTCGGCGACACCAAGGCTGCCGTCAAGAAGGGTGCGGATGACGTATCGGATGCGGCGCACCGCAAGCTCTGATCAAACGTTAAGTCTATACGAAGCCGGGATCCGAAAGGGTCCCGGCTTTTTTGTGTCGGCTCGGCGCCCGTGCCGATAGTGCGCGCAGGCCAGCCGTCAGCGGCAGATCGTCTTGTAGCGGTCGGGCGGACCCTTCACCAACTCGCTCGTACAGTCGAGGCTGGTTTTCACGGCGCGGTTGGCGCTCGGAGCCACCCGTGTGGCCGATCGACGTGACGGCCGTGCTGCATTCCTTTCGCCAGCCGTCTGGGCGGGCCGGGTCATGCTCGGCGACAACGGAACGGCCGTCGATGCGCCATCACGCTGCTCGCAGTATCTTGGATCTTCGCCCCGCGCCCGCAGGCTGTCCGCCAGTCGTCGACGCTCCCCGGCCGCGTCGTAGCCGTCGAGGGCCTTCCGCCAATCTCGGCAGATATCCTCGGTCGAGGGCTCGGACGAACCGGCATTGCCGATTTTCGGCACGAGGCGCGGAGATGCTGCGGGGCTGCAGCCGCCGAGAACGGCGAGGCTTAGAATGGAGGCAGTCAACAATCGTCGCATGCGGCAAGTCTTGCATCGAAAGACCGGACGCCAAAAGGGGCGGCCGTCCTTTTATTCGCGGCTTCTACACGTTTCTCGCATTTATCTCCGACGCGTCCGTTCTTTAAGCGTTCTGCCAAGCGGGGAAAGCACTGCTCATTCCTGCCAGATCGGCTTAAGGCCGCTGCATGTCCGCCAGGCGAGCGAGGTCGTTCGGGCGCTCGCTTTGGCCGATGCCGGCCGCCTTCAGGCCGAGGAGCATGATGAACAGAGCAAGGCACATGATCGCGCGGAACGCGATCTTGCGCAGAAACACCGAGATCCACGCGCGGCTGAAGAGATAGCCGGAGCCGGCGAAGATCACCGAGACGAAGCTGAGGTAATACAGGACCGTCAGGAACATCCGGGCGCTGTGCGTATCGTTTTCGTCGATGTCGAGGATGAAGCTTGCCACGAGCGCAATCATCACGAGATCGAGCCAGAACTGCCAATGCGCCACGGCCTTCGCGTGCAGATGCTCGAAGGCCTGTGCGCCGGCATTGCCATTATTGACCCGGCGCGCCACCAGGCAGAGCGTCGCAGTCAGCAGCGTGGGGAAGACCAGCAGGAGCGGTGCGATGTAGGGCATCATTCTTTTCCGGCATTGATTAGCCGGAACTGTATCTGGCGGCCGTAAATTTCCGGGAAAGAAAATTGGTGGCGGTTTGATTGCTGTGGTCAGGCCGAATTGATTAAAAACGTCGACCTGCAGCCGGCGTGATCCGCCGGCTGCAGGTTTTCCTTCGAGTTTTCCGTCTTAGTGGGCATTCGATGGCTGCTTGGCGCGCGCCACGATCTGCGTCGGGTTGACGAAGCGCAGCGCGAGGATCAGCCAGAACAGCGTCGTCACCATGTAGACGACCGCCATGGCATCGATCGACTGCGAGGCGCGCACGCCCGAGGCGAAGACGGCATAGTAGAGCGAGACTACCAGCGTCTGGCTGGTCGGGCCGGCGACGAGGAAGGTCAGCTCGAACATCGCGATGGTGCGCACCAGCACCAGAAGCAGCGCCGCCAGCATGCCCGGCAGGAGCAGCGGCAGGAGGATGCGCAGGAAGAGGCTTCCCGTTCCCGCGCCGAAGACGCGCGCCGCCGCCTCGATGCGCGGGTCGATCTGCTCGATGAAGGGGATCATCACCAGCACCACGAAGGGGACCGACGGCACGAGGTTGATCAGCACCACGCCCCAGAACCCTCCGCCGAGCCCAGCCTGGTAGAGCAGCGTCGCCAGCGGAATGCCGTAGGTCAGCGGCGGCACCAGGAGCGGAAGCAGGAAGACCAGGATGACGAAGCGCTTGCCCGGAAACTCCCGCCGCGCCAGCGCATACGCCGTGGTGATGCCGATAAGGCCCGACAGCAACGTGACGAGGAAGACGATCTGGAAGGTGACCAGCATCACCTCGGTCAGCTGGAACTCGCTCCAAGCAGCGAAATACCAGCGGGTCGTCCATCCCGTCGGCAGCCAGGTGCCGAGCCAGCGGGTCGCCAGCGAATTGGTGATCACCGTGGCGATGACGCCGAGGAGGTTGAGGACGAAGAGGATCGTCACCGCCCAGATGGCGGTGCGCCAGAGCTTCGAGCCGAGGCCCTTGTCGCGGATCATCGCATCAGCCTTTCGTGCCGCCGGTCGGGCCGCGGTAGAACAGCCGCCGGAGCGCCAGCACCGCCAGCACGATCGCGAGCTGGATCACGCCCATGATGATGGCGATCGCCGAGCCGAGGGAGTGGTTGTATTCCTCGAAGGCCGCAGAATAGGCGGCGATCGAGATGACGCGGGTCGGCCCCGCCGGGGCGCCGAGCAGCACCGCCGAGGGAAACACTGCGAAAGCTTGCACGAAGGCGAGGCAGAAGGTCACAGCCAGCCCCGGCACCAGCAGCGGCAGCAGCACCTTGCGGAAGCGTGCCCAGGCATTGGCGCCGAGCGTCGCCGCCGCCTGCTCGATCGCCGGGTCGATGCCGGTGACGTAGGAGAGGGTGAGGAGGAAGGCGAAGGGAAAGCCGGTGATCAGGAGCGAGGCGAAGACGCCCCAGTAGTTGTTGGTCAGCCGGATCGGCGTATCGAGTATGCCGACGAGGATCAGCGTCCGGTTGAACCAGCCTTGCGGCCCGAGATAGTTGAGGAGCCCCTCGGCCACCAGCACCGTGCCGAGCGTGATCGGCAGGACGAGGAGGATGGTCAAAAGCTTCTGGCGCCGCATCAGCCGGACGCGGAAGGCGATGGGCACGGCCAGCGCGAGGTTCAGGATCGTCACCGGCAGCGCCAGCTTCAGCGTCGCCCCGATGGTGTTGTAGAGGAACGGATCGGAGAAGAAGCGGCGGTAGTTCTCGAACATTCCCCCGGTCTCGGGCGTCAGCGAATCCACGAGGCCATAGAGGAACGGGTAGACGAAGAGCGCGATGATCGCGACGAGGCCCGGCAGCACGAGCAGCGTCGTGCCGTCGAAGCCGCGGGCGGCCAGCCGCGTGCGCAGCGACGTCCGGGCCGTCGGCCTCGCGACCGGACGCGCTCCTATGACCTCGCTCATCGCCGCTCACCGGCGCCAGCGGGCCGTCCTGCAGCACCCGCCGGCCTTGGCCTGTCCGCCGGGAAGACCAGCGTCCGCTGCGGGTCGGCGTGCAGGAGGACCGTGTCGCCGATCTTAACGGCGGCATCGCTGCGGAAATAGACCGGGGCGCCATCGGGAAGGTTGGCGAGCCCGAAGAAGGCGCGCCCACGGTACTCGATCGAGCGGACCGTCGCTGTCAGGCCGGGGCCGCCGGCCGAGGCGACGAGATCCTCCGGACGGATCGAGACCGTGACTGCCTCGCCCGGGGTAAGTTCGCCGGGATGGTCGGCCTCGAGCAGGCCGCCGCCCGCGGCGATCGTCGTGCGGCCTGCCGCGGTTGCCTGGACGCTGCCGGCGATGCGGGTGCGGAACCCCATGAAGTCGGCGACCTCGATATGGTTCGGGCGCTCGTAGAGATCTTCCGGCGTGCCGGTCTGGCGGATCACGCCCTGGCTCATCACCACGATCCGGTCGGCGAGCGACAGCGCCTCGTCCTGGTCGTGGGTGACGTAGATCGTGGTCGAGCCGATGGCGTCGTGGATGGCACGGATTTCCGCGCGCATCTCCAGCCGCAGCTTGGCGTCGAGGTTCGACAGCGGCTCGTCCATCAGCACCAAAGCCGGGCGGATGACGATGGCGCGGGCGATGGCGACGCGCTGCTGCTGCCCGCCGGAGAGCTGGCCCGGCAGCTTGTCGCCTTGCTCGCGCAGGCGCACGAGGTCGAGCGCCTGGTCGATCCGCGCCTCGGCCTCGGCCTTCGCGACGCCCTGCATGGCCAGGCCGAAGCCGACATTCTTGCGGATCGTCATGTGCGGGAACAGCGCGTAGCTCTGGAACACCATGCCGAAACCGCGCTGCTCGGGCTGCAGCTCGTCGATCCGCCGCCCGTCGAGCCGGATCTCGCCGGAGGTCAGCGGCAACAGGCCGGCGATGCAGTTCAGCGCCGTCGACTTGCCGCAGCCCGATGGCCCGAGCAGCGCGATGAACTCGCCCTTCTCCACCGTCAGGTCGATGCCGTCGAGCGCGGTATAGGCGCCGAAGCTGCGGCGGAGGCCGACCAGCTCGAGCCGGCCGCTGTCGGCGACGGCCAGTGTGGCGCCCGCGGGGGAGGAGGTGGCGTTCATGGGCATCCTTGGATCAGGCAAAGCGGCGGGGCATTGGCGTGAAGAGAGGGGCAGTTCCCTGAGCGCTGCCGAGCGTCGCCGCGGTGGTGACCCTGCAGGGTAAGAAAGTTCGTCATCCTCGGGGCTTTAGCCCCGGGGACCCATGCCTCGGCGGTTGCGCGGCTCTCCGGACCCGAACCAATACGGAACCGCCACGGCATGGGTCCCCGCCCTGCGCGCGAGGATGACGATCGTTGGGGTTGGCGCCGTTCGAACACTGGCTCCGCTGCGATCACGCAACCTGCCGGAACCGAACCGCCGCAGAACCGCCACGGCAGGGGGCTCCGAGCTGTGCGCGAAGATCCCGGCGCTGCGCGCTGGGATCCCGTCCGTTGGGGGCGGCGCCGTTCCAAGATCGGCTCAGCTCTTCTTGGCGCCGATGCGCTCGTCCCAGATGCGGAAGGCGGCGACGATCTTGTCGGGGTCGAGCGGCACTTCCAGCGGGGTCTCGGCGATCCACTGGTCGTATTCCGGCCGGCCGAACTCCTTGATGGCGTCCTGGCTCTCCTGCGGCGCCATCGACAGCGGCACGTCCTTCACCGCCGGGCCCGGGTAGAAATAGCCCTGGTCGTAGGCATAGGCCTGGCTCTCCGGCGTCATCATGAAGTTCATGAGGTCGAGGAGGACGGCGAGCTTCTCTTCCGAGACGCCCTTCGGCACCACCATGTAGTGGGCGTCGGTGACCCAGTGGAAACCGGCGAGGGTGCCGACCTTGGCTTCCGCCGGCACGATGCCGAGGACGCGAGGGTTGATGTCCCAGCCGGTGGTCGACACGACGATGTCGCGCGTGCCTTCGCCGAACTCGCGCATCGTCTGCGTCGTGCCGGTGGCGTAGTATTCGATGTTCTCGCCGAGCGCCTCGAGGAAGGTCCAGGTCTTCTCCCAGCCCTTCTCGGGATCGCGCGGGTCGCTGTCGCCGAGGATGTAGGGCAAGCCCATCAGGAAGGTGCGGCCCGGTCCGGAATTGGCCGGCCGTGCATAGATGAACTTGTTCGGATTGGCCTTGGTGTAGGCGAGAAGCTCGTCGGCGCTCTTCGGCGGCGTCGCTACGCGGTCGGGCATGTACTCGATCAGCGGGCCGGACGGGTAGTAGGAGACGACGACGCCGCGGTCCTTGGCCATCGCCTGCATCTTGAAGGCCTGCGGGATCAGGATGGACTCAAGGTTCGGCAGGTCCGCCTTGTAGGGCGAGAGGTCGGTCCAGATGTCCTGGTCGAGGCCGGCCGAAAGCGCGTCGGTGCCAGTCAGCACCAGGTCGATGTCGAGCCGCCCGGCGGCCTGCTGGGCCTTCAGCTTGGAGGGCAGTTCGGGCGCTGGCGCCTTGGTGAAGGCGATGCGGCTCGCCCATTCGGGCTTCGCCTCGGTGTAGCGCTGCATGGCGGCCTGCGTCAGCGCGAGATTGCCGGCGACGTCGACGACGGTGATGGTCACCGGGCTCGACGGCGCCTTCAGTGCGGCGAAGGCCTTGCCGCCGAAAGGCAGCAGTGAGGCGCCGGCGAGCGCGGCGGAGCCCCCAATGAGATGTCTGCGGTTGATGCGCATGGTGTGTTTCCTCCCAGAAACACCGGTCGGCCTCCCAGCCGCCGGTCCGTTGTCAGGTTTTCGTCACAGGCGGTAGGCGTCCTTCGCCAGGCGGTAGGCGAGATCCTCGGCGACCTCTTTCGCCTCGTCCTCGTCCAGCCGGTGGTCGGCGACGAGGCGGGCGAGACAGGCGCAGTCGACCCGCCGCGCCATGTCGTGGCGGGCCGGGATCGACAGAAAGGCGCGGGTGTCGTCGTTGAAGCCGACGGTGTTGTAGAAGCCGGCGGTCTCGGTCGCTGCCTCGCGGAAGCGGCGCATGCCCTCGGGGCTGTCGAAGAACCACCAGGGCGGACCCAGCCGGAGTGCCGGATAGTGGCCGGCAAGCGGCGCCAGCTCGCGCGAATAGGCTGTCTCGTCGAGGGTGAAGAGGATGATCGTCAGGCCGCGCTCGTTGCCGACGGCGTCGAGCAGCGGCTTCAGAGCGTGCACATAGCCGGTGGGGCCGGGGATGTCGGCGCCCTTGTCGAAGCCGAAGCCGGCGAAGACGCCAGCATTGTGGTTGCGCACCGAGCCCGGATGGATCTGCATCACCAGCCCATCGGCGACGCTCATCCGCGCCATCTCGGTCAGCATCTGCGCGCGGAAGGTTTCGGCCTGGTCTGATGTCGCGGTGCCGGCGACGACGGTGTCGAACAACGCGGCGGCCTCGGCGGGCGCCAGATCGGCGGTGCGGGCGGAGGGATGGCCGTGATCGGTCGCGGTGGCGCCGTTGGCGATGAAGAAGGCCCGCCGGCGACGGTGCGCCTCGAGATAGCCGGCATAGGTCGTCTGCTGGCCCTCCATCGCCAGAAACCGCTGCAGCGCGTCGGCAAACCCCGGCCGCTCGGGGTCGACGACGGCGTCCGGCCGGTAGGTCGGCAGCACCCGTCCGGTCCAGCCGGAGGCCTTGATCCGGCGGTGCAGCGAGAGGTCGTCGGTCGCCGGATCCGTGGTCGAGATCGCCTCGATGCCGAACCGGTCGAACAGGGCGCGCGGCCTGAGGGCGTCGGTCGGCAAGGTCTCGGCGATGCGGTCGTAGAGCGCGTCGGCATTCGCCGCCGTCAGCCGCTCCTCGATGCCGAACACGCTTTCCAGCGCATGCTCGAACCAGAGCCGTGAAGGCGTCCCGCGGAACAGCCGGTAGTGCTCAGCGAAAATCCGCCAGATCGCCCGCCCGTCGGTCTCGACGGGCCCGCCGTCGCTGCGGGGAATGCCGAGCGTCTCCAGCGGCACGCCTTGCGAATAGAGCATACGGAAGATGTAATGGTCGGGCACCACGAAGAGCTGGGCGGGATCGCTGAACGGGGAATTGTCGGCATACCAGGACGGTTCGGTATGGCCGTGCGGCGACAGGATCGGCAAGGCCGCGACCTCGCCATAGAGGCGCCGGGCGATCGCCCGCGCGTCCGCCTCTATCGGAAACAGCCGATCCGGGTGCAGCGCCATCCCCGTTTCCTCCCACATCCGCCGCGCCGGCGGCTCAGTCCTGGCCGTTCATACCGGCGCCCTGACGGTCGCTCTTGGCAGGACCATCGCTCTGATATATTAGAATGTCAACCACAGGCTGAGGGAGATGTCGGTGTCGGATGGATATGTCGCTCCCGGAGGGCACGGCGCGGCCAGCGGCCTGACGGCGACGGGGCGGCCGCAGCGCATCACTTCGGCCGGACTGATCTACGCGACGTTGCTCTCCGAGATTGTCTCGCTGGAACTCGCCCCCGGCACGCCGCTGCAGGAGAAAATGCTGGTCGAGCGCTTCGGTGTCAGCCGGACGCCGGTGCGCGAGGCGCTGCTGCGGCTGGCGGAAATGGGGCTCGTCGACATCTTCCCGCAGTCCGGCACCTTCGTCTCGCGGGTGCCGGTCAACGCCATCCCGGAGGCGGTGCTGGTGCGCCAGGCGCTCGAGGGCATCAGCGTCTCGGCGGCGGCCCGCTCGACGGCGGCCGATCGGGGCCCGCGGCTCGACGCCGTGATCGCCCGGCAGCGGCTGATGGACGAGATCGGCGACCTCGGCGGTTTCCACGAGGCCGACGAGGCGTTCCACGCCGAGATCGCCGCGATCGGCGGACATCCCGGCATCTGGAAGCTGCTGGCGCAGGTGAAGGTGCAGATCGACCGGGCGCGGCGCCTGACCTTGCCGGCGCTCGACCGCATGGGCCAGGTGATCGCCGAGCACGTGGTGATCCGCGACGCCATCGTCGGCGGCGACGTCGCGGCGGCGGCGACCGCCATGCAAGGTCACCTCAACGCGGTCATTCCGGACGTTGCCGAACTGCGCCTACGCCATCCCGCCTATTTCGCCTGATCGAGCGGTCGCCATCTTCCGCGACGGGGCTCACCCGCTTGTCCGAGATGCGCTCGTCCAAACGTTGCCCCCCGTGTTCGAGGACTGGCGCGTTCTTACTGCGTGATGGCCCGCCCGCGGTGCCAGGGCAGGCGAGGGCCGGCGCGGGCCGGCGCCGGCCTTCAACCGTGACCCTATTCGCCGTCATCTCCACCTGAATCATCGCCGCCTGCGTCGTCGCCGCCGGCGTCATCCGATCCGGCATCGTCGCCAGCATCGCCGGCATCTCCACCATCCGCATCCCCGGCACTCGCCTCATCGCCGTCATCCGTCGAGCCGTCGTCCGAGGCGTCGCCCGAGCCGTCGCCAGTGTCGGTGTCGGTGTCAGTGGCATCGGGCGTGCCGTCATTGTCGTCATCGGCATCGGCCGCATCAGGGGTGCCGTCGCCGTCGGTATCGGTGGTCTCGTCCGTCGCATCGGTTTCCTCCGAGGCCGACTCGCTGGTCGTCTCCTCGTGGGTGACCTCCTCCTCGACGACGGACGCCTCGCTTTCATAGGAGGTCTCGATGGTCTCGGAATATTCGGAGACGAATTCCGAATAGCTGAACGACGTGCTTTCGGACCAGCTGGACCAGGAGGAGATCTCCGAGACCGAGAAGACCTCGTTGTAGAGCGCGAGGGTGATGACCGCGGTCACCGCCAGGTGCGCGCCAGCCCGGGTGAGGCCGAAAGCGAAGTTGTCGTTGTTGTTCTTCAGCCCGCGCCGCACTGCCACGTCGACGTCGATCGGCTTCTTCACCCTGTGTCCCAGCACCTCGGTCAGCACGTCGCCGGCCTTGATGCCCTGCCGGTCGGCGACGCCGCCCGGCTGCACCGCCAGCACCAGCAGGCCCTTCCGGCTCTTGCCGAGCTTGAATTCGTGCGCGACCGAGGCGTTGATCGGCAGGAGGATCGCGTCCAGCGCCCGCGACACGGACGGCGGCGGCAGATTGAGCTTGCCTTTGGCGTCGGCGCTGCCGGCTGCGAAGGGCGTCAGGATGTGCAGGGCGACCACCAGGGCCCGTGCGGTGCGAAAGGTCTTGCTCATCGGAAAGAGTCTCGGTCTCGAGGGCGGAAGCTTCCGGCAGCTCAATGAGCGCTTGCCCGATAGCGGGACCATGGTGAGAGCCTGTTCCTGGCTACGGTAAAGTGCGACATGCTGTCGCGTGCCAGGCGCCGGCGCTTCGGCTCGAAACAGGCGTGCCCATCGGCGACAGTCGGCGGGCTAGCAGGCAGGCAGGAGTGCCGGCGCATCGGCGCTTGTCGCCATCGCCCGCCATGCCTAGACGATGAGCGGCGGTCAGCCCCGACGCCTTGGCCGATCCGGAGGTCCCATGCGCATCCTCGATACCCATCTCCACCTCGTCTACCCCGACCGCCTCGCCTATCCCTGGCTGGAAAGCGCGCCGGCGTTGAACCGGCCCTGGTCGGTCGAGGCCTATTTCGCCGAGGCCGAACCACTCGGCATCACCGCGGCGCTGCACATGGAGGTGGACGTCGCGGAAGCCGACCAGGCGGCGGAAACGGCGCTGGTGCTCGGGCTCGACCCACGGGTGATCGGCGCCGTGGCCGCCTGCCGGCCGGAGCATGCCGACTTCCCGGCTGCGCTGGAGCGGCTGCAGGCGATTCCGGGCGTCAGGGGCCTGCGCCGTATCCTGCATGAATCGCCGGACGATCTCTCGGCCTCCGCCCGCTTCACGGATAACATCCGCCGCATCGGACCGACCGGCCTCAGCTTCGATCTCTGCGTGCTGGCGCGGCAGCTGCCGGTCGGGCGGGCGCTGGCCGAGCGCTGCCCGGACGTCTCCTTCGTCCTCGACCATTGCGGCAATCCGCCGATCGCCGCGGGCGACCTCGACGCCTGGCGGGCCGACATCGCCGCCATCGCCGCCCTGCCGAACGTCTCCGGCAAGATTTCCGGCATCGTCAACCATGCCGCCGCCGGCTGGGCGCCGGAGGATCTCCGCCCGGTGGTCGAGCACATGGTCGCCTGTTTCGGCTGGGACCGCCTCGTCTGGGGCAGCGACCATCCGGTGGCAACCCTCGGCGGCGGGCTGACGGCCTGGGTCGAGGCGGTCCGGACGATCGTCGCCGGCTGCAGCGGGGACGAACAGGCGCGGCTCTTCCACCGCAATGCCGAACGGATCTACCGGCTCCAGTGAGCGGCGGCCCGTCAGTCCCGTCACCCTGGACGTCCAGGGTGACGGTTCCAACGTTTGCGCCCCGGCCTCAGCCGGCAGGCGCGCCTCGCCTCACCCCCGGCCGAGCGTCGGGTGCTCCAGCGTGCGGATGATGCCGCGCAGTTCCGCGAGGCCCTTCAGCCGGCCGACCAGCGAGTAGCCGGGATTGGTCTTCTTGGTGATGTCGTCGCCGAGGAGGTGGCCGTGGTCGGGCCGGAACGGGATCGGCTTGTCGTCGCCCGCCGCCCGGCGTCGGCCTTCCTCGCGCAGGAGGAGGTCGATCACCGCCACCATGTCGGTCCCGCCCTCGAGATGCTCGTCCTCGACGAAGGAGCCGTCCGGCTCGACGGTGACGTTGCGAAGGTGGACGAAGTGGATGCGCTCGGCGAACTCGCGCACCATGGCGGTGACGTCGTTGTCGGCCCGCGACCCGTAGGAGCCGGTGCACAGCGTGATGCCGTTGGCCGGGCGGTCGACGGCCGACAGGATCGCGCGGACGTCCGCGGGCGTCGAGACGACGCGCGGCAGGCCGAACAGCGAGAACGGCGGATCGTCGGGGTGGATGGCGAGCTGGACGCCGACCTCTTCGGCCACGGGCACCACCTCGCGCAGGAAGGTTTTCAGGTTCTCGCGCATCGCGTCGTCGGAAAGGCCGTCATAGTCGGCGATCAGCCGGCCGATCGAGGCGCGGTCGTAGGTCGCCTCGCCGCCGGGAAGGCCTCGGATGATGTTGGCCTCGAGCCGGTCGATGGCCTCGGCGTCCATGCCCTCGATCCGCTGGCGGGCTTTGGCGACGAGATCGGCGGGATAGCTCGCCTCGGCGTTCGGCCGCCGGAGCACGAAGACGTCGTAGCCGATGAAGCTGACCATGTCGAAGCGCAGCGCGAGGCCCGAGGTCGGCATCCGGTAGTGCAGGTCGGTGCGCGTCCAGTCGACCACCGGCATGAAGTTGTAGCAGACGGTCTTGATCCCGGCGCGGCCGAGGTTGGCGAGCGTGTCCTTCCAGGCGCCGATCGCGCGCGGGGCGTCGGCGTTGCCGAGCTTGATCGCGTTCGGCATCATGATGCTCTCGCAGACGCTCCAGACGAGCCCGCCGGCCTCGATCACAGCCTTGCGCTCGGCGATCTGCTGGGGTGTCCAGGCGATGCCGGGCGCGATCTGGTGCAGCGCCGAGACTATGCCCGTCGCGCCGGCCTGCCGGACGTTATCGAGGCTGACGGGATCATTGTCCCCGAACCACCGCCATGTCTGTTCCATCTCATCTCTCCCATTATCCCTGCGCCCCGATCCCGACCCGTCCTGTGCGGGGCCGGCGACCAAAGGCCTATTGCTCAGTCCGCCCGTTATCATCCGGCAGGCCGCCGAAGCGAGCCTCGATCGCGTCGAGGACGCCGTTTTCCGCGATGGTCCGCGCAAACTCTTTCAGGACTGCCACGACGTCGCCATCCAGCCGCAGATCGGTGCCGAATACGCTCTCGAAGCCGAGGAAGGCATCGATCCCAGCCTCGGGCGACAGTTCCTTCGCCGGCTTATCTTCCCAGCGTTCCAGCACGGGATCGCTGACCGCGAACATCTGCCCGGCGTCGTCGATCCCGCGGCAGGACCGGATGTAGGCGGCGATGGCAAAGAGGATCGCCGGCGCGTTCTCGCCGCGCGCGCGGCGGATCCGCAAGGGCGCCAGCAGCCGCTGCGGCACCTTCAGCGAGGCGTCGGTGGCGATCTGCGCGGTCCGGTGCGGCAGTGCAGGGTTGGCGAAGCGCGGCAGGAGGGCCGCGCCGTAGGCGGCAGCGGTCGCGGCGTCGATCGACAGCGTCGGAGCGGCTTCGGCCCAGTAGGCCGCGAGGAAGCGCTGGACCCGCTTGTCCCGCACTGTCTCCGGCACGGTCTGCAGGCCGGCGAGGCGGCCGATCGCGGCGATCGCCGTATGGGCGCCGTTGAGGAGGCGGAGCTTCATCTCCTCATAGGGCTCGACATCCCCGACGAAGCGCACGCCGCTGGCCTCGAAGGGCGGCCGTCCGCCGGGAAAGCGATCCTCGATCACCCAGTCGAAGGCGGGCTCGGCCATCACCGGCCAGACGTCGGCAAGGCCGAGGCCGGCCTCGACCTCGGCGCGATCGGCCGATGTCGTCGCCGGCACGATGCGGTCGACCATCGAGGAGGCGAAGGCGACGTTCGCCTCGATCCAGCGGGCGAGGCCATCGTCCTTCAGCTGCGCGAACTCCAGCAGCACCGCCTTCAGCGTTTCGCCGTTCTTCGGCAGGTTGTCGCAGGAGACGACCGTGATCCCCGGCGCACCCGTCTGCCGACGCCGTGCGAGGCCGGCGGCAAGGAAGCCGAGCGCCGAGGTCGGCGCGCCGTCGCCGTCGAGATCGCGGCGCACCGACGGATCGTCACGGTCGAGCCGGCCGCGGTCGACGGCATAGCCCTTCTCGGTAATGGTCAGCGTCACCAGCCGGATGGCGGGGTCGGCGATCGCGGCGACCAGCGCCTCCGGGTCCTCCGGCGCGACGATCATGCGGATCACCGAGCCGATCACCCGCAGCCGCGTCGTCTCGCCGTCGCGGATCGCAAAGGTATAGAGCCCGTCCTGCGGCGCCAGCGCGTCCCGTGTCTCGGCGCTCCGCAGCGACGCGGCGACGATGCCCCAGCCGGTCTCGCCGCGGTTGAGGGCGTCGTCGGCGAACACCGCCTGGTGCGCCCGGTGGAAGGCGCCGAGGCCGAGGTGGACGATGCCGGCGGTGACCGCGCTGCGGTCGTAGCCGGGGAGGTCGACGCCCGGCAGGGCCGAGGCGAGGGTGGCGTTGGAAAGTCGCTGCATTTTGGTCTGCCGGTCAAGGGAGGGGCGGTCAGGGGAGAGGCGGAGAGGGAGAGTGGCGGAGAAGGGACGGGCGGAAAGGCCGGACGCGTCAGCCGAACTGCAGGCCGCCGTTCATGTCGATGATGCCGCCGGTGATGAAGCCGGCGAGCGGCGAGGCGAGGAAGGCGACGGTGTGCGCCACCTCCTCCGGCTCGCAGAACCGGCCGACCGGGATCGCCGCCAGCTGCGCGGCGCGCTGCGCCTCGGTCAGCTGCTCCATGATCATCGGCGAGACCACATAGGCTGGCGCGACGGCGTTGGCGGTGATGCCGGTGCCGGTCAGCTCGCGCGCCGACGAGAAGGTCAGCCCGACCATCGCCGCCTTCGAGACGGCATAGGCGGTGCCGGCGGTGAGGCCGCCCGACTTCCAGGCATAGGAGGACATGTTGATCAGCCTTCCCCAGCCGTTCGCCTTCATACCGGGCACCACGGCCTGGGTGAGGAGGAAGGCGGCGTCGAGGTTGACCGCCATCAGCGACTGCCATTCTACGAGCGTCGTGCCGGCGAGCTTGTTGGGCGAGAGGATGCCGGCATTGTTGACGAGGATGTCGACGCGCTCGAATTGCGCGAGCACCGCGGCGATGCCGGCGGCGATTGATCCGGGATCGGCGAGGTCGACGACGAACGGCGTGGCGCTGTCGCCGAGATCCGCCGCGACGCGCGCAAGGGCCGCCGCGTCGCGGTCGACGAGCGCGATGCGGGCGCCGGCGGCGGCGAGGCGGTCGGCGATCGCCCGGCCGATGCCGCCGGCGGCACCGGTGACGAGCGCAGTCCTGCCGCTGAGTTCCAGCATGTCGGATCCTTTCTGAAGGGCCTACGGCACGAAGTGCCGGCGCTCCGCCTCGGGGAGCTGGTCGAAGAGAATGAAGATCTGGTCGAGATGGGTGACCAGCGCCGCCTCGGCGGCGGCCGCGTCGCCGGCGTCGAGCGCATCGAGGATGGCGAGATGCTCCTCGATCACCACCGGGAGCCGCTTGGCATGGCCGGAGAAGCGGATGAAGCGGGTCAGCTGCGACTTCGCCGCGAAGATCGCCGACCAGACGCCGTCTCGGCCGGCATGGATGGCGAAGAGCTGGTGGAAGCGCTCGTCGCTGGCGTGGAAGGCGTCGGCGTCGGCGGCCTCGACCGCAGCGCGCTGGGCGTCGACGGCCTCGCGCAGCGTGCCGCTCATCGCCCCCGTCCAGCGCGGCGCGACCTCCCGCAGCAGCGCCACCTCGAGCGAGCGGCGGACGAAATGATTGTCGTGGATGCCGCCGATCCGGATCTTTGCAACGAAGCTGCCCTGCTGCGGATAGACGTCGACGAGCCCTTCTTCCGACAAACGCTGGATCGCCGCCCGCACCGGGGTTCGCGACACCGCGAACTGGCGGCAGATCGAGTTTTCCGAGATCGGTGTGCCCGGCATCAGCCGCACGCGGACGATCGCCTCGCGCAGCACGCGGTGCACCTGGTCGGCGACCGACAGGCGCCGGTCGAGCTGCAGGTTGAGGTCGGAAAGGCCTTCACCCCCGATCCCCGGCACCTCTGTCGTCCGCGTCGCCTCGCTCATGCCGGTTCCGATATCCTTGCCGCGAGAATCCGTTTGCGGCTTGGATACAAGAATACTAGTGTCGGCCCGGTCAGCGCAAGCCGCCTGCGTCGCTTCCGCGGGAGGAGGCAGCAGAAAGACGGAAAAGCGGCTTGGAACGGGAGGAAATTTCATGTCGAAACGGATGATGCGACTGGTGGTGGCCGGGCTGTCGATGGCGGCCGGCCTCGGGGTGGCCCAGGCGGCGGACGACACCAAGATCGGCCTCGTGCCGGGCGGTCCGCACCCCTACTTCACCGCCTGGGAGCAGGCCGGCAAGGACGCGGCGCGGGATTTCAAGCTCGCTGGCGCCGACTACAAGGTCCCGCAGAAATGGGAGCTCAGCCAGCAGAACCAGTTGCTCGAGAGCATGCTCTCGCAGGGCTATAACGGCTTTCTCGTCTTCCCCGGCGATTCCGTGGGCTCGGTCAGCACAGTGTCCGAACTCGTCGGCAACGACGCCCCGGTGATCGCCGGCGCCGGCTGCCTGAAGGATCCGTCGGAGGCCGCCTTCTGCCTCGGCACCGATACCGGCAACTCCGCCTATCTCGGCACGAAGGAACTGCTGAAGACGCTCGGCGAGAAGAAGCGCATCGCCCATTTCACCGGCTTCCTCGTCGATCCCAACACCCAGCTCCGCATCGACGCGGTCGAGAAGGCTGCCAAGGAGGGCGGCGCGACCGTCGTCCAGGTGATCGCCGACATCGACGCGCCCGAGCCGGCGGAAGAGAAGATCAACGCCTATCTCGCGGCCCATGCCGGCGAGATCGACGGCATCGTCACCACCGCCTGGGTGCCCGCAGTCGTTGCCGCCAACGCGCTGCGCAAGATCGGCGACAAGCGCATCAAGATGGTCGGCATCGACCATGACGAGGTCGTGCTGAAGGCAATCAAGGATGGCTTCGTCTCCGGCACCATGCTGCAGAACCCCTATGGCCAGGGCTATATCGGCAGCTTCGCGCTCGACAAGCTCCGCTCCGGCTGCACCGTGAAGGCCGACGCGCCGTTCAAGTCCAACGCGCTGACGGCGAAGTTCATCGACAGCGGCACCGTCTACGTCGCGGCCGATGCGGTCGACACCTACGTCCAGTCGATGCAGGCGATCACCAAGACGCTCTTCGACGGCTTCGAGAAGACCTATCTCGACTGCCCCTGACCGAGCCGGTTCCGCCGGCGCCGCGCGGGCGCCGGCGGAACCATGCCGTTCGACGCTGAGGGAAGAGAGTACCGCATGATCCTTGAGACAACCCCGCGCACGCGCCCGGCCGGCGAGGCTTCCGCCCCGGCCGCCAAGGTCGACGCCGCGACCAAATTCTACCTGACCAACGAGTTCGGGCTGGCGGCGCTGATCGTCGTCTTCCTCGTGCTCTTCGGCACGCTGGCGGGCGGTTTTCTGTCGCCGTTCAATCTCTTCACCCTCGGCCGAACCTCCGCCATCAACATGATGATCGGCCTCTCGATGATGGTCGTCATCGTCACCGGCGGCCTGAATCTCGCGGTCGGGGCGATCGGCGTCTCCGCCGCGATGACCGTCGGCTATCTCATCGAGAGCGTCGGTCTGCCCTGGCCGCTGGCGATCGTCGGCGCGCTGGCGCTCGGCGCGGCGCTCGGCTTCGTCAACGGCTGGACGGTCGTGCGCACCGGCCTCCACTCCTTCATCATCACGCTCGCGACCATGAGCATCTTCTTCGGCGTCATGATCTTCCTGACGCGGGCGGAATCCTTCCGCGGCTTGCCGCCAGCCTTCACCGCCTTCGGCAAGATGAAGCTCGCGGGCTATGTCTCGCCGCTGCTCCTGGTGACGCTCGCCGTCGCGCTTGGCCTGGTCTTCCTCTACCGCTTCACCGCGCTCGGCCGCGAAATGCTCGCCGCCGGGGCCAAGCCCGAGGTGGCGGAAATGTCGGGCATTCCGGTCGGGCGGATCTTCATCCTCTGCCACATGCTGTCCGGCGCGATCGCCGCGGTCGCTGCCTTGATGCTGGTCGCGCGCAACGGCGCGGCGATCCCGTCGATGGCCGGGCAGCTCGGCCAGGACTGGCTGCTCCCGGCCTTTCTCGGCCCGGTGCTCGGCGGAACGCTCCTCACCGGCGGCAAGGTCTCGGTGATCGGCACGTGCCTTGGCGCCTTCCTCGTCACCATGCTGACCAGCGGGCTCCTGTTGCTGCAGCTCGGCGAGTTCTGGATCCAGTCCTTCCTCGGCTTGCTGCTGCTCCTCGCCGTGCTGATGGACAAGGCGCGCCGCTCCTATCTCGCGCGGAGGAACATCGCATGACCGCGACGACGCAGAGCACCCCGCTCTCCCGGACGCTTCGGGCCGACTGGTTCGGCCCCTTCGTCGTGACCCTTGTGGCGATCGTCATCGTCGGCAGCTTCAACCCGTCCTTCCTGTCGCCGTTCAACATCCAGATTTTGCTCCTGGCGATCGCCGTCAACGCGCTGATCGCCTTCTCGCAGATGATCATCATCGCCATCGGGCAGATGAACCTCTCGGTCGGGGCCATCGGCGGGCTCGCGGCGATCTCGTTTGCCGGGATGATGGAAGTCTGGGGTCTTCCGGCACCGGTCGCCGCCGTGCTGGCGCTGATGCTCGGTATCGCCTGCGGCCTGCTGAACGGGCTCTTCATCGTCTGGACCGGCATCTCCGCCTTCGTCATCACCCTGGCGAGCCTCTCGATCTACAAGGGCATCAACCTCGGCATCACCCGCGCCGAGCCGTTCTACGGCGTCGCCGACAGCGTCAAGGCCTTCGGCCAGGCGGTGCTGGTGGGGCCTTTCCCCTGGCTGGCGCTGCCGACGGTCCTCGTCGCGGTGGGGCTCTGGTACCTCCTCAGCCGCCTGCCGGTCGGCCGCTTCATCCTCGCGGTCGGCGGCAACAGCCACGCGGCGGAGCTGTCGGGCATCTCGGTCGGCGGCACCGTCGTCTTCGCGCATGCGCTGTCGGGCTTCCTCGCCGCGCTCGCCGGCATTCTCCTCGTCGCCCGCCTGCAGATCGGCCAGCCGACGATCGGCGACGACTGGCTGATCATCTCCTTTGCCGCGCCGGTGATCGGCGGCGCGGTGCTGGCCGGCGGCCACGTCAGCGTCGCCGCGACGCTGTTCGGCGTCGTCATCGTCGCGATCATCACGCAGGCTCTGGTGCTGTTCAACATTGACCCGTTCCTGGTGCAGGTCGTGCTCGGCGCGATGATCCTCACCGCGGTCGGCGTCAACCGGCTGCGCGAGGTTCGCCTCGCCGGTTCGCGGAAGGGATTCTGAGATGGAGACGGTCTTCGAAGCCAAGGGCATCGAGAAGAGCTTTCCCGGCGTCAAGGCGCTGCGCGGCGTGTCGCTCACGCTGGCGCCGCATTCGATCCACGCGCTGCTCGGCGAGAATGGCGCCGGCAAGTCGACGCTGATCAAGGTGATCACCGGCGTGCACCGGCCGGACGCCGGAACGCTGACGCTGGGCGGCGAAACGGTGGCCTTCACCAGCCCGCGCGACGCCATCGCCCACCGGATCGGCGTCGTCCACCAGGAGCGCAACCTGATCCCGCGCTTCTCGGTCGCGGAGAACATCCATCTCGAGCAGCTCGGCGGGCGCTTCCTGAAGCCGGTCGACTATGCGGAACTGAACCGGCAGGCGCAGCGCTGGCTGGAGGCGCTCGACCTCGACATCGATCCCCGCACGCCGGTGTCGAAACTCTCGGTCGCGCAGATGCAGCTGGTCGAGATCGCCAAGGCGCTGTCGCTGCGCTCGCGCGTCCTTCTCCTCGACGAGCCGACGGCCTCGCTCACCTCCAGCGAGACCGACGTCCTGTTCGGCTTCCTGAAGAAGCTGCGCGACAATGGCGCTAGCATCCTCTTCGTGTCCCACAAGCTGGAGGAAGTGCTGGAGATCTGCGACCGCGTCACGGTCCTGCGCGACGGCAGCAATGCCTCGCCCAGCCGCTCGATGGAGGGGCTGACCCGGCACGACCTCGTCACCATGATGATCGGCCGCGGCGAGCAGGCGAGCGGCTGGAAGCAGCGGGTGCCCTCGAGCGCGCCGGTGGCGCTGCAGCTGAAGGGCGTGTCGACCCCGCTCGGCCACGTCGGTGTCGACCTCACTCTGCGCCAGGGCGAGATCGTCGGCCTCTACGGTCTCGTCGGCGCGGGCCGGACGGAGCTCGCCAAATGCATCATGGGCCAGTCGCCGGTGACGCAAGGCACCGTCGAAGTCTCCGGCAAGCCGGTGAAGATCGGGTCCGTCGCCGAGGCGGTGCACCGGCACGGCATCGGCTATGTCAGCGAGGACCGCAAGCAGGAGGGCCTGGTGCTGATGCACTCGGTGCTCGACAATGCGGGCATCGCCGTCTGGCGCCAGCTGTCCGGGGCTTTCGGCCTCCTCACCGACGGCCGAATCCGCCAGGCCGTCGCGCCCTTCATCGCGAAACTCGAAGTGAAGACGCCGAGCCTGTTCCAGACCGTCGGCAACCTTTCGGGCGGCAACCAGCAGAAGATCAGCGTTGCAAAATGGCTGGCGGCGGGGGTGAAGATCCTGATCGTCGACGAGCCCTCGGTCGGCATCGACATCAAGACGAAAGCCTATCTCCACGATCTCCTGCGCGAGCTGGCGGACGCCGGCACCGCGATCCTCGTCATCACCAGCGACATGCCGGAGATGATCGGCCTTGCCGACCGTATCGTGGTGATGAACGACTACAAGGTCTGCGGCGAGCTTGCCAATGACGGGGCCTACGACGGCATGAGCCAGGGTATCATGGGCCTCATCCACCGCGAGGAACGCGCGGCTTAGCCGCTGACCGGTCGGGACGGCGCCGGCGCCGGATGAACGGTGCTCGACGCCCCCGCGCCGTCCCGCTATCTCAGCGTCCTCGGTGTGGACAGCGCCACCAGCGTCTCCGGCGCTGAAGCAGTCCCATGGGCTGGAAGCGTCCGGTGCAGCGGCGGGATCTGTTGCTGATCGCGCGCGGGGCTGTGAAACGCGACACGAGAGACAATCCGGGCGGCATCCGCCTCGGCACAATCGGCCGGAACGGCCCAGGGAGGAAAAGCATGGCATTCGAACGACGCCAGGTCGGCGGGACGGATCTGACGCTGCCGGTCTACGGCTTTGGCACCGCGCCGCTCGGCAATCTGTTCCACCCAATCGCCGACAAGGACGCGTCGGAGCTGGTGCTCGCGGCCTTCGAGGCCGGGCACACCTTCATCGACACTGCGCCGTTCTACGGTTCCGGCCTCAGCGAGCGGCGCGTCGGCGAGGCGCTGCGGCGGCTGGACCGGTCGCAGGCGGTGATCTCGACCAAGGTCGGGCGGCTACTGGTGCCGGACGCCAAGCACGACGCGACGCAGAACGCCTTTTTCGACGCGGCGCCGTTCCGCCCGGTCTTCGACTATTCCTACGACGGCGTGATGCGCTCCTTCGAGGACAGTCTGCAGCGGCTCGGCACCGACCATGTCGAGATCCTCTTCGTCCACGATGTCGGCGAGGAGACGCAAGGCAAGGGGAACCTCGCCCCGTTCGAGACGGCGATGGAGGGCGGATACAAGGCGCTCGACCAGCTCCGCTCCTCCGGTGCGGTGAAGGCGATCGGCCTCGGCGTCAACGAATGGCAGGCCTGCGAGAAGGCGATGGACCGCGGTCGCTGGGATGTCTTCCTGCTCGCCGGGCGCTACACGCTGCTGGAACAGGAATCGCTCGATTCCTTCCTGCCGCGCTGCATCTCTGAAAACGTCTCGATCGTCATCGGCGGTGCGTTCAACTCCGGCATCCTCGCCACCGGCGCAGTCGACGGCGCAACCTACAACTATGCGCCGGCGCCGGCGGAGATTCGCGCCAAGGTCGATGCCATCGAGGCGGTCTGCCGGGCGCACGGCACGCCGATGGCAGCCGCCGCCTTGCAGTTCCCGCTGACCCACCCGGCCGTCGCCTCCGTCATCCCCGGCGTCGCCGCCCTGTCGCACATCGAGCGGAACTCGGCGCTGATCGATACCAAGGTGCCGGTGGGGCTCTGGGCGGATCTCAAGGCCGAGGGACTGCTGCGGGCGGATGCGCCGGTGCCGGGCTAAGGTTCCAGACCTCGTCATCCCGGACCTGATCCAGGATCCATTCCAAATCGCTGAACCAGTAGGATGAGGGCGGACCTTCCCGCCGTTCTGAACCGGACCGGTGTTGACGCGCCGAGGAATGGATCCCGGCTCGGGGGCCGGGATGACGAAGCGGAGGGGTTGGTGATCCTTTCTGCAACCATAAGAAAAAGGGCGCACACCCTGCGGTGCGCGCCCTTCTCTCACGTCAAACCATAAGCCTTAAGCGGCAGCGGAGATGCTGGCCGATGTCGGGACTTCCGAGATGGTCTTCAGGATCTGCGAGGCGATGGCGTAGGGGTCGCCCTGGCTGTTCGGGCGGCGGTCCTCGAGGTAGCCCTTCCAGTCATTGTTGACGAAGGAATGCGGCACGCGGATCGAGGCGCCGCGGTCGGCGACGCCGTAGCTGAACTTGTTCCACGGGGCGGTCTCGTGCTTGCCGGTCAGGCGCTTGTCGTTGTCCGGGCCGTAGACGTTGATGTGGTCCATCAGGTTCTTGTCGAACTGCGCCATCAGCGCCTCGAAATAGGCCTTGCCGCCGACTTCGCGCATGTGGGTGGTCGAGAAGTTGGCGTGCATGCCCGAGCCGTTCCAGTCGGTGTCGCCGAGCGGCTTGCAGTGGTACTCGATGTCGATGCCGTACTGCTCGGTCAGGCGCTGCAGCAGGTAGCGGGCCATCCACATCTCGTCGGCGGCGCGCTTGGAGCCCTTGCCGAAGATCTGGAATTCCCACTGGCCCTTGGCCACTTCGGCGTTGATGCCCTCGTGGTTGATGCCGGCGGCGAGGCAGAGGTCGAGGTGCTCCTCGACGATCTCGCGCGCGACCGAACCGACGTTCGCGTAGCCGACGCCGGTGTAATAGGTGCCCTGCGGCGCCGGGTAGCCGGACTCGGGGAAGCCGAGCGGGCGGCCGTCCTGGTAGAAGAAGTATTCCTGCTCGAAGCCGAACCAGGCGCCCTCGTCGTCGAGGATCTGCGCGCGGGTGTTCGAGGGATGCGGGGTCTTGCCGTCCGGCATCATGACTTCGCACATCACCAGCACGCCGTTGGTGCGGGCGGCATCCGGGAAGACGCGGACCGGCTTCAGCACGCAATCGGAATTGCTGCCCTCGGCCTGCATCGTGGAAGAGCCATCGAAGCCCCACAGCGGCAGCTGCTCGAGCGTCGGAAACTCTTCGAATTCCTTGATTTGGGTCTTGCCGCGCAGGTTCGGAACCGGCGTGTAGCCGTCGAGCCAGATGTACTCAAGCTTAAATTTTGTCATCGCGAAACTCTCGTAAGGTGGTGATACGAACTGAAAACCTTTGGCCTGCATCGCGCACGCTTCGGGCCCGCGCAGGCAGCCTCCTCCCTTAAAGCATTTTACATGCCAAACTGAGATGCTGGCTACAGATCCCTGTGTCGCGCCGCGGAGGCCGGTAGGAAAAGGGACGGCAATTCAAGCCTCTTCGATTCATGCCTTGGAATCCGGCTCAAGCTGATTATATTTAGGGCAGATAGCGCAAAAATAGTGCAGCCGCGACGCTCCGCAGGCCATGCCGGGCGCTTCAGGGAGGACAGGCAGATGTTGACACATGCCCCAAGGCAGACCGCCCGGATCATCCAGTTTCCCAAGCGCGGCCGGCTGGGATTTGCCGGCCACCTCGCCGATCGGCAGACCGAGAACGCCGCGGCGCTGGGCGTCGCATCCTCCTTCGGCAGCTGGTACCACGAGGACGCGGTGCGCGAGGCTGCGGAAGCTGCCCGCAAGCCCTGATACCCGGCTTAGCCTTTTTGGCGCGCGGAGGATTTCCCTCCCGCGACCTTCTGCTTTTTCTCAGCCCTAGTTGCTTGGGCTGATTCCTCAGGCGCCGAAAATCGACCAGCCCATCCGCCGCGTCAGCTGCTCCAGCGCGATGCGGCCGAGGTGGGAGTTGCCGGAGGCATCGAGGCCCGGCGACCAGACGGCGATCGATGCCTTGCCGGGCGCAATCGCCAGGATGCCGCCGCCGACGCCGCTCTTGCCGGGCAAGCCAACGCGGTAGGCGAACTCACCGGATCCGTCATAGTGGCCGCAGGTCAGCATCACCGCGTTGATGCGGCGGGCGCGTTCCGGCGTGACCACGGTGAAGCCGGTCGCAGGATTGCGGCCGCGGGCTGCGAGAAAGCGCCCCGCCATCGCCAGCTGCCGGCAGGACATGGCGATGGCGCAATGGTGGAAGTAGACGCCGAGCGTGTAGTCGACCGGATTGTCGATGACGCCGAAGGATTTCATGTAGTTGGCGAGCGCCGCGTTGCGAAAGCCGGTGCGTTGCTCGGACGCGGCCACCGCCTCGTCGATGGTGATCGACGGGTCGTCGGCGAGGAAGCGCATGAAACGCAGGATCTCGCCCAGTGCCTCGCGCGGCTTGTGGCCGGAGAGGATGACGTCGGTGACGGCGATCGCACCGGCATTGATGAAGGGGTTGCGCGGGATGCCCGATTCCCGCTCCAGCTGGACGATCGAGTTGAAGGCGGTGCCCGACGGCTCGCGCCCGACCCGCTGCCAGAGCCGGTCGCCGATCTGACCGAGCGCCAGCGTCAGGGTGAAGACCTTCGAGACGCTCTGGATGGAGAAGGGGGTCTCGGCGTCGCCACCGAGGGCGACATTGCCCTCCGCATCGATCACCGCCATGCCGAACGCCGCCGGATCGACGCGGGCGAGCTCGGGGATGTAGCTGGCCACCTCGCCGCGATCCGGCCGCTGGCGCATCTCGTCGGCGATTTCGCGGACGGTGGTGTCGAGGTCGGGCTGGCTCATGGGACGGCTCTGGCTGCAATCGGGAAAGAGGTGTGCGGGAAAGAGGTGTGCGGGAAAGAGATATGCGGGACACGGCAGGGATAGACGTGAAAACCCCACTGTTCAGGCACTCTGCTTTCCGGCAGACCGTTCTGTAAAGCGCCGGGGCCGCCGCAATCAGAAGCGATGCCCGCGGCATATCCGTTCTGGAGGTCGCATGAGCCTTGATTCAGTCCGCGCCTTTCTCGCCGAGCAGGCGCCCGATCTCGACATCCTCGAGACCCCGTCGAGCACGGCGACCGTCGCCATGGCGGCGTCGGAGCATGGCGTCTTGCCGGCCCAGATCGCCAAGACGCTGGCGCTGATGGTGGGCGAGCGGCCGTTGCTGCTGGTGACGGCTGGCGATGCGCGGCTCGACAATGCCAAGGCGCGGGCTGTCTTCGGCGGCAAGGTGAAGATGATGACGGCGGAGGAGGTGGTGGCGTTGACCGGCCATCCGATCGGTGGCGTCTGCCCCTTCGGCCTCGCGACAGCGCTGACGGTGCACTGCGACGTCAGCCTGCGGGCCTTCGACGTGGTGATCCCCGCGGCCGGGTCCCCAAACTCCGCCGTGCGGCTGTCGCCCGGGCGCATGGCCGACCTTGCCGAAGCGCAGTGGGTCGACGTCTGCCGCGCGCCGACTGCCGTCTGACGGGGGAGGCCGGCTGCCTCGCGCCGGGCATGCGGGTGGACCCGCAAGGGACCCTCTCTGCTGCGGGTCTGCAGCATCTTTCCTTGATTGGCACAGGCCACCCGCATCCGGGGATGCTCTGGCAATGGTCCCCGAAGCACCCGCGGACATGATTCAATCGAATCGTACGATGATTAGCGCGGTCGGCGGATTGTCGGACGTCCCTTGCGCTGGTATTCCCGCGGCAGATCGTGGCAGCCGGTCCTTCCCGCTGTCGCTCTTCCCGCGGCCCGCAGCATCGGAACCGACATGACACGACCCTTCACCGGCCTCTGGCCCGTAGCGCCCACCCCCTTCCACGAGAACGGCGACCTCGACCTCGAGGGCATGCGCCGGGTGCTCGACTGCATGATCGACCAGGGTGTCGACGGCATCTGCATCCTCGCCAACTATTCCGAGCAGTTCCTGCTCTCGGACGGCGAGCGCGAGACGCTGACCGAGCTCAGCCTCGAGCATGTCGCGGGCCGGGTCCCGGTGATGGTCACCACCAGCCATTTCTCCACCCGCGTCGCCGCCGAGCGCGGCAAGCACGCGGCGACGCGCGGCGCGGCCATGCTGATGCTGATGCCGCCCTATCACGGCACCGGCCTGCGCATCGACGAGACCTCGATGATCGAGCATTTCCAGCGCGTCGGCGAGGCCGCCGGCATTCCGATCATGCTGCAGGACGCGCCGCTCTCGGGCGTGACGCTCTCTGTGCCGACGATGCTCAAGATGGCCGAGGCCGTGCCGCAGCTGCGCTATTTCAAGATCGAGACGCCGCAGACCGCCGCCAAGCTCCGCGCGCTGATCGCCGCCGGCGGTGATCTGGTCGTCGGTCCGTTCGACGGCGAGGAGGCGATCACCATGATGGCCGATCTCGACGCCGGCGCCACCGGCACCATGTCGAGCGCGCTGCTGCCCGACCTGCTCCGCCCGGTCTTCGACCTGCACCGTGCCGGCGACCGCGTCGGCGCTGCCGAGGCCTATGCGCGCATCCTGCCCCTGGTGAACTACGAGAACCGCCAGTGCGGCCTGCGGGCTGCCAAGACGGCGATGATGGCCGGCGGCGTGATCAAGAGCGACGTGGTGCGCCACCCGCTCGACCAGATCCATCCCGATACGCGGGAAGGGCTCCTGGAGATCGCGCGGACCGTCGATCCGCTGGTCCTGCGCTGGGGCAAGTGAGCCGCGGCCGCCCTGTCGGCCGTGAACATACGATGAAAGCCCGTCCGCCGGTCTTGGGATCGGCGGCGGGATGACCTAGATAGGCGGAGTGATCCGCATCCGGGCGCCGCCACGGCCGCCTGACCCGATCGGCGCCCGGCGCCTCCCATCTTGCAGCGCACCCCGGCCCCCGTGCCGGCGATGGCGCCGCCGTCCCAGGAGACATCCACATGACCATTCTCGGCGAACAGTTCATCGGCCAGCGCACCGCCAAGGGCAGCAATGGCGAGCTCTTCGGCATCGAGGCCGCGACCGGCGCGACGCTGCAGCCAGGTTTCGGTGGCGCGACGCTGGAAGATGCCGATGCCGCCTGCGCGCTGGCGGAAGCCGCCTTCGACACCTATCGCGAGACCAGCCTCGAGGACCGCGCCAGGTTCCTCGAGACCATTGCCGACAACATCCTCGCCATCGGCGACGAGCTGGTCGAGCGCTGCATGGCCGAGAGCGGCCTGCCGCGCGGCCGGATCGAGGGCGAGCGGGGCCGTACCATGGGCCAGCTGAAGCTGTTCGCCGGCGTGCTGCGCGATGGCGGCTATCTCGAAGCCCGGATCGATCCGGCCCAGCCCGAGCGCCAGCCGCTGCCGCGGCCGGACCTGCGCCTGCGCAACGTCCCGCTCGGCCCGGTTGCGGTGTTCGGCGCCTCCAACTTCCCGCTGGCGTTCTCGGTCGCCGGTGGTGACACCGCCTCGGCGCTCGCCGCGGGCTGCCCGGTGGTGGTGAAGGCGCATTCGGCCCATCCCGGCACCTCCGAGCTGGTCGGCCGTGCCGTCCAGAAGGCGGTCAAGGATTGCGGCTTGCCGGAGGGCGTGTTCTCGCTGATCTTCGACAGCGGCCGCAAGGCCGGCCAGGCGCTGGTCGCCGATCACCGCATCAAGGCGGTCGGCTTCACCGGCTCGCGCGGCGGCGGCATGGCGCTGGTCAAGATTGCTTCCGAGCGCAAGGAGCCGATCCCGGTCTACGCCGAGATGAGCTCGATCAACCCGGTGCTCCTCTTCCCCGCTGCCCTCGCGGCCCGCGGTGAAGCTATCGGCAAGGCCTTCGTCGGATCGCTGACGCTCGGCGCCGGCCAGTTCTGCACCAATCCAGGCCTCCTCATCGCGGTCGAGAGCGCGGGCCTCGACGCCTTCGTCGCCGGCGCCAGCGAGGCGATGGCCTCGGCGCCCGCCGCCGTCATGCTGACGCCCGGCATCCAGAAGGCCTATTGCGAGGGCGTCGACAAGCTCGCCGGCCACGCGGCCGTGACGAAGCTTGCCGAGGGTCTCGCCGGCGAGGGCCTCAAGGGTCGCGCTGCCCTCTTCAGCGTCAAGGCGGCCGACTTCCTGGCCCATCCCGAGCTGCACGAGGAGGTCTTCGGCTCTTCCTCGCTGCTGATCCGCTGTGCGGACGCGGCGGAGATGCGCAGCGTCGTCGAGGCGCTGGAAGGCCAGCTGACCGCCGCTATCCACATCGAGGAGGCCGATTACGCCGCGGCGAAAGCGTTGCTGCCGCTTCTCGAGCGCAAGGCCGGGCGTATTCTCGTCAACGGTTTCGGCACCGGCGTCGAGGTGGCGCATGCGATGGTGCACGGCGGGCCGTTCCCAGCGACGGCCGACGGCCGGTCGACCTCGGTCGGCAGCCTTGCCATCCACCGCTTCCTGCGCCCGGTCTCCTACCAGGATCTGCCGGCAGCGCTGCTGCCGGACGCGCTGAAGGACGAAAATCCGCTCGGCCTCGTGCGCCGCGTCGACGGCAAGATCACCGCCTGATCACCGCCTGACCAACATTTGGTCACCACGCTGCAGATTAACGCCCGCCGACGACTGTCGGCGGGCGTTTTTGTTGCAGGCAAACGCTGTCTTGTGGCTAGAATGTCGCATTCCCTCGGCCGTTGCTTGTGCGGGGCTGACGGGCCCAATCGGACCGTGCAACGAATCCAACAATCGATCATTGTAGACCAGTGCGGACGAGCTTGCCCTGCGATACCCCCGGGGCGGCAAAACTTGCATGGGTAAGCCTCGGGTCTCCTTCGGCGGTTACCACTGTGGCAAGCGTATAGAGTGACGGGATCCATCGTGACTGCAGGTCTTCAGATGCAAGGTGCTCGCAAGGTTGTTCTCGTCGTCGACGACGAACCGCTCGTGCGAATGAATGCTGTCGACATGTTCGAGGACATGGGTTTCGACGTTCTGGAAGCCAGCGACGGCTTGGCCGCCTTGAAGATCCTCGAGGGTCGGGCCGATGTGTCGCTGCTGTTCAGCGACTGTCGGATGCCCGGAATGACCGGGCCGGAGCTGGCCGAAGTGGCCGCCGTCCGCTGGCCGGATCTGTGGATCGTGCTGGTCTCCGGCTACGTCAACATCAAGCCAGTCAGCTGGCCGCTTCTGCCGAAGCCATACGACGCCCGGTCGTTGCACAAGGTAGTCACCGAAGCCGGTAGCGCCTGAGGTCGTTTAGTCTTCTGTTATTCAGAGCATCTGGCGAGATAGCGGGCAGTAACGTCTATCGCAGGCGTTTCGTATTCATCTGCCGTCCCGACTTCGAATGTCGTAAAAAACTGCGCGCGACCGGCGCCCTATGCTTTCGCGCCTGACACCGGGCGCCACTGCAGGGCATTGTTCCCAGAACTAATTTTAGCGATATGGCCGCTTATTCCGTCAGCATCGCAGAGCGCGCCCCTTCGTCTTCGTCCGGCGAGGAAGCCATGTTCTGAGCATCTTTCTCGCTGCTCGCGTGATGACGCGGCAGAAAAATCTTGATCGTCGTTCCGAACCCTGGCTCGGAGTAGATCTTGACGTGGCCGCCGGATTGCCGGGCGAAACCGTAGACCATGGACAGCCCGAGCCCCGTGCCCTTGCCGACGTCCTTGGTGGTGAAGAAGGGATTGAAGGCTTTCTCGATCACCGCGGTGGGCATGCCCGTGCCGGTATCGCTGACCGCGATCAGCACATATTCGCCCGGCGCGATGTCGGGATGGCTCGCGGCATAGGCGGCATCGAGATGAGCGTTCCGGGTCTCGATGGTCAGCCGCCCCCCTTGAGGCGCCATGGCGTCCCTCGCATTCACCGCGAGGTTGAGGATCGCGTTCTCGAGCTGGTTCGGGTCGGCATGGCAGCGCCATAAGCCTTCCCCAAGCATCGCCTCCAGCTGCACCAGCCCACTCAGCGTATGGCGCAGCAGATCCGACATGCCGGAGACCAGGCGGTTGACGTCGATGGCTTCCGGGCTCAGCGGCTGCTGGCGCGAGAAGGCAAGCAGGCGCTGCGTCAGCGCCGCAGCGCGGCGGCCGCCTTCCATGGCGTTGTCGACATAGCGCCGGGCCCGCTCGTCCTCGCTGTCGATCCGCCGGCTGAGCAGATCGAGCGAGCCGATGATGACCGCCAGCATGTTGTTGAAGTCGTGCGCGATGCCGCCGGTCAGCTGGCCTACTGCTTCCATCTTCTGCGCCTGGCGCAGCTGCTCCTGCGCTTGCTCCAGCTCGGCCTGCCGCAGCCGGAGCGCGGTGATGTCGCGGGCGACGGCATGGAAGTTGTTGCCCTTCGGCGTGCTCACCCAGTCGAACCAGCAATAGCTGCCGTCGGCGGCGCGCACCCGGTTCTCGTGCCGCGCACTCTCGCCGCGCCGCATCCTTGCCACCGCGTCGGCGCTGACGGCGAGATCATCGGGGTGGACGAGCTGCCAGAACGGGGTCGCCAGCAGCATCGCCTCGTCGTGGCCGAGCAGGCGTGTCCAGGCCGGGTTGACCGACAACAGCTGCCCGTCGAGCGTGCCGGTCATCAGGAGATCGGGGATCAGCGTCCAGATGCCGTCGCGCTCGCGCGTGCGCGCCTCGACCGCGGCCTCCAGCGCGAGATTGATCGCGGTAAGCTCGCTCAGCTTCTCCTTCTGGTCCTGGATGTCGGCATTGGTGCCGATCCAGCGGACGACGCCATTGTCATCGGTGACGGATTCGGCGCGGGACACCGTCCAGCGGTAGACGCCGTCGTGGCGGCGGACGCGAAACTCGGACTCGTAGCGATCGTTGCCGGCGACCGCGGCGGCCCAGGCCTTGCCGGCGGGCTCGGCATCCTCGGGATGGACGAACATTTCCCAGTTCGTCGCCAGCTGCTCGGCGGTCGCATTGCAATAGGTCATGACACGATCGTTGACCCAGTCGATGGTCCCGTCGGCGGTGGCGGTCCAGACCTGGTTCGGTACCGATTGGGCAAGCCGGCGGAACTGCGCCTCGCGCCCGCGTGTCGCCGCCTCGCTCTCCCGCAACGCCTTCTCCACCGCAACGCGCTCGGTGGTTTCGGTGCAGACGCAGAACATGCCGATGACGGCGCCGGCCTCGTCGCGCACCGGCGTGTAGGAGAAATCGAAATGCGTCTCCTCGAGATAGCCGTTGCGGCGCATCAGGAACTCGATGTCGCTCATATAGGTCGGCTCGCCCGCATAGGCGCGCGACAGGATCGGCTCGACCTGGTCCCAGATGTCGAACCAGACGTCGCCGAAGGCGCGGCCGAGCGCGCCAGGATGGCGGCCGCCCAGCATCGCGGCATAGCCCTCGTTGTAGAGCGTCGTCTGGGCCGCACCCCAGACCAGCAGCATGGGCTGCGGCGAGCCGATCATCACGCCGAGCAGCGTCTTCAGCGCGGTCGGCCAGTGCTCGGCCGTGCCGAGCGGCGTCGCCGACCAGTCATGCCCGCGCACCAGCGTATTCATCGCGCCGTCGGCGGAGAGGAAATCGAAGGGAGCTGCCATGGAAACTCTCTCGAAATGACGGATGGCCGAGCCTTCCGGTGCAATGCGGCGATTGCCGGTTTGAACCGGGTATTTCGTTAGCTGAGAAGTTATCCAGTTGGAAGCCGCGGCAAGGGTGGTTGCGGCGTTCGGCACGACTTCGGAATGCCATTGCAGCCCGGGAATGCGCAATTCCTGTGCGGCTTTAGTCTTGTTTGCCTCATTCGTGCGCATGTGCGGTTCGCAGGCAAACTGCTTGACATCCCCGTCAGGTTCAATAGGCTTATCCCAACATACCGGCCTCGTCTGCCGGACGGCATCCGAGCCTCGTACGTCCTGCGCGCTTTCCGTCGCACTGGGCGGCGGGGCTTTTTTCGTTGGTGAACCCTCTTGCTCAAGCGTCGCATCGATATCGGCATCCTCTCCTCCCGCTCCGGCCACTATGCGGTGCTGGGCGAGACGTGCCGTGCCGGTGCGATGATGGCGATCGAGGCGGTGAATGCCGACCCTTCCTCCGGCATCACCTTCGTGCCGGTCGAGCGGGATCCCGAAGGCCGGATTGACGCCTATGCGCCGCTCTGCGAGGAAATCCTGAAGAGCTCCGGTGCCCGCCATGTCGTCGGCTGCATCACCTCGTGGAGCCGCAAGGAAGTGATCCCGGTGCTGGAGCGGTGCGGCGGGCTGCTCTGGTACGGCGCGCCCTACGAAGGCTTCGAGGCGAACGAGCACGTCGTCTATCTCAACGCCTGCCCGAACCAGCATCTCGTGCCACTTTTCGCCCATGTCGTGCCGCGCTTCGGACCGGACGCCTTCCTCGTCGGCTCGAACTACATCTGGGGCTGGGAGACCAACCGGGTGGCGCGCGATCTCGTCGCCGATGCCGGCGGCGAGGTGCGCGGCGAGCGCTATCTGCCGATGGGCGATACCGATGTGTCCCGGCTGATCGAGGAAATCCGCGCGACGGTGCCGAACTTCATCCTCAACAACCTCATCGGCCCGTCCTCCTATGCGTTCCTGCGCGCCTATGCGGCACTCGGGGCTGTCGATGAACGGTTCCGGCCCGACCGGCGGCCGGTCGTCAGCTGCAACCTGACGGAGCCAGAGCTGGCCTCGATCGGCGATGCCGGCGACGGCCATCTCTCGATCGGCCCGTTCTTCCACGAGCGCGACGCCGTCGGCGGCGCGGCGGGGCCGACGTCGGCGTTCATGGCCGCCAGCCATGCGGCGGTGATGACGCTGGCGGCGACGATCGCCCGTACCGGCAGCGACGATCCCGCCGCCACCGTCGGCACCTTCGCGGCGGCACGCTTTCGCACCGCGCTCGGCGACATCGTCATCGATCCGCAGACCCAGCACGCCAGCCTGCCGGTGAAGCTCGGCCGCATCCGCGACGGCGGCTTCGACATCCTGGAGTCGAGCCCCTCGCTGATTGCGCCCGACCCCTATCTGTCGCGCTATGATCCCGCCGCGGCGTTTCCCCGGGCCTCGCTGAGGGTGGTGCGATGAAGCGGCGGATGCGCATTCCCAATCTCGGCGGCAGCCGGGCGGTCGTCCTGCACCGGGCGCACCAGACGGTCGCCGCGCTCACCCGGCAGCTGGCGGCGATCGGGCTCGAGACGCAAGAGTGCTGGCCGGACCTCAACGCCTCGGTGCTGGGTGCCGACTTCCTGTTCTTCGACGCCGACCTCGGCTTCGATGCGCAGTTCCCTTGGGCGCCCGGCGAGGCGCCGATGCCGCTGGTGGCGCTCATCGGCTCGGAAGCGCCCGGCCGGATCGAATGGGCGCTCTCGCACCGCGCCGACGCGCAGCTCCTGAAGCCGGTCGGCAATGCCGGCGTCTACAGCGCGCTGCTGATCGCGCGCCAGGGTTTTGACCAGCGCCAGACGCTGGCCGCGGAAGTCGCCTCCTTGCGCGAGCGCGTCGCCGAGCGGCAGAGCGTCGTGCGCGCGGTGATCGCGCTGGCCGCCAACGGTATCGGCGAGGACCAGGCTTTCGCGCAGCTGCGCCAGCTCGCCATGGGCTGGCAGGTCAGCGTCGAGGAGGCCGCCCGGCGGATCAATGCGCTGCAGAGCGATGGTTCCGCCGGCGCACCTGTGCACGAACGAGGAGGCGCGGCATGAGCGTTCCCGCCGTGACCGAGCTCGTCCTTCCGACGCCGGCCGCCCCGATCTCGCGCCGCGGCGTCTGGCAGCGGCTGTGCCAGCGCAAGCTCGCGGTGCTCGGCATGGCGGTGATCGCCGTCGTCGTGCTGGCCGCCGTGCTTGCGCCCCTCATCGCGCCGTTCGATCCGAACGAGCAGTTCTTCGACGGCCTGACCCTCGAGGGCGCGCCGCTCGGGCCGTCGGCGACCTACTGGCTCGGCACCGACCTTCTCGGCCGCGACCTCTTCACCCGCATCCTCTACGGCGCGCGGAATTCCCTGATCATCGGCGTCGTCGCCAATGGCGCGGCGCTGGTCATCGGCACGCTTGTCGGCATCACCGCAGGCTACGTGCAAGGGGCGGTCGGCGGCCTGCTGATGCGGTTCACCGACCTGATGATGGCGTTCCCAGCACTGCTGCTGGCCATCTGCCTTGCCGCCGTGCTGAGGCCGAGCCTCTGGATCGTCGCGCTCGTCATCGCGCTGGTGAACTGGGTGCAGATCGCCCGCGTCGTCTACACCGAGACGCGGGCGCTGGCCGAGCGCGAGTACATCGCGGCCGAGCGCAGCATCGGGGCAGGGGACGGGCGCATCCTCTTCCGCCACATCCTGCCGCACCTCTGGTCGACGATCATCGTCTACGGCACGCTCGGCATCTCGACGACGGTCCTGCTGGAGGCGACGCTCTCCTATCTCGGCGTCGGCGTGCAGCCGCCGGACGCGTCCTGGGGCAACATCATCTTCGAGAACCAGACCTATTTCCAGGCGGCGCCCTGGCTGGTGTTCTTCCCCGGCGCGATCATCCTCCTCGTGGCGCTCGCCTTCAACCTCGTCGGCGACGCGCTGCGCGACGTGCTCGACCCGACCCAGCGGGGCCGCGACTGATGCTGGTCTATCTCGTCCGCCGCCTCGTGCAGGCCGTCGCCATTCTCGTCGGCGTCTCGCTGATCACCTTCGCGCTGCTCTATCTCCTGCCGGCCGATCCGGTGCGGCAGATCGCCGGGCGCACCGCCTCGGCGGCGACGGTCGCCAACATCCGCGCGCAGCTCGGGCTCGACCAGCCGTTTCCGGTGCAATATGCGCGCTATCTCTGGTCGCTGCTGCAGGGCGATCTCGGCCGGTCCTATCTCCAGCGCTCCGAGGTCGCCGACCTCATCGGCGCCCGGCTGCCGGCGAGCCTCCTCCTGATGGCGGCAGCGATCGGCGCCGAGCTTGTGCTGGGCATCGCCATGGGCCTCGTTGCCGCCGTGCGGCGGGGCAGCGCGACCGACCAGGCGCTGATGGTCGCGTCCTTCGTCGGCGTCTCGGCGCCGCAGTTCGTCGTCGGCCTGCTGCTCCTTTACGTCTTCGCCTACCAGCTCGGCTGGTTCCCGATCGGCGGCTACGGCACCTGGCGGCATCTGGTGCTGCCGGCGCTGACGCTCGGCATCCTCGGCGCCGGCTGGTATTCCCGGATGATGCGCTCGTCGATGATCGACGTGCTGCGCCAGGACTACATCCGCACCGCGCGCGCCAAGGGTCTCGGCGGAATGACCGTCCTGATGCGGCACGCGCTGCCCAACGCCGTGCTGCCGGTGATCGCGATGATCGGCATCGACATCGGCTTGTTCATGTCCGGTATCGTCGTCGTCGAGGGCGTGTTCGGCTGGCCGGGCATCGGCCAGCTCGCCTGGCAGGCGATCCAGCGGGTCGACCTGCCGATCATCATGGGCGTCACCCTCGTTTCCGCCGTCGCCATCGTGCTCGGCAATCTCCTCGCCGACATCGTCAGCCCCTTCGTCGACCCGCGCATCAAGCTGCGGTGACCCGCATGCCCCGTCCCGTCCGTTCAACCGCCTCCGGATCAACCCAAGGAAACCGCGTCATGAAGACCCTCCTGAAGCTCGGCGTCGCCGCCTCGGCCCTGATGATCGCCTTCGCTCCCTTGTCCGCCTCCGCACAGGATGCGGCCAAGGCCGGCGGCGAGATCGTCGTCACCTACAAGGACGACGTCGCCACGCTCGATCCGGCGATCGGCTACGACTGGCAGAACTTCTCGATGATCAAGAGCCTGTTCGACGGGCTGATGGACTACGAGCCGGGCACCGCGACGCTACGGCCGGGCCTTGCCGAAAAGTACGAGATCTCGCCGGACGGCAAGGTGTTCACCTTCACGCTGCGCGACGGCGTCAAGTTCCACAATGGCCGGGTGATGACTGCCGACGACGTGAAGTACTCGCTCGACCGTGTCACCAACCCGAAGACCCAGAGCCCTGGCGCCGGCTTCCTCGGCTCGATCGCCGGCTACGACAAGATGCTGTCGGGCGAGGCGACGGAGCTGTCGGGCGTCAAGGTCGTCGACCCCAAGACCGTCGAGATCACCCTGTCGCGGCCGGACGCGACCTTCCTGCAGGTGATGGCGCTGAACTTCTCCTTCGTCGTGCCGAAGGAGGCGGTCGAGGAGTTCGGCGCCGATTTCGGTCGCCATCCCGTCGGCACCGGCGCCTTCAAGCTCGCGGAATGGACGCTCGGCCAGAGCCTCGTCTTCCAGAAGAACGCGGATTACTGGCGCGAGGGCGCGCCGAAGCTCGACAAGATCACCTTCGAGATCGGCCAGGAGCCGGTCGTCTCGCTGCTGCGGGTGCAGAACGGCGAGGTCGACGTGCCCGGCGACGGCATCCCGCCGGCGAAGTTCCGCGAGGTGATGGACAATCCCGAGACGAAGAAGCAGGTCGTCGAGGGCGTGCAGCTGCACACCGGTTACATCACCATGAACACGACCATGGCTCCCTTCGACAACGTCAAGGTGCGCCAGGCCATCAACATGGCGGTCAACAAGGACCGCATCGTCCAGATCATCAATGGCCGTGCGACGCCCGCCAACCAGCCGCTGCCGCCGACCATGCCGGGCTATGACAAGAGCTTCAAGGGCTATGTCTACGACCCGGCGGCCGCCAAGGCGCTGCTGGCGGAAGCCGGCTTTGCCGACGGTTTCGAGACCGAGCTCTTCGCCTCCAACACCGACCCGCAGCCGCGCATCGCCCAGGCGATCCAGCAGGATCTCGCCGCCATCGGCGTGAAGGCCTCGATCCAGTCGCTGGCGCAGGCCAACGTCATCGCCGCCGGCGGCTCCAAGGAAGGCGCGCCGATGGTCTGGTCGGGCGGCATGGGCTGGATCGCCGACTTCCCCGATCCGTCCAACTTCTACGGCCCGATCCTCGGCTGCGCCGGCGCGGTCGAGGGCGGCTGGAACTGGTCCTGGTACTGCAACAAGGACCTCGACGCGAAGGCTGCCGAGGCCGACGCCATGGTCGACCCGGCAAAAGCCGAGGAGCGGGCGAAGAAGTGGGGCGAGATCTACACCGCCATCATGGCCGATGCGCCTTGGGTCCCGGTGTTCAACGAGAAGCGCTACACGCTGAAGAGCGGCCGGATGGGCGGCGACGACGCGCTCTACGTCGATCCGGTGAACACCCCGATGAACTATCGCTACGTGACGGTGCAGGATGTGCAGTAACTGCGGCTATACGATCCACGGCCACCAGCACCATTTCGGCTGGGACAATGCGATCGCGCCGGCGGCCATCGTCGCCCCCGGCTCGACCATCGAGTTCGAGTGCCGGGACGCGTCCGACGGCCAGCTGACGGCTGCGTCGACGGTGGCGGACGTCTCGTCGCTCGACTTCTCGCGCATCAACCCGGTGTCCGGCCCGATCTATGTCGACGGGGCGGAGCCGGGCGATGCGCTGAAGGTGACGATCGAGGCGTTCAAGCCGTCCGGCTTCGGCTGGACGGCGAACATTCCAGGCTTCGGCCTCCTCGCCGACGACTTCAAGGAGCCGGGGCTGACGCTCTGGCACTATGACGCGTCGACGATGGCGCCGGCGCTGTTCGGAGAGCATGGCCGGGTGCCGTTGAAGGCCTTCGCCGGAACCATCGGCAATGCGCCGGCCGAACAGGGCCTGCATTCGATCGTCCCGCCGCGGCGGGTCGGCGGCAATCTCGACATCCGCGACCTCTCCGCCGGCACGGTGCTGTACCTGCCGGTGGAGGTGGCGGGCGCGCTGTTCTCGGTCGGCGACACGCACGCCGCGCAAGGCGATGGCGAGGTCTGCGGCACCGCCATCGAGAGCCCGATGAACACCGTCCTGACGCTCGACCTCGTGAAGGGGGCGAACCTCAAGATGCCGCGCTTCACCACCGCGGGGCCAGTGACGCGCCATCTCGACGCCAAGGGCTACGAGGTGACCACCGGCATCGGCAGCGACCTGATGCAAGGTGCGAAGGAAGCCGTCGCCCAGATGGTCGACCTCCTGTCGGCGCGCTACGGGCTCGACCCGCTCGACGCCTACATGCTGACCTCGGTCTGCGGCGATCTGCGCATCTCAGAGATCGTCGACATGCCGAACTGGGTGGTGTCGTTCTACTTCCCGCGCTGCGTGTTCGAATGATCCTCGGCGCGCGCAAGGAGGTCGGCGCTTCGGCGCCCGCCTCCGCCGATCCCGTGCTGAATGTCGAGGGTCTCTGCGTCGTCGTGCGCACCGAGGCGGGAATCAAGCCGCTCGTCGAGGATCTCAGCTTCAAGCTGTCCCGTGGCGAGACGCTCTGCATCGCCGGCGAGTCCGGCTCGGGCAAGTCGATGACGGCGCTGGCGATCATGGGCCTCCTGCCGAAGCCGGCGGTCAGCATCGGCGCCGGCGCCATCCGGCTCGGCGCGCTGGACCTTGCCGGGATGGACGAGCGGCAGTTGCGGCGGGTCCGCGGCGACCGGGTGGCGATGATCTTCCAGGAGCCGATGACCTCGCTCAACCCGGTGCTGACCATCGGCCGGCAGCTGACCGAGGCGATCCGCGCGCACCGCCCCGTCTCCGCCGCCGAAGCCCGGCGCAAGGCGATCGCGGCGCTGGAGGCCGTGCGCATTCCCGATGCCGCCGGGCGGCTCGCGCAGCATCCGCACGAGCTCTCCGGCGGCATGCGCCAGCGCGTGATGATCGCGATGGCGCTGGCGCTGGAGCCGGACGTGCTCATCGCCGACGAGCCGACGACGGCGCTCGACGTCACCGTGCAGGCGCAGGTGCTGGGGCTGCTGAAGGACCTGCAGCGCGAATACGGCACCGCGCTCATCCTCATCACCCACGACATGGGCGTCGTCGCCGAGATGGCGACGCGGGTCGTCGTCATGCGCGAGGGGCGGATGGTCGAGGAGGGGCCGGTCGAGCAGATCTTCGCCGCCCCGCAGCATGATTATACCAAGGCGCTGCTCGCCGCCGTGCCGCGCCTTGGCAGCGGCACTGGGCGGGTAACCTCGCCGGGCACCGACATCACCGCTGAGCTCGGGGCGGCGTCGCCCTCCGTCACGCCGCCGCGGCCGGTGGCGGAGGTCAGCGATCTCGTCGTCCGCTTCGATCTCGCCGGCGGCCTCTTCGGCCGCGTCGAGCGGCAAGTGCACGCCGTCGCCGGCGTCTCCTTCGCCATCCAGCCGAACGAGACCTTTTCGCTGGTCGGCGAATCCGGCTGCGGCAAGTCGACGACGGCGAAGGCCCTGGCCGGGCTGCTGCCGTATCAGGGCGACATCGTCGTCGGCGGGCGCAACATGGGCGGTCTCGACACCGCCGGCCGCAAGGCGATGCGCCGCGACGTGCAGATGATCTTCCAGGATCCCTATGCCTCGCTCGATCCGCGCATGACCGTCGGCGATCTCGTCGCGGAGCCGCTGGTGATCCACAAGCTTGGCACCAAGGCCGAGCGGCGCGAGCAGGTGGCGGCGCTGTTTTCCCGCGTCGGCCTGTCGGCGGACCAGATGGACCGCTATCCGCACGAGTTTTCCGGCGGCCAGCGCCAGCGCATCTGCATCGCCCGCGCCCTGACGCTCAGACCAAAGCTCATCGTCGCCGACGAGAGCGTCTCGGCGCTCGACGTCTCCGTCCAGGCGCGCGTGCTGGAACTCCTGCGCGCGCTGCAGGCCGAGTTCGGTATCTCCTACCTCTTCATCTCGCACGACATGGCGGTGGTCGAGAACATCTCGACGCGGGTCGCGGTGATGTACCTCGGCCAGATCGTCGAGACCGGCACGCGCGACCAGGTGTTCGGCGACCCGCGCCATGCCTATACCCGACGGCTGATTGAGGCGGTGCCGCAGCCCGATCCGCCGCGCCGCCGCGCCGGCTTTGCGCGAATGGAGGGCGAGATCCCGAGCCCGGTACGCCCTGTCGGCGACCCGCCGGTGCGCGTCACGCTAAAGGATGTCGGCGGCGGGCACCTGGTCGCCGAATAGGCAACCGCTGCTTCAGGCTGGCTGGTCGCGCCGCGTCCAGATCGCCGCGCCGAGGCAGGCGACGCCGACCACCAGCACCGCGGCCGAGGCGAGCAACGCGCGGTCGTAGTCCGCCGGTCCCGCGACCAGCCAGCCGGTCGCCACCGGCCCCAGCATCTGCCCGAGGCCGAAGCCGGCGGTGAGGACGGCGAAGCCGCGGCCGCCGAGGCCCTTGCGCCCGAGCGGCATGGTCAGCAGCGTGATCGGGATGAAGGTGCCGCCGAACAGCACGGCGGCGGCGAGCGCGGCGGGGCCGGTATCGCTCAGCACCGGCAGCATGACGCCGACGATCTGGGTGATGAAGGCCATCGTCAGCGCGCGGGAGAAGCCGATGCGCTCGGCCAAGCCGCTCCAGAGCAGGCAGCTCGGCAGGCCGGCGAGGCCGACGATGATCCACACCCAGTTGCCGATCTCCTCGAGGCCGGGGCGCGACTTGACGATGGCGACGATGAAGGTGGCGAAGACCGAGTAGCCGAGCCCCTCTGCCGTATAGCTCGCGAACAGTGGCCAGAACGGCAGCGGGCGCGGCACGCGGCGCAGATGCTTGCGGGTCTGCGGCGTGCCGATGAGCTGCCGGTCGCCGACGCCGATGATGAGGACCGGCAACAGCGCCGCACAGGCGAGGCCGGCGGCGATCCACAGCCCGTCGCCACTCAGCGGCGGGTGGGCGAGGTGGACGAGCAGGCCGGAGGCGGCGATGCCCGTGCCGACCCCGCCGAACACCCAGCCGATCCGCGCCTCCTGGTCGATGCCGGCGAGCGCCTCGGCGATGATGCCGGCGGCCGAGATCATCGCCAGCGCGCTGGCGATGCCGGAAACGGTGCGCAGCGCGTACCAGACGGCGAGGTCGTCGCTGAGCCCCATGCCGAGCGTGGTGGCGACGCTGAGGACGACCCCGGTCCGGAAGGCGGCAAGGCGCATGGCGCGGCCGGACACCAGCGACACCAGCAGCGAGCCGACGAGATAGCCGGCGAAATTGAAGCCGGCGATCAGGCCGGCGGTATCGACGCCGAAGCCGTGCTCGTCGCGCATGATCGGCAGCAGCGGCGTATAGTAGAAGCGCCCGACCCCCATGACGACGGCAAGCGTCAGGAAGCCTGACAGGAGCAGGCGAAACAACGGTGACACGGGAACGGGCTCCTTCGGGCGACGGGGCCCACCGTCGGCCCCGCCGCGATCCCCTACAGCATCGCTTAGAAAATCGGAATCGATCTCCGGACCGTCGGCGGCGCGGATTGAGAGATTTAAAGCAGTCTTCTCGCGTCCCTCGGCATCCGCGAGGTTGCGCAGCCGGGCTGAGCCGATCGGGGGCGAACGGATGTGCTCAACTACGTCGTCGGCACATCCGCAGACGTCGAACGCTCTGACGCCAAACGAAGTCTCATATCGAGCAGTAATGGACAGGCGAGATCAATCGTTGACCAGTCTCTCACCGAGCGTCGACCCGAACATGTTCCGAGGATCTACTGTATCCGTCTTTTCTGCTGATCAAACGAGACTTTAATGCAAAGAAAGGCGCTACCCCACAATCGCGTTTGTTGATCGGTTGAACCATTAGCACCCGGCTCCGTGTATGACAGTAGATCATAAGCTGCACATAGAAAGTCACGGAACGCTGCACCCGGTCGGGCAATCCATTATTAGCTAACTAATGACATGATGGGGAACGTTCTCCCGGAGTGTTTCCATGCTGCGTACCATTCGCCAGAAGATGATTGCCGTCAGCCTTGCCGTCTTCGTCCTCGCGCTTGGCAGTTCGGGGTCTGGCCTTTGGGTCGCCGGGTCGCTGGGCAAGGGATTGGCGGACTCCGTGAAATCGTCCTCGATCCTGCGCAACCACATGCAGGCGGACATGATGCACGACGCGCTGCGTTCGGATGTGTACGCCGCGATCCTTTCCGGCACCCCGGCGGCGGGCATTGCCATCGACGGTGTCCGGACCGATCTCGGCGAGCATGTTGCGCAATTCCGAGCGTCGATCGACGCCAACAAGGCCCTGGCTGTCGATCCCGCCATGCGCGATGCCCTGGCAAGGCTGGAGGCGCCTTTGGCCGCCTATATCGATGCCGCCGGCAAGATCGTCGACGTCGCCTCGAAGGATGCGCCCGGCGCGCTGCGCCAGCTGGCGGCCTTCAACACCCAGTTCACCGCGCTGGAAGGCGAGATGGGAAACGCCGGCGACGCCATCGAGGCGGCGGCGACGGCGGACGCTTCCGCCGCGCTCGACGTGTCGTCGCTGGGCCGCTCGATGATGATCGCGGCGCTGGCGGTCGGCGGCGCCTTCGCGCTTCTCCTGCTCGTCTTCTCGAACCGGTCGATCTCGAAGCCGATCGACCGGCTCGCCAAGGACATGCGCGAACTCGTCGGGGGCCGAACCGACCTGACACTCTCCGGCGCCGAGCGTTCCGACGAGGTGGGAGAGATCGGCCGCGCCGTGCGCGATTTCCAGGCGTTGATCGTTTCGAAGGCCGCGGCCGACGCGGCGGAGGCGGAGCGCAATCGCCTCGCGGAGATGTCGGCCGGGGAACGGGCGCAAGCCGAGCGGGCGGCACGCGCCAAGGCCCAGGGCATGGTCGTCGACAGCCTCGCCGCTGGTCTCGGCAAGCTCGCCGGCGGGGACCTTGCCTTTCGCCTCCTGACGCCCTTCGCCGATGAATACGAAACGCTGCGCTGTGATTTCAACGACGCCATGGCGTCCGTCGAGACGGCGCTCAGGGCGATCCTCGGCTCGGCCAAGACGTTCCGCGACGGCGCCGGCGAGATCGGCATCGCCGCGCATGATCTGGCCAGCCGTACTGAACAGCAGGCCGCGAGCCTTGAGGAGACCGCCGCCGCCGTCGACCAGATCACGTCGGCGGTCAGGCGCACGGCCCAGCGCGCCGGGCAGGCGCAGACTGTCGTCGCGAATTCACAGCAGGATGCCGAACGCTCCGGCGAGATCGTGCGCAAGGCGGTTGCCGCCATGGGCCAGATCTCGGAATCCTCCGACAAGGTCGGGCGCATCATCGGCGTCATCGACGAGATCGCCTTCCAGACCAATCTCCTCGCGTTGAATGCCGGCGTCGAGGCGGCGCGGGCCGGCGAGGCAGGCCGTGGCTTTGCCGTCGTCGCCCAGGAAGTGCGCGGCCTCGCCCAGCGCTCGGCGGAAGCGGCCAAGGAAATCAAGAGCCTGATCTCGACCTCCAGCGCCCAGGTCGGCGAAGGCGTCGATCTCGTCGGCGAGACGGGTTCGGCACTCGACCGGATCGCGCAACAGGTGGTCGAGCTGAACCTGCTGATCAACGAGATCTCGGCATCGGCCAGCGAGCAGTCGGCGGGTCTCGGCGAGGTCAACAATGCGGTCAAGCAGATGGACGTGATGACCCAGCAGAACGCCGCCATGGTCGAGCAGTCGACCGCCGCGACGCAGGCACTCGCCGGCGAGGCCGGGAACCTGTTGGCCTCCGTCTCGCGCTTCAAGGTCGGCAGCGCTGCCCAAGTGGCGGCAAGCCCGGCGCGTCAGGCGCGCGCCGCCTGACGATCAGCCGCCGGCGGCTCTCCCCGGGACGCGCTCGGCCTCAGCGCGGGGGGGCGTCCCGCCGGATCGGCTCGAGGTTATCGGCGAACTGCCGTGTGCATTCCCGCCAGGAGAAGCCCTCGGCAAAGGCCCGGCAGCCGTGCCGGTCGATCGCCAGCGCCGCCAGCGCGCCGGCCCGCAGGTCATCCGACAGGACGGCATGCGGCGCGTCGCCGAGAATGTCGATCGGGCCCGGCACCGGGAAGGCCGCCACCGGCGTGCCGCAGGCCAGCGCCTCGAGCACGACGAGGCCAAAGGTCTCGAAGCGCGAGGGGAAGACGAAGGCGTCGGCGGCGGAAAGATGCCGGGCGATGTCGTCGCCATGGCGGTAGCCGAGGAAATGCGCCGCTGGAAATTCCGCCTTCAGCCGCGCCATCGCCGGGCCGTCGCCGACGACCACCTTCGACCCCGGCAGGTCGAGGCCCAGGAAGGCCGGCAGGTTCTTCTCCGGCGAGACCCGGCCGAGATAGAGGAAAATCGGACGGGGCAGGCCGAGAAAGTCGGCGTCGAAGCCGGGGGCCTCGCGGCAAGGGTGGAAGAGGGCGGTATCGACCGCGCGGCCCCACCGGCGGATGTTGGCGAAGCCTTTCGCCGCCAGCCCCCGCTCCAGCGTCGGCGTCTGCACCATGAAGCCCGCGCCGGCATTGTGGAACCAACGCTGTGCCGCCGTCGCGGGCCTAGGGCTGACCCCGAGCCTTGCCTCGAAATAGTCGCCGAACCGGGTGTGGAAGGAGGTCGTGAAGGGCAGCCCGCGCTTCCGGCAATAGTGCCGTGCCGCCAGTCCGATCGGCCCTTCCACGGGAATATGGATGGCGTCCGGCCGGAAGGCGTCGATCATCTCTGGCAGTCGGCGTCCGAGCGTCATCGCCAGCCGCACCTCGGGATAGCCCGGTGCCGGTATGGTCAACGGGAAGCGATCCGGCCCGATCACCTCGACGGCATGGCCCATCTCCCGCAGATGATGCGCGGTGGTCTCGAGCACGCGGACGACGCCGTTGACCTGCGGGGCCCAGGCGTCGGAGGCAATCAGGATGCGCATTCGGGCTCCGTCCGGGATTTGTCTTTGCCCCCCGGTTGCGGATATGGCTGCGGGAAAGGAAATGCCAAGGTCGCCATCGCAAGGAGTACCGGCCGGTCATGAAGATCATCGTTCTGGGCGGAGACGGCTTCTGCGGATGGCCGACGAGCCTTCATCTCGCCGCGCAAGGCCACAGCGTCGTCATCGTCGACAATCTCGTCCGCCGCGCGACCGATGCCGAGCTCGGCGCTTCCAGCCTGACGCCGATCGCCGGGATCGACGAGCGGCTCGCCGCCTGGCGCGAGACCAGCAACACGCCGATCGACTTCGTCAACCTCGACGTCGCCCATGACTACGACGCGCTGGAGGCCCTGTTCGCCGAGACCCGGCCGGATGCGATCGTGCATTTCGCCGAGCAGCGCGCCGCGCCCTATTCGATGAAGTCGCCGCGCCACAAGCGCTACACCGTCGACAACAACGTCAACGCCACCCATGCCGTGCTCTGCGCCATGGTCGAGGCCTGCCCAGACGCGCATCTCATTCATCTCGGCACCATGGGCGTCTACGGCTATGGCAAGGCGCGGGGCATGACGATCCCCGAGGGTTACATCGACGCGACGCTGCGCTCGGGCGGTGCCTCGGTGGATGTCGAGATCCTCTACCCCGTCGATCCCGGCTCGATCTACCACATGACCAAGACGCTGGATCAGCTGCTCTTCCTCTACTACGCCAAGAACGACGGCCTGAGGATCACCGACCTGCACCAGGGCATCGTCTGGGGCACGGCGACGGAGGAGACCTTGCTCGACCCGCGCCTCGTCAACCGCTTCGACTATGACGGCGACTACGGCACGGTGCTGAACCGCTTCCTCTGCCAGGCGGCCATCGGCCATCCGCTCACCGTGCACGGCACCGGCGGCCAGACCCGCGCCTTCATCCACATCCGCGACACCGTGCGCTGCATCCTCTTGGCCGCCGAGACGCCGCCCAAGCGCGGGGCGCGGGTGCGGATCCTCAACCAGATGACCGAGACGCACCGCGTCCGCGATCTCGCCGTCATGGTCTCCGGCATGACCGGCGTTCAGGTCGAGTATCTCGACAACCCGCGCAAGGAAGCGGCCGAGAACGAGCTTGTGGTGGCGAACGACACGCTGATGGGCCTCGGTGTCACGCCGACGAAATTGTCCGACGGCCTGCTCGCCGAGGTGGTCGACGTCGCCCGCCGCTATGCCGACCGCTGCGACCCCTCGAAGATCGTCTCGACCAGCCGCTGGGTGCGGCCGGAAGCGGCGGAATAGCCCCGCCCGCCCTTATTTCCAGCAACCGAAAGCCCGAGGTAGAGCCATGTCCGAGAGCCGCCCGCCGTTCCCGCCGTTCACCTTCGAGACCGCGACCGAGAAGGCCCGTAAGGCCGAGGATGCCTGGAACCGGCAGGACCCCGCCGCCGTCTCGCTCGCCTATACCGAGGACAGCCGCTGGCGAAACCGGTCGGAGTTCTTTTCGGGCCGGCCGGCGATCGTCGAGTTCCTGACGCGCAAATGGCAGCGCGAGCTGGACTACCGCCTCATCAAGCAGCTCTGGGCCTTCCACGACAACCGCATCGCCGTGCGCTTCGCCTACGAGTACCGCACCGCCGAGGGCGACTGGTTCCGCGCCAACGGCAATGAGAACTGGGCGTTCGATGCGAACGGCCTGATGCAGCGCCGCGAGGCCTCGATCAACGACCAGCCGATTTCCGAGGGCGAGCGCCTCTTCACGTGGGCGCAAGGCCCGCGGCCCGCTGACTTTCCCGGCCTCGCCGAGCTCGATCTCTAGCCGAACCGTCCGGCGGGTGGCTTGCCACCGCGCGCCGGCGTCTCGCCTTGACGCCCATGCGGCCCATGGTGGGGTCGCGGACCTGCGGCGGGTGGGAGTAGGGCGTCGGCGGACTGCGCGGACGGCAGAACCGCTTCTCTCTCGGGCTCCGACTTTCGCGCAAAAGCGTCAGGCGGGCTGGCGAAAGTGGGATACTAGGCTATCGCAACCTTCTCGGCTGTGCTTTCGTCCCCTGGCGGTGTCGCGGGCGGCAGCGCAGCGAACAGCAGGCGCGACGTGAACAGCAATTCCCTTCTCACCGGCATCGTCCTGACGGTCGTCGCCGGCATGGTGTTCTCCCTGATGGACGCCACCGGCAAGACCCTGACGGGGCTGATGCCGGTCATCCAGGTGGTCTGGGGCCGCTACATCGTCCAGACGCTGCTGGTCTCTTCCTACCTCGGCGCGACGTCCGGCACGCGCTTCCTGCACGCGCGGCGGCCGGTGCTGCAATGCGTGCGCGGGGCGACGCTGCTCGGCGCGACGCTGCTGATGTATTTCGCGCTGGCGAGAGTGCCGTTGGCCGACTGCACCGCGGTGATGTTCTTCTCGCCGATCCTCGTCACCGTGTTCTCGGTGATCTTCCTGAAGGAGACGATCGGCCTGCACCGGATCGGCGCCGTCCTCGCGGGCTTCATCGGGGTGATCCTGATCGTCCGTCCGGGCTCGGCGGGGTTCGATCCCTACCTCCTCCTGCCGCTCTGCTCCTCAGTGCTGAACGCCGCCTACCTCATGCTGACGCGCCAACTCGCCGGCAGCGAGGACGTGGCGGCGACGCAGTTCCACACCACCGCCACCGGCGCGGTGATCCTCTCCGTCCTCGTCATCCCGTTCTGGCAGACGCCCTCGCTGCCGGTCGCAGGCCTGATGCTGCTGATCGGCGTGATCGGCGCCATCGGCCACTCGCTCCTCATCAACGCCTTCCGCCACGCCCCGGCCTCGCTGCTCTCGCCCTTCCTCTACAGCCAGATGCTCTTCGCCACCGCCATCAGCCTGTTCTGGTTCGGCGACGGCCTGCACGAGACGACGCTCGTTGGCATGGCCGTGCTGGTCGGCAGCGGGCTGTACATCTGGTGGCGGGAGAACCGGAATGCGCGGGCGCTGAGGGTGTAGGGGACGTATTCGGCCAGCTTTGACACTGGAGTCCATGCATGCGGGGCGAAGGATTCAGGCTTTGCCAGGGTTGCTTTTTTCGAGGACAATCAACTTTCAACGCAATGAGGACGCCTCCGGCATCTTGCGGTAAATATTTTCCTCATTTCAAAACCTGTAACGGGCCAAGGCAAGAGAACGCGAGGGTGCGCAAGAAACTATACCTGGAGAATGGTATGCTGTTCATCCATGGCTCGGGAAAGATTGCCAGCCCTGATTATCAAGATGCCGCGTTCAGTTATAATGATGATTGTATTAGTATCAGAGCGAAGAACGAACAGGAGGGGCGATGTCAGGTGACGCTGGTCTCGCTCGACGAGGTCGAGATCGGTCGTCCGGCCGACCTTGTGCATCGGATCAGAGCGAGGAATGGCCAAGTGATCATCACGCTCGTCGCCGGCGACCCGGTGATGACCTTGCCGGTTTCTGCCGACATGGCCCGTCTCTCGATCTGGCTCAACGATCCGAACGAGGCTGACCGGATTATTGTCGGGGTAGAGCCAGGTTAAACCGCTAAAGCGCACGGGCCGCTGCCGGCTGGCATCTGCGATTTTCTAAAGTCGAGCGTGTGTCCGGCCGGAGAGATTGGATCTTCAGCCCCCAGGAGGCGGCGTAATGGTTTCCGGAAAATTCTGCGTCGGGAACCATGCCTCCGCGCGTCCTGCGCAGTCCGCGTCAGCGAATGTCCACCCTTACCGCACTGGTTTATGCGGTTTGGAATGGATCCCAGCGAAACCGTCGGTTTCGCAGAGATCAAGTCCGGGATGACGGTGTTTCGGGCGACGAGCCACAATGCTTCTGACCCTTGCCACCCGCGTCGATCCTTACTCCTTCACCGCCCCCGTCATCGACGACACGTAGTAATCCACGAAGAACGAGTACAGGATCACCACCGGCAGTGATCCCAGCAGCGCGCCGGCCATCAGCGAGCCCCATTCGTAGACGTCGCCGCGGACAAGTTCGGTCAGCACGCCGACCGGCAGCGTCTTGTTCTCCGAGGACTGGATGAAGGTCAGCGCGTAGATGAACTCGTTCCAGGCCAGCGTGAAGGCGAAGATGCCGGCGGAGATGAGGCCGGGAACCGCGAGCGGCAGCACGACGCGGGTGAGGATCTGCCAGCGGGTGGCGCCGTCGACGAGGGCGCTTTCCTCCAGCTCGAACGGGATCGAGCGGAAATAGCCCATCAGCAGCCAAGTGCAGAACGGGATGAGGAAGGTCGGATAGGTCAGGATCAGCGCCAGCTTTGAATCGAAGATGCCAACCTGGAAGACGATGAAGGCGAGCGGGATGAAGAGGATCGAGGGCGGGATGAGGTAGGCAAGGAAGATCAGCAGGCCGCTGACCCGCGCACCGGTGAAGCGCACCCGCTCGATCGCATAGGCCGCGAAGACCGAGGCGGCGAGCGAGATGATCGTCGAGCAGATCGCCACCAGCGTCGTGTTCCACAGCCAGCCGGGATAGGAGGTTTCGAACAGCAGGTACTTGATGTGGTCGAACGTCGGCCCGACCACCCAGAACGGGCTGTAGACGGAGTAGTTGGTCAGCTGGTCGTTCGGCTTCACCGCGGTGATCGCCATCCAGTAGAACGGGAACAGCAGCACGAAGCAGAACACCAGCAGCGGCAGGTAGACCGTCACCAGCTTGCGCGGCAGCGAGTTGAACTGCGACATGCCGACGACGTCGTCGGTCAGGGTGCCGGTCGGCTCGGGATTGGTCTGGGTCATGGCTTTGTCCTCGTATCGTCGGGGCGGGCGGCTCGATGGATCCGGCGCATCAGTCGCCGCCACCTTGCTGCCATTTGCGCCGCTGCAGGCCGAAGAAGCTGAACAGGATCGCCGCCAGCAGGAACGGCACCATCGACACCGCGATCGCCGCGCCCTCGCCGAGCTGGCCGCCGGAAATGCCGCGCTGGAAGGACAGCGTCGCCATCAGGTGCGTGGCGTTCACCGGGCCGCCCTTGGTCAGGACGTAGATCAGCTGGAAGTCGGTGAAGGTGAACAGCACCGAGAACGTCATCACCACGGCGATGATCGGCGTCAGCAGCGGCAGCGTGATCCGGCGGAACCGCTGCCACGACGTCGCGCCGTCGAGCGCGGCCGCCTCGTGCAGCGAGACCGGAATGGTCTGCAGGCCGGCGAGCAGCGAGATCGCGACGAAGGGGATGCCGCGCCAGACGTTCGCCGCCATCACGGAAATCCGCGCATTGGTCGGGTCGCCGAGGAAGTTGATCGGCGAGGAGATGATCCCCCACTTCATCAGGACGTAGGAGATGATCGAGAACTGCGCGTCGAAGATCCACCAGAACGCCAGCGCCGAGAGCACCGTCGGCACCACCCAGGGCAGGAGGATGATGGCGCGGAAGAACGACTTGAACGGCAGGTTCTCGTTCAGCAGCAGCGCCAGCCAGAGGCCGAGCGCGAACTTCAGCACGGAGGCGACGGCGGTATAGGAGACGGTGTTGAACACCGCGATCCAGAACACCCGGTCGTGCATCAGGAAGGCGTAGTTCTCCAGCCCGATGAACACGCCAGGCCGGCCGATCTTGGCATCGGTGAAGCCGAGCCAGACGCCGAGGCCGAGCGGGTAGGTGAGGAAGGCGATGAGGAACAGCGCCGCCGGCAGCATGAACAGGAAGCCGAGCCCGTTGCGGCTCTGCGACAGCCGCTCGAACGCGGATTTTTTCGATGGCGCGGCGTGGTGTCTGGTGGTGGTCGACATCGGTGTTCCTCGGAAAGGGGAAGGGACGCCCGCGGTGTGCGGACGCCGATGTTTGGGGGAGGGGCTACTTGGCGCGATGGCGGCGGCTCGCCCCCCTCTGGGCTGCCGCCCATCTCCCCCTCAGGTGGGGAGATCGACAGTCGCCGACGCCGCAGCCGCTGATCTCCCCCCTTGAGGGGGAGATGCCCGGCAGGGCAGAGGGGGGCGAACTGCCGCTACCCCCTCAGGCCGTCACGGTCAGCGGTAGTACCGCGCCGCGCGGCTCTCCGCGTTGGCGATGGCGTCTTCCGGCGAGGACTGGCCGGTCACGGCTTCCGCGAACATGTCGACCAGCACGTAGTCGGCCATGGTGCCGGCCGAGGCCGCGCCGAGCGGGCCGGCATAGCCGTTCGGCCGCAGCGTCGAGGATGCCTTGGCGTAGGCGGCGTGGATCGGGTTCGAGGTCCAGACCGGGTTGTTCTCGAGGCCCTTCAGCGGCTGGCAGCAATAGGCGCTGGCACCGGTGATCCAGGCGTTGAGGTTGGCGGTGTCGTACATGTGCGCGAGGTAGGCCTTCGCCGCCTCGGGGTATTTCGTGTGGGCGAAGATCGACAGCGTCGAGGTCTGGTGCAGCTCGACCGACTGGCCGACCGGGCCGATCGGCAGGTTGGTGGAGCGCATGTCGTCCATGATCTCCTTCATCGCCGGGTCCTTCTTGGCGGCGTAGTAGACCGAGACGCCGTTGGCGGTCAGCGAGACCTGGCCGGCGAGGAAGGCGCGGTTGTTGTTGACGTCCTGCCAGCTCTCGGTGCCCGGGATGAAGGTCTTGTAGAGCTCCATCGCGTACTTGACCGCGGCCAGCGTCTCCGGGCTGTTGATCGTGACCTTGCCGGCCTCGTCGACCATCTTGCCGCCATGGCTCCAGAGCAGCCAATGCGCGTAGTTGTTGCCATCGCCGACGGCCTTGCCGTGCGGGAAGCCGGCCGGCGTGCCCTTGGCGTGCAGCGCCTTGCAGAGCTCGAGGAAGCCGGCGGTGTCCTTTGGGTATTCGCTGAAGCCGGCGGCCTTCACATGGCTGTCGCGGTAGACGACCGCATTGCCGATGGCGCAGAGCGGCATAGCGATGAACTTGCCGTCGCGCTTGGCGTAGGACTCGATGCCGGAGTACCAGCCGCCATTGGCCGCGCCGACGGCGGTGCCGAGTTCCGTCACGTCGAGCAGCTTGTCCGGGTACTGCTGCGGATCGTCGAACCAGCTCATCACCATGTCCGGTCCCGAGCCGACATTGGCGGCGACGGCGGCCTTCGGGCGCACGTCCTCCCAGCTTTCCTTGTCGATGCGGACCTGGACGCCCGTCGCGTCGGTGAACTTTTGGGTGTTGGCGATCCAGGCGGCTTCTTCGGCCGGCACGAAGGGCGCCCAGCGGAGCAGGCGCAGCGAGGCGCCTTCCTCGGGCTTGTAGGTGGGAATGGCGCCCTGCGCGAAGGCCGAGCCGACGCCAAGGCGTCCGCCGAGCGCCGTGCCGGCGACGAGTCCGGCCGAGGCGACGAGAAGTTTTCTGCGGTCGATCATGCTGTTTCCTCCACGGGTCGGGAGTTTGGTGGATGCGCGGTCGGCCCTCCCGGGATGCCGCCGCGCTTATGTCTGGCTGGAGCCCCGGCATCGGGGGCAGGGGCTCCGGGGGATGCTACGGGTGGGTCGAGGCCAAGACGACCGAGACTTTCGGCCGATGCGCTTCAGACCGACAGGCGCTGGCCGGTGCCGGCGTCGAACAGGTGCACCGCCTTCGGGTCGATCGAGACCGGGATGAATTCGCCCGGCCGCACGGTCACGCGGTCGCGGAAGACGCAGGTGACGTCGGTATGGCCGATCTTGCCGAGCACCTGGCTTTCCGAGCCGGTCGGCTCGATGACCACGACCTGCAGCTTGATGTCGCCGCCGAGCGTGATCGCCTCCGGCCGTGCGCCATAGACCAGCGCGCGCCCCAGAGCTTCGGGCCGCGAGCCGGAAACCGGCAGCACCGTGCCGTCCTCGGTGACGAATTTCGTCGGGTCGTTCACGTCGAGCCGGCCGTTCAGCATGTTCATGGCGGGCGAGCCGATGAAGCCGGCGACGAAGAGGTTGTTCGGCCGGTCGTAGAGTTCCAGCGGCGCGCCGATCTGCTCGACCCGCCCGTCCTGCATGACGACGATCTTGTCGGCCATGGTCATCGCCTCGATCTGGTCGTGCGTGACGTAGACCGTCGTGGTGGTCAACCGCTGGTGGAGGTTCTTGATCTCGGTGCGCATCGAAACGCGCAGCTTTGCGTCGAGGTTCGACAGCGGCTCGTCGAACAGGAAGACCTGCGGGTCGCGCACGATCGCCCGGCCCATCGCCACGCGCTGGCGCTGGCCGCCAGACAGCTGGCGGGGATAGCGGTCGAGATAGGCGGAAAGGCCGAGGATCTCGGCGGCGGGTTTAACGCGGGTCTCGATCTCCGACTTCGGCGCGTTCTTCAAGGTCAGCGAGAACGCCATATTCTCGGCGACGGTCATGTGCGGGTAGAGCGCGTAGTTCTGGAACACCATGGCGATGTCCCGGTCCTTCGGCGGGAGGTCGTTGACCACCCGGTCGCCGATGAAGATCTCGCCGGCCGAGACGTGCTCGAGGCCCGCCAGCATGCGCAGGAGCGTCGACTTCCCGCAGCCCGACGGGCCGACGAGGATCACGAACTCGCCGTCCTCGATGCGCACGTTGACGCCGCGGATGACGGGGTGTGCCCCGAAGGATTTCTTGACGTCGACGATATCGACCGAAGCCATGCGGTACTCCTCCCAAATTACAGATGGCGCCGGGCGTCTTCGCCTCTCTTCGCCTGCTGCCGGCATTGGCCGGCTTCTTGTCGTTCGAAGCCCGGCCTTAGCCGGACCCTCGTATTTCCCTAGCTTCAGATGTCAGCCGCGGCCGACATACGGCATCTTGGTCGCCATGATCGTCATGGTGAGGACGTTCACCTCGAGCGGCAGCCCGGCCATCGAGACCACGGCGTCGGCGACGTATCGCGGGTCCATCGTTGCCTCGGCGGCGGTGGTGCCGTTGGCCTGCAGCGCGCCGGACTGGATCGTCGTGGTCATCGCGCTCGCGGCATTGCCGATGTCGATCTGGCCGCAGGCGATGTCGAACGGGCGCCCGTCGAGCGCGGTGGCCTTGGTCAGGCCGGAGATCGCGTGCTTCGTGGCGGTGTAGGGCGCCGAGTTCGGCCGCGGCGTCGAGGCCGAAATCGAGCCGTTGTTGATGATCCGCCCACCGCGCGGGCTCTGCGTCTTGAACAGCTTGAACGCCTGCTGCGTGCAGAGGAACGCGCCGGTGAGGTTGGCTGCGACGATGGTGTTCCACTGCTCGAACGAGACGTCTTCCAGCGCGATCGGCGGGACGTTCGTGCCGGCATTGTTGACGAGGAGGTCGAGCCGGCCGAAGCGGCTCTTGATCTCGGCGAACAGGCCGTTGACGGAGGCTGGGTCGCCGATATCGGCGGCGACCGCGACGATCCGCCCGTCATCGCCGGAGAGCTCGGTCACGGCGGCGTCCAGCACGTCGCGTCGGCGGCCGGTGATCACCATCGTCCAGCCGGCTTCCATGAGTGCCTTGGTCATCGCCTTGCCGACGCCGGTGCCGCCCCCGGTGACGAGGGCGATGCGGGCGGAGGCGGGGCCGGAGGCGGAGGGGGTATGGCTCATGCTGTTCTCGCTCATGGCATCAGCTCGAGGGCGTCGCGGAAGAAGTCGACGCCGCCGAAATTGCCGGATTTCAAGGCCAGCCGCATGTCGGGGCCGGCAATGCTCTTCAGCACCGGAACGCCCGGCGCGATTTCGGGGCCGAGCTCGAAGGCGGTGAGGCCGAGCCGGTCGACCACCGCGCCCGAGGTCTCGCCCCCCGCGACGACGAGCCGGTGCACGCCGGCAGCGACGAGGCCGGCAGCGATCTCGGCGAAGGCCTGCTCGATCGCCCGCCCGACCGCCATGCCGCCATGGCTCTTCTGCAGGGACGTGACCACTTCCGGCGATGCCGTCGAGGCGATCAGCACCGCGCCGTCGGCAAGCCTCGCCTTCGCCCAGCCGAGCGCTTCAGTCACCGCTTCGGTTCCGGCCAGCACCGCTTCGGTGTCGAGCCGCAGCACCGGCATGATCGCGTCCGCCGCCGCCACCTGGCGCAGCGTCTGGGCCGAGCAGCTGCCGGATAGGCAAGCGGAAAAGCCGCCGAGCGCCGCGAAGGGTTTTGCGCCGGCCCGCTCTCCCGCGGGCGCCAACGCCCGGGCAAGGCCGAGGCCGAGGCCGGAGGCGCCGACGGAGAGCTTCTGACCGAGCGCCGCCTTGCCGATGGTCTCGAGATCCGCCTCGAACACGGCGTCGACGATGGCCGCGCCCTCGCCGCGCGCCGAAGCTTCTGCCAGCGCTGCCGCCACCGCTTCGGGGCCCTCAGCCACCGTTGCGAGGTCGACGAGGCCGACAGCCTGGGTAGACTGGCGCGCCAGCACCCTTCGCAGATCGCTGTCGCGCATCGGGTTGAGCGGATGGTCCTTCATCGGGCTCTCGGCCAGCGGGACGCCGAGCACGAAGAGGTTGCCGGCATAGACGGTGCGGCCGGTTTCCGGAAAGGCGGGGGTGACCAGCACCGCGGCGTCTCCCGTCCGCGCGCGCAGCGCGTCCATCACCTGGCCGATATTGCCGGCATCGGTGGAATCGAAGGTCGAGCAGACCTTGAAGAGAACATGACCCGCGCCTTGCGCGGCGATCCAGTCCTGCGCCGCCAGCGACAGCGCGACCGCCTCGGCGGCGGGGATCGAGCGGCTCTTCAGCGACACGACGACCGCATCGACGTCCGGCAGCACGAGGCCGGCCGCCGGCACGCCGATCGTCTGCACCGTCCGCAGGCCGTTCTTCGCCAGCGTATTGGCAAGGTCGGAGGCGCCGGTATAGTCGTCGGCGATGGCGCCGAGGCGGAGCGTCATGCCGTCGCTCCGCTGGCTTTGCGGGCAATGTCCAGCCAGCCGAGACCGTCGAGCGTCGCGCCCGCGGGCCGGTATTCGCAGCCGACGAAGCCGGTATAGCCGAGCCGGTCGAGCTCGGCGAAGACAGCCAGATCGTTCAGCTCGCCGGTCATCGGCTCGTGCCGCGCCGGAACGCTTGCGACCTGCACGTGGCCGATGATCGGCATCAGGTCCCGCAGGCCGACGATGACGTCGCCGTGCAGGATCTGGCAGTGGTAGATATCGAACTGCAACTTGAGGTTCGGCAACGCGAGTTCGCGGATCAACGCGGCGGCGGCACCGAAATCGTTGAGGAAATAGCCGGGCATGTCACGGCCGTTGATCGGCTCGAGCACGAGGTCGATCCCGGCTTCGCCAAGCCGTCCCGCGGTCCAGGCGACGGCGTCGCGATAAGCCGCGACGGCCTCGGGGTCGCGGGGATCGCCGAGGCCCGCCATCAGGTGCAGGCGCTTGACGCCGGTCGCCTCGGCATAGGCAAGCGCCGCCTCGACGCCCTCGCGCAGCTCGCCGGCCCGCTCCGGCAGGCAGGCGATGCCACGCTCGCCAGAGGCCCAATGGCCCGGCGGCAGGTTGAACAGCGCCTGCGTCAGGCCGTTGTCGGCGAGCTGCCGCCCGATCTCCTCGGCCGGATGGTCATAAGGAAACAGGAACTCGACGGCGTCGAAGCCCGCATCCGCCGCCGCCGCGAAACGGTCGAGGAACGGCACCTCGTTGAACATCATGGTGAGATTGGCGGCAAAGCGCGGCATCAGGCGGACTTTCCGGGCGCAGCGGCGGGAGACGTTGCCTGTAATGTGCCGGGCGCCTGTGAAGCGCCGGGCAAATCGACGCCGGCGAGCGCGGCATAGACGCGGGCGACCGATGCGTCGTCGTCGCGGCCCATGCCGGAGCCCGCAGCGGCAAGGAACATCTGCAGCGCTGCGGCCGAGATCGGCACCGGAAACCGCGCCTGGCGCGCCATGTCCTGGACGATGCCGAGATCCTTGACGAAGATGTCGACCGCGCTCTTCGGACGGTAGTCGCCGTCGAGGACATGCGGCATGCGGTCGGCGAACATCCAGGAATTGCCGGCCGAGGCGGTGATCACTTCGTAGACCTTGCCGAGGTCGAGGCCTTGCTTGGCGGCGAACGCGATCGCCTCGCAGGCGGCGGCGATGTGAACGCCCGCGAGCAGCTGGTTGATCATCTTGAACGCGGCCCCGGCGCCCGCGGCATCGCCGAGTTCGTAGACCTTGGCCGCCACGGCATCGAGGCCGGGCCGCGCCTTGTCGAAGGCGGCAGCGGAGCCCGAGGCCATCATCGTCAGCTCGCCCTTGGCCGCACGCACCGGCCCGCCCGACATCGGGGCGTCGAGGTAGAGCCGGCCGCTCGCCTCGAGCCTTGCGGCGAGGCGGCGGGCGATGTCGGGATCCATGGTGGCGGAGGAGACGAAGACCGCGCCCGCGTCCATCGCCTCGGCAATGCCGGCTTCAGTCCCGGCGACGCCGAACAGCAGCGCCTCGGTCTGGGCGGCGTTGACGACGACGCTGAACACCACGTCCGCACCCTGCACGGCTTCGGAAGCGCTGGCGGCGGCGGTGCCACCGGCACTGGCGAAGGCATCGAGGGCGGCGGGGGTGACGTCGAAGCCGGCGACGGCGTGGCCGGCGCGCAGCAGCGAGCTGGCCATGCCGATGCCCATCGAGCCGAGCCCGATGACGGCAAAACGCCTGCTGTGAACGGAAGGGTCCGTCGCCATGTTTCCTCCCCGCGGGGGAATTTATCCTCCCGCTCCCGATCGCCGTGAAGGCTTTTGCGGGTGCCGCTTTTTGCAAGCTTGCCTGACGCTAGCCGACCTTGGCAGCGCTGCCAACCCAAAACTGGCAGCGCTGCCAAATTTCCGAGACGCCGCCTCGAAACTGTGCAAGATCGGCCTGGGCATGCTCGCCCGGCAGGCGAACCTGCCGGCAAACCTGAACAGGCAGCACCGTGCAGTCAGAAGAGATGCGTATTCGCAAGGCACGCGGCGGGACGTCGGTGACCATCAGCGAGGTGGCGCGGCTCGCCGGCGTCAGCGAGAGCACGGTGTCGCGCGTGCTGCGCCAGCAGGGCGCTTCGTCGCAGAAGGTCCGCAACCGGGTGCGCGAGGCGGTCGAGACGCTCGGCTACGTGCCGAACCGGCTCGCCGGCACGCTGGCCTCCGCCGGCTCGACGCTGGTCGGCGTCGTCATCGCCTCGCTCGGCAATGTGGTGTTCCCCGATCTCCTGCGCGGCATCAGCCGGGTGCTCGATACCGCCGGCTACCAGCCGGTGATCGGCGTCACCGACTACGACATCGACCGCGAGGAAAAGCTCGTCGCCGCCATGCTCGCCTGGCGGCCGGCGGCGCTCGTCGTCACCGGCCTCGACCATTCGCCGCGGACCTCGGCCATGCTGCGCGGCGCGGGCGTGCGCGTCGCCGAGGTGCTGGATGTCGATGGCGAGGGGATCGACATCGTCGTCGGCTATTCCAACCGGGCCGCCGGCGAGGCGAGCGCGGAACTGCTGCTGCGCCGCGGCCACCGCCGTATCGGCTATGTCGGCCACGATCTGTCGCACGACCACCGCGCGGAGAAGCGCCGCGACAGTTTCCTGGCGAGCCTCGCGCGGGCCGGCGTGCCGCTGGTCGCCGAGACCATCATGCGCACGCCGTCCTCGATCGAGTCCGGCCGCGACGGCCTCGCTCTGCTGCTCGCGGAAAACCGCGATCTCGACGCGGTCTACTTCTCCAACGACGACATGGCGCTCGGCGGCCTGTTCCACTGCCTGTCGCACGGCATCGCCATTCCCGGCGACCTCGCGGTGATGGGCTATAACGGGCTCGACATCACCCGCCTCGCACCGCAGCCGCTGACGACGATTTTGACGCCGCGCACCCGCGTCGGCGAGGTTGCGGCCGAACTGTTGTTCGCCGGCGGACCGGCCGAGACGGTCGATCTCGGCTTCGAGCTGATCGAGGGCGCCACCGTATGAAAGGGATGGGATGACCGACGAAGCGCAGCTGCGGGACGAGATCGTTCGCACCGGGGCGCTGCTCTACGAGCGCCGGCTGGCGCATGGCAGCGCCGGCAATCTCTCGGTGCGGCTGGCGGACGGGTCAATCCTCGTCACCCCCACCAACTCCTCGCTCGGCCGGCTCGACCCCGGCCGCATCTCGAGGGTCGCGCCGGACGGCACGCTGCTCGCCGGCGACCCGCCGTCGAAGGAGGCGTTCTTCCACCTCGCGGTCTACAAGGTGAGGCCCAGCGCGGGAGCGATCGTGCATCTCCACTCCACCGCCTCGGTCGCCGTCTCCTGCCTCTGCCACGCCGATCCCTCGAACGTGCTGCCGCCGCTCACCGCCTATCACGTGATGAAGGTCGGCAAGCTGCCGCTCGTCCCGTACTTCCGGCCGGGCGACCGGGCGCTGGCGGCAGCGGTCGAGGCAGCCGCCCGGGATCACCACGCGCTGCTCCTCGCCAATCACGGTCCGATCGTCGCCGGCAAATCGCTGGAGGACGCGGTGCTGATCATGGAGGAGCTGGAGGAAACGGCGAAGATCTTCTTCCTTCTCGGCGACCGCAAGACCGCGCCGCTGACCTGCGAGGCCGTCGAGGACCTGGCAAGGGCTTTTCCAAGCTGAGCCAAGGCCGCCAACGGGCCGGGGAGGCTGTAGCCGCTGGCGTTCAGCCCTGTCTGCCGAAGGCGCGCTCCGCTTGCCCGACGCTCTCGGGCCGTCGCTCCGCGCGCTTGACGCCGAAGCCGTCGAGCATGATGGCGGTGAAGGTCGCGTTGGCGGGGCGGGCGAAGAAATAGCCCTGGCCAAGCGGGCAGCCGAGCCCGCGCAGATGCTCGGCTTCGGCGAGGTCCTCGATGCCCTCGGCGATCACGTCGAGCCGCAGCTTGCGGGCGAGGTCGATCAGCGCCTCGACGATCGGCCCGCTCGCGCGGTCCGTCAGCATGCCGTGGACGAAGGATTTGTCGATCTTGATGACGTCGACCGGCAGGCTGCGCAGGTGCGTCAGCGCGGCGTAGCCGGTGCCGAAATCGTCGAGCGCGACGCGCAGGCCGTCGCGGCGGAGATCGTCGACGGTCTGCACGACGGCGGCGTGCTTGTCGTCGAGGAAGATCGTCTCGGTCACCTCCAGCAGCACCTTGCCGAGCGGCACGTCGTGCCGGCCGAAGGCGTCCAGCAGCCGGCTCCGCAGGTCGCCGGCCCGAAAATCGGTGGCGGCGATGTTGATGCCGACATGGTCGATGGTCAGCCCGGCATCCAGCCAGCGCCGGATGTCGGCCGCCACTTGCGGCAGCATGGCGCTGGTAAGGTCGTGGCCGATGCGCGGGTCGGCCAGCGCTTCCTGGAAGTCGACGGCCGACACCACCGTGCCATCCGGCCCGATCATCCGCGCCAGCGCCTCGACCCCGGTGAGCCGGCAGGTGTCGAGCCGCACGATCGGCTGGTAGAACGGCACGATCCGCCCCTCCGCCAGCGCCTCGTCCACCTTCCGCACGATGGCTGTGCGGCGCACGATCGCCGCCCGCATGTCGTCGCGGAACTCGGCATAGCTGCCGCGGCCCCGCCGCTTGCTCTCGTAGAGCGCAAGGTCGGCCTTCTGCCGCAGCGTTGCCGGCGTGTCGCTGACGCTCGCGATGGCGCCGCCGATCGACACCTGCGGCGTGATCACCTGGTCCTCGACCCGCAGCTTCTCCCGCACCGCGGCGAGGATCGCTTGGCTGGTGGCCTCCAGCCGGCGCGGCGATACCGGTCGCTCGAACATCACCTTGAACTCGTCGCCGCCGATCCGCGCCACCAGGCAGTCCTCGCCGACCGCCCCGGTAATCCGCGTCGCCACGGTGCGCAACAGCACGTCGCCGGCTTCATGGCCGAGCGTGTCGTTGACCTCCTTCAGCCTGTCGACGTCGATCATCAGCATGCCGATCGCCTCGCCGCTTTCGATCGCGGCAGCCGATACCGCATCGCGCCGGCTGAAGATCCGGGTCAGGTTGAGCGCCGCATAGGCCCGGTTGGCGAGGCCGGTGAGCGCATCATGGTGCGCAATGTGCCACAGCGCCTGCTCCGAGGCGTGTTTTTGCGAAATGTCCTGGAGAATGCCGAACAGGCGGACGGGCACGCCGTCGACGCCATCGACGTCGCCGGCAATCCGAACCCATTTCTGCCCGCCCGCCGCGGTGGCGATCTCGAGCTCCTGGTTGAAGCCGCCGCCTTGCCGGACCGCCCGTTCGACCAGCGTGCCGAACAAGGCCCGGCTGGTTTCGGGAAAGATCGACAGCGCCCGGTCCCGCGTGATCGGCGTGCCGACCGGGATTTCGCAGATCCGGTAGAGTTCATCCGACCAGGTCACCGCTTCGGAGGCGAGGTCGAAGGCCCATCCGCCGACCCGTGCAAGTTCCTCGCTGCGTTCGAACTGGCGGCTGCGCGACAGGAGTTCGAGGCTCTCGGTCTCGGAGAGGTCGCGCCGGCTCTCGGCGCCGGATGAGCGTTGCAGCGTTTCGTGGGCGGCCCGGTCGTCCTCGATCAACGCCAGCGCCACGACCGCCAGTTCGCGCAGCATGTCGGCGTCTTCAGGCGACAGCTGCCGCGGTTCGGGGTCGAGCAGGCAGAGCGTGCCGACGGCCGGGCCGGCTCCGGAGGTCAGCGGCACGCCGGCATAGAAGCGGATGCCGAGCGCGCCGGCGACGAGGCTCGACCCAGCGAAGCGAGGATCCTGCCGCGCATCGTCGACCAGCATCACCCCGTCATGCCGGATCGCTTCGGTGCAAAAAGCCTGGTCGAGCGGGAAGCTCCCGGCGGAAACGCCGCTGACGGCGGCGAAGCGAACCTCCCGCTCCCCCACCAGCGTCACCCCGCAAATAGCCACGCCGAAACGGCGGCGCGTCGTGTCGACCAGGGCCTGGAGTGCCCGCGTCGGAACCTTGAAAAGGCTGGTCGGTCCGTGCGCCTCGGCCAGCCGGTCCATCTCGTCTTGGAATTGGAATGACACGGACGTCGCCTCGCCGATCGAATATCGGCCTACAATATAGCTGGCTACCGAATAAGGAAGCGTGAAATATAGGGGGGTGCATTTTGTGCCCGGAACCTCTCAACCGGAGCCCGCCGCAAGGGAAGGCATGCTTTGGAGGCGTCCTTGGGTGTCCGAAGCCCTCGGTGAGCCGTCCTAACTGCCGCTGGTCGAAGTAAGGCGCTTTATTCCAGTAAGTCAGACTGATCTTTTGCGCCTCTCCAGGCGCTAAAGGCCTGGAGAGGCTCCTGGGATAGCCGGTTGCCTCAGACAGAGCTTGCCGCGGCAACCTGCAGAGCTAAAGCGCCGTGCGTCCTTCCCGGCGCACGGCGCTCTAGTAGGTCGCCCGTCCGCCGGAAATGTCGAAGACGGCGCCGGTGGTGAAGGAGCACTCTTCGCTCGCAAGCCAGCAGACGAGGCTGGTCACCTCGTCGACCGTGCCGAAACGCCCGATCGGGATCTTCGACAGCATGAAGGCGATGTGCGCCTCGCTCATCTGGTCGAAGATCGCCGTCTTCACCGCGGCGGGGGTGACGGCGTTGACGGTGACGCCGTTGCCCGCGAGCTCCTTGCCGAGCGACTTGGTGAGGCCGATCACGGCGGCCTTGGAGGCGGAGTAGGCCGAGGCGTTGGGGTTGCCCTCCTTGCCGGCCACCGAGGCAATGTTGACGATCCGCCCGTAGCCGGCGGCCTTCATCACCGCGGCCACCGCCTTGTTGCAATGGAACAGGCCGTGCACGTTGACGTCGAACACCTGTCTCCAGGCGTCGACGGGATAGTCGATCAGCGTCGCGTTCGGCCCGGTGATGCCGGCGGAGGCGACGAGAATGTCGATGCCCCCGAGTTTCTCCGCCGTCTCGGCCGCGGCGCGCTCGACGGCCTGCCAGTCGGCGATGTCGAGGCCGACGGCGATGCCGCCGATCTCGGCCGCCGCCGCCGTCGCGCCCGCCGCATCGCGGTCCCAGATCGCCACCTGCGCGCCCTCTTCGGTCAGCCGTCCGGCAATGGCCCGGCCGATGCCGGAGGCGCCGCCGGTGACGATCGCCCCGCGGCCGGAAAAGCGCGCGGTCACGCGGCGGTCCCGGGGTAGACGCTCTCGAACGAGACGACGTCCTGGCGCTGCTCGCCGAGCTTGTCGATGCCGAGCGTCACGACGTCGCCGGCCTTGAGGTAGCGCGGCGGCTTCTGGCCCATGCCGACGCCGGGCGGAGTGCCGGTGGTGATCACGTCGCCGGGCTCCAGCGTCATGAAGCGGCTGACATAGGCGACGATGTGGGCGACGGTGAAGATCATCGTGGCGGTGGTGCCGGTCTGCTGGCGCACGCCGTTGACGTCGAGCCACATCGACAGCGCCTGCGGATCGCCGACCTCGTCCGAGGTCACCAGCCAGGGCCCGATCGGGCCGAACGTGTCGCAGCCCTTGCCCTTGTCCCAGGTGCCGCCGCGCTCGATCTGGAATTCCCGCTCGGAGACGTCGTGGATCAGCGCGTAGCCCGCCACATGCTTCAGCGCGTCGGCCTCGGCGACGTAGCGCGCGGTGGTGCCGATGACGACGCCGAGCTCGACCTCCCAGTCGGTCTTCAGCGAGTCCTTCGGCAGCATGACGTCGTCGTTCGGGCCGACGATGCAGCTCGTCGCCTTGGTGAACACCACCGGTTCGCTTGGCACCGGCAGCCCGGACTCCGCGGCATGGTCGGAGAAGTTGAGGCCGATGGCGATGAACTTGCGCACCCGCGCGACCGGGCAGCCGAGGCGCGTGCCTGCGGCGACCTCCGGCAAGGTCATGGGGTCGATCGCTGCGAGCCGGGCAAGGCCGTCGGCCGACAGCGCGGCGTCGTCGATATCGGCGACTACCCCCGACAGATCCCGAAGCGTGCCGTCATCGGCGAGAAGACCCGGACGTTCGGAGCCGAAAGGCCCGTGGCGCAGCAGTTTCATGCAGTATCTCCCAAACCCCCGAGGGCCCGTTGGGTGCTATCTCCCCGGACCCCAGCGTTTTTGAGTGATCGAATTCACCGGCATGGTCAATGCGTCGGCCGCCAACTTCTGGACTAGTAGCCCAGTTTTTTCGCGATAGCGCCAGCGGTTCTTGAAATGCTGGTCTGGCAAGGGGCCGCCTGGCCCCAGGCCCGCGTTCCTCTCGGGTCGATACGGCGGGGTTACATGTCGACCGGGACGGTCAGCGACAGCGTCTTGCCGCCGACACCGTCTGGCGGCGCGGGGATGGGGCTCGCGCGCCGCACCAGCGCGACGGCTTCCGCGTCGAACTCGGCATTGCCGGAAGACGAGGCGAGCCTTGCCGACAGCACGCTGCCGCGACGGTCGATGGTGACGGCCACCCGCGCGACGCCGCGCGTCCGCACCGCGACCTGGCGGCGGAATTTCCGGAAATGGCTGACCGCCTGGCGCTGCCACGACGCCGGCGAAACCCGGGGCGCGGCGGCGCTGTTGCTGGCGGCGGGCGCCCGCGAGGCCGGGGCAGCGGCGGCTGCCCGCGGCGTGGCGCGCTTCGGCGGCGGCGCGGCGGCCTTGCGCGGCCTCGGCTTTTCCGGCGCCTTCTCCGCCACCACGGGTCGCGGCCGCGGCGGCGTCGGGCGCGCCATCGGGATGGGGGCGTTGAGGATCGCGTCCGACGTCGTTTCCGCCGCCGGCAGGTCCGGCACGACCTCTTCCTCTACCGGCTCCGGCTCGGGCACGGGCGGCGGTTCCGGTTCGGGCGGCGGCTCGACGACCGGCGGTTCCGGCGGCGGGGGCTCGGCGATCGGCGGCTCGACCGGAGGCGGCGGCTCCACCGGCGGCGGCTCCACCACCGGGGGCTCAGGTTCCGGCGGGGCGGGTTCGGGCGGCGGCGGGGCAACCTCCGGCTCCGGCGGCGGCTGTTCGGCCTCGGGCGGTGCGACGGGCTGTGGCGGGGCCTCGGCGATTTCGGCTTCAGGCTCCGGCTCGGACGCCGGCGGCGGCGCCTCGACCTCGGCGACCAGAGGCTCGAGCTCGATCATCACGGCCTCGTTGACCGCGCCCTCGACGCCCTCCGGCTGCGGCATGGCGAGCGCCAGCCAGACGGCGCCGGCATAGGCGCCGGCGACGACGGTGGCGGCAAGACCCCAGCGCCAGAAGCCGTTGCCGGACGCCTCGATGGCGCGCGGGTCTCTGCCCTGGTTCATGGCGCCGTCGGACCGTCGGTGGCGTCCGCCGGCCCGGCCGCGGCGCCTTGCAGCGGCGCGCCCGGCACGCTGGTCGTCGGAGCGGAGGCGGCCTGGCCGGTGTCCTCGAGGCCGACAAGGCCGATCTTCAGGTAGCCGGCGCCCCGGAGCCCGTTCATCACTTCCATCAGGTCGGCATAGGCGACCTTGCCGTCGGCCCGGAGGTAGATGCGCTGCTCGCGGTCGCCCTCGGTGCGCGCATCGAGCGTCGCCTGCAGCGCTTCGCGCGAAACGGTATCGTTGCCGACCGACAGCGACAGGTCGTCCTTCACCGTCAGGAACAGCGGCTCCTCCGGCCGGGGCTGCGGCGCGGCGTTGGAGACCGGCAGGTCGACGGGGATGTCGACGGTTGAGAGCGGCGCGGCGACCATGAAGATGATCAGCAGCACCAGCACGACGTCGATGAAGGGGGTGACGTTGATGTCGGAGACTTCGCCGATGTCGTCGTCGCCGCTGTCCTTGAGGCTGATCCCCATGCTGCTACTCCGCCGCGTGCAGGCGGCGGGCGGCGGCCTTGACCTGGCCGTGCGCGCGCCGGTCGAGGTCGCGGCTGAGATGGCGCAGCACCTCGGCCGAGGCATCGGCGAGGACGGCCCGGTAGCCGGCGATGGCGCGGGCGAAGACGTTGTAGATGATGACCGCCGGGATCGCCGCCACGAGGCCGATCGCGGTGGCGAGCAGCGCCTCGGCGATGCCCGGCGCCACGACGGCAAGGTTGGTGGTGTTGGCCTTCGAGATGCCGATGAAGGCGTTCATAATGCCCCAGACCGTGCCGAACAGGCCGACGAACGGCGCGGTCGAGCCGATGGTGGCCAAAAGGCCGGTGCCGCGCTGCATCGCGCGGCCGGCGCGCGCCTCGATCCGGTGCAGGGCGATCTGCGTCCGCTCCTTGATGCCGTCGGCCGAGAGGTCGGGCGAGCGCTCCTCCTCGCGCAACGCGGCGTCGACGAGGGCGGCGACCGGGCCGCGTTTCGGCCATTTGCCACCTTTGCCGCCGCGCTCGACGGCGACGACCTCGCCAAGGCTCTCGGCCCGCTCGAGCCGGCGGACCGCGCGCTGCGCCCGGGTGCGGGCGCTGGCGAGTTCGATGCTTTTCGCCAGCCAGATCGTCCAGGTGACGAGCGAGGCGAAGGCGAGGCCGATCATCACCGCCTTCACGACGTAGTCGGCGGCCATGAACATGCCGTAGGGCGTCAGGTCGTGCGGCAGCGCCGCCGCCGGCCGCGCCGCTGGGGCGGCAACAGGCTCGGAAGCGACCGGAGCGGCGTCACCCGCAGGGGCCCCGTCATCGACAGCGCTGCCGTCGACCGTGCTGGATGTGCCGGCTGGGGCGGTCGGCGCCACAGGAGCCGTCGGCGCTTCGGCGGCCGGCGCGGCAGGCGTTGCAGGCAGCGTCGGCGCTGCGGCCGGGGCGTCCGCCTGCGGGGCCGATGGTGGCTGGATGGGCAGCTCCTGCGCGCCAGCGGCGGGGGCCAGCAGCAAGGCGAGGGCCAAGAGCCCGGTTCGCGTGAACAGCGGGGGAAGAGCGGTCATCTCAATCTTTCTCGGCAAGGGCCGGACGGGCTTTCTCAGCAAGGGCCGAATGGGCTTTCTCGGCAAGGCCAGCGAGGTTTCTTCGGCGAGGGCCGAGCGCAGTTTCGGGCCGTTGTCCGACGGGACAGCCCGCGGCGGAGATGCGACAGCCGCGAAAATTGGCGAAGCCAGCAGATCCGGCATGCCAGAGGCCCGGACCTCCGTCGAAATTGCTTGCTGCACCGTCTGCCCACCTCGCGGTCAATGGGGCCGGGCCTGCCGTCTTTCGGGAGAAGCGGAGGACGCCGGGGACCGGATATCGATTCCTGACCCGATTACTCAAGTTTCCATACGCACAATTGCCAGAGAATCCAAACCTGAATTCTTCATTGGAATTATTCCAGTTCACGCCGTGGAGGGCGAGGATAGCTTGTCTGGAGAGATTCTAACCTGGACGATGCTTGTCCAACACTATCGCCGTGTCGGCACCGTCTGCGCAAAGCCGGTATCGTCGGCCCGCCGCGATTCCGCCGCCGACCGACCATGACTGTCCGCTCACTCGGGGTCGCTGCAGTGCGCCCAGCGCTTCCGTGCAAACGGAAGGCCGCCGCCGGCCTCGGCTTCAGGACGCGTCGACCGTCAGATCCCGCGGCGCGGCGGCGGGGAAGGGGCCCATGCGCACCTGGTCTCGGCCGCCCGCCTTAGCGGCGTAGAGGTGATGGTCGGCGGCGACGAACAGGCGGTCATAGCTCGCCGGGCCGTGAAACGTCACGCCGCCGACGCTGACCGTCAGCGCGCGCGCGATGCCGTCATGCTGGAAGGCTTCGCTGCGGATGGCGAGGCGGATCCGTTCGGCCGCAGCCTCGGCCTGACGTGCGTCGGTACCTTGCAACAGCACCGCGAACTCCTCGCCGCCGATCCGGCCGACGAGGTCGGCCTCGCGCAGCGTGGCGCGGATCGCCTGGGCGATGATCTGCAGCGCGACGTCGCCGCGCTCATGGCCGAACTCGTCGTTGATCTGCTTGAAGTTGTCGGCATCGATGATCAGCAGCGCCGCGGTCGCATTCGCCCGGTCGGTGCGCGCGAGAAAAGTCTCGGCCAGCACGGTGAAGGCATGCCGGTTCAGGAGACGGGTCAGGCTGTCGGTGCTGGCGACAACGAGGAGCTCGGCATAGGCGATCGCCAGCTGCCGCATCTTGTAGGTCAGGAAGAACAGCAGCGGCCCGGCGAGTGCCGTCGGCAGCGCCACATCGATGAGCACGGCCCAGCGCAATTCGTCCGGCGTCATCCCGTCGAAGTTGACGGAATCGACGGCGATGGCCGCGAGCACGCAGAAGAGTGTCCCGAGCGTGGTCGCGGCGATCACCCGCGCCCAGCCCGTGGCCGCCCAGAAGGCCCGCCGCTCGGGCGTTCGTAGCTTCACGCCACGGTGTCCGGGTGTCCGGCTCTTGGCATCTGGAAACGCGGGCATGATGTGAGCGACGACATGAACAGCCTAAGGATTTCGTGCGATCCGCCGCAGGAAAACAGCGCAGGTGCCTCATAACCATTTAGCCAGCCAAAGGTTCATGGGCTGTTACGTCGGTCGGCTTGCCGAGAGGCAGCTGGACCGATCGGGCCCCGGATGCCTGCTGCACAAGGATGCGAACGGCAGGGGATGCGCCCCACTGCGGACCGCCCTCGCCACCACCCCCGCCCTGTGCTAAAGCCCGGGCTCGCATTGCACTGCAGCATCACGGCTTTCGCCTGCCTGCCGTCGCGCTCCGTATTTCCGACGTCCGGGCTGTTCCATGCTGCAGATCAACAATCTCGTCTTCAACGGCTGGGGCCGGAAGTTTTTCGACGATGCGAGCGTGCTCTTGCCGACCGGCGCGAAGGTCGGCCTCGTCGGCCGGAACGGCGTCGGCAAGTCGACCCTGTTCAAGCTGATCCTCGGATCGCTCGGGCCGGACGGCGGCGAGATCGCGCTGCCGAAGGCGGCCCGCATCGGCTCGGTCGACCAGGAGCATCCGGCGACGCCGATCACCCTCATCGAGACCATCCTCGAGGCCGATCTCGAGCGTGCCAGCCTCACCGCCGCGCTCGAGACCGCCGAGCCCGAGGAGATCGGCGACATCTACATGCGCCTGATCGACATCGATGCCGACGGCGCGCCGGCGCGGGCGGCTGAAATCCTCGTCGGCCTCGGCTTCTCCACCGCCGACCTCGACCGGCCGATGGCGGAGTTCTCCGGCGGCTGGCGCATGCGTGTGGCGCTGGCCTCCGCGCTGTTCTCGGCGCCCGACATGCTGCTCCTCGACGAGCCGACCAACTATCTCGATCTCGAAGGCGCGCTCTGGCTGGAGGCGCGGCTGAAGAAGTATCCGAACACCGCTTTGATCATCAGCCATGACCGCGAGCTCCTCAACAACTCGGTCGACCACATCCTGCACCTCTCGGAAAAGAAGCTCGACCTCTATACCGGCGGCTACGACGACTTCGAGAAGCGCCGGGCGGAAAACCAGCGGCTGGCGAGCTCCGCCAAGGCCAAGCAGGACGCCGAGCGCGCGCATCTGCAGAGCTTCGTCGATCGCTTCAAGGCGACCGCTTCCAAGGCGACGCAGGCGCAGTCGCGCGTCAAGCGCCTCGCCAAGATGCAGCCGGTCGGCCTCACCATTGAGGCGCAGGTTGCGCCTTTCACGCTGCCGTCCCCGAAGCGCCCGCTGGCGCCGCCGCTGATGCAGCTCGACAGCGTCGATGTCGGCTATGCCGGCGTGCCGGTGCTGCGCGACCTCAATCTCCGGCTGGACATCAACGACCGCATCGGCCTGCTCGGCGTCAACGGCGCGGGCAAGTCGACGTTCGCCAAGCTTGCCGCCGGGGCGCTGGCGCCGATGGCCGGGCGCATGCAGCGCGACCGGCGCGTCGAGGTCGGCTGGTTCCACCAGCACCAGATCGAGGCGCTGGACCCGAACGACACGCCGATGGACATCATCCGCCGCTCGCTGCCGGATGCCTCCGAGGCGCAGCGCCGCTCCAAGCTCGCGCAGTTCGGCTTCCACTTCGACAAGCAGGAGACGATCGTCGACTCGCTCTCGGGCGGCGAGCGCGCGCGCCTGCTCCTGAACCAGGTGGCGATGTCGGCGCCGCACCTCCTGATCCTCGACGAGCCGACCAACCATCTCGACATCGACAGTCGCCGGGCGCTGCTCGACGCGCTGAACGAATACGAGGGCGCCGTGATCCTCGTGACGCACGATCGTTCGCTGATGGAACTCGTCGCCGACCGTCTCTGGCTCGCCGCCGACGGCCATGTGAAACCGTTCGACGGCGACATGGACGACTACGCGAAATTCGTCCTCGACCGCACCAACAAGGGCCAGCGCGCCCCGAGCCAGGTGCGCGAAGGCAAGAAGCAGAAGCGCGCCCGAGGGTAGAGCTGCTTCTTCTCCCCTCCGGGGAGAAGGTCGCGGCAGCGGGATGAGGGGCGCGCAGCCCGGCGGCCTGTCGAGGTAGGTGCCTTGCCGCAGCCCCTCATCGGCCTGCCGGCCACTTCTCCCCGGAGGGGCGAAGACGGCAGGGTCGGCGTCGCGGCTCTTCCGCCGACCGCAGGCGCTCCGCCGCGTCGATTGTACCGCGCAATTCGTGCTTGACCTCTCCTCAAGAGCCAATCTGCCCCGAGCCAGATGCGCGCGAGGCCGACGCGCTTTCTTCTCCCCTCCGGGGAGAAGGTCGCGGCAGCGGGATGAGGGGAGCACAGCCCGGCTGCCTGCCGAGGTAGGCGCCGTGCCGCAGCCCCCTCATCGGCCTGCCGGCCACTTCTCCCCGAAGGGGCGAAGACGGCAGCTTTGGCGTCGCCACTCTTCCGCCCACCGCAGGCGCTACGCCGCGTCGGTCCGCCGTGCAGTTCGTGCTCGACCTCTCCCAAACCGTCAATCTGCGCTGTGCCAAATGCGCGCGAGGCCAACGCGCTTTCTTCTCCCCTCCGGGGAGAAGGTCGCGGCAGCGGGATGAGGGGAGCGCAGCCCGGCGGCCTGTCGAGGTAGGTGCCCTCCGGCCGCCCCCTCATCGGCCTGCCGGCCCCTTCTCCCCGGAGGGAGAAGACGGCAGCGTCGGCTTCGCGGCTCTCCCGCCGACCGCAGGCGCTAGGCGACGTCGGTGCGCAGGACGTAGTCGGCGGGCAGGCTTTCGCGGAGCACGAGGCGCATGTTGGGGAGGTCGTTGCCCTCCATCTTGGCGATCATCTCGGCGCCCGCGAGCCCGAACCCCTGCCAGCGCTCCGTCAGCCGCGCCTCCAGCACGGCCGGGTCGGCCGCGAGCGACACGGTGACGTCGAAGAGGTCCTTGAGGTCCCGCCAGCCCGGCGCGTCCAGCATTAGGTAGTTGCCCTCGACGACGATGATGCGGGTGTCGCCGGAGATGATGCGCCCGCCGGCGCGGGCGATCTCGATGGCGCGGTCGAAGACGGGCACCGCGATGTCGCTGCCGTCGTCCGCCTTCAGTCGGCGGATCATCGCCGCCAGTCCGCCGAGGTCGAAGGTGTGCGGCGCGCCCTTGCGGGGGCGGTCGCCGCGCGCGTTCAGCACGGCGTCGTCGAAGTGATAGCCGTCCATCGGCAGCAGGCCGGCAAGGCCCGGCGTCTCGCCGTTGAGGTGGTCGACCAGGTGCTCGCAGGTCGTGCTCTTGCCGACACCCGGCGGCCCGGCGACGGCGACGAGCAGGCGCTTCGACCGGTCGCTGGCCAAAAGCAGCGCGACCAGTGCGTCGATCGTCAGGGGCCGGCTCATGCGCGGCCACCCGCGCGATAAGTTGCCGAAGTCCCCGCGCCGACGCTTTCCTCTATCGCCTCGCAGTCCGCAAACACCCGGCCGACGCCGATGAGGATCGGCCGGTCGACGCCGATGCGGGCGACGATGGCGGCGAGCTCGGCGAGCGTGCCGGTGCCGCGCGTCTCGTCGTGCCGCGAGATGTTGGCGGCGACGGCGACGGGGGTTTCGGCGGCGAGGCCGTGCGCGATCAGCTCGGCGGCGATGCGCGGCGCCATCCGCCCGCCCATGTAGAAGATCGTGGTGGCATGGTCGTCGGCGAGCGCGCGCCAGTCGAGGCTGTCCGGCAGGTCGCCCTTCTGGGAATGGCCGGTGACGAAGCGCACCTGGGCCGCGCGGTCGCGGTGGGTCAGCGACACGCCGAAGCCGGCGGCCAGCGCCGAGGCCGCGGTGATGCCCGGCACGATCCTGACCGGGATCCCTTCCGCCTTCAGCGCCGCGATCTCCTCGCCCGCCCGGCCGAACACCGAGACGTCACCCGACTTCAGCCGCACCACGTGCTTGCCGGCCTTGGCGAACTGGATCATCAGCGCGTTGATGTCCTCCTGCCGGCAACTCTCGCGCGCCGCGCGCTTGCCGACCAGCATGCGCTTGGCTTCGCGCCGGGCAAGCTCCAGGATCTCGTCGGAGACGAGGTCGTCGAACAGGATCACATCGGCCGCCTGCAGCGCGCGCACCGCCTTCAGCGTGAGGAGCTCGGCCTCCCCGGGGCCGGCGCCGACCAGCGTCACGCGGCCGCCGACCTCGGGTGCGGCGGCGATCTCGGCGACGAGGCGGCGGATGTCGGCAGCGTCCGTCGCATCCGGCGCCTCGCGGGTGAAGGCTTTCACCGCAAAACGCTCCCAGAAGGCGCGGCGAAGCGGACCGGGCTCGAGCCGCGCCATCACCTCCGACCGAACGGCAGCGGCAAGGCCCGCCCAGCCGGCGAGCGCGCGGGGCAGCAGCGTCTCGATGCGGCGGCGGATCGCCTGGCCGAGGATGGGCGCCGCGCCATCGGTCGAGATGCCGATGACGGCAGGCGAACGGTTGACGATGGTGCCGAAGCGGAAGCTGCAGAAGTCCGGCTTGTCGACGACGTTGCAGGGAACGCCGGCGGCGCGCGCCGCACAGGCGAAGGCCTGCGCCTCGGCCTCGGTCTCGCAGTCGCCGACCGCGAGCGCGGCGAGCGCAAAACTGTCGAGCGCCCAGGGCCGGTCGAGATGGGTGATCGATCCGGCCGCCGGGCCACCGGCGAGCAGAACCGCCATCTCCTCGCCGATCTCGGCTTGCGGCGCGTAGAGCACGACGTCGGCCCCGGCCGCGGCGAGCAGCTCGGCCTTCCACGCCGCCCCGGCACCGCCGCCGGCCATGGCGACGCGCTTGCCCGCGAGATCGTAGAACACCGGCAGCACCGCCAGCGGCTCGATCCGCTGGCTGCGGGCGCGGGCATCTTCCTCGTCGCGGGCGACGGCGGCGAGCCGGGCGGGAATCATCTCGGACATCACGGTCTTTCCGGGCAGATCAGGCGAGCGGCAATGTCGTTCGTCGCCGGCGCGATGTCGAGGTCTGCTTTTGCCATTGCGCGGCGTCGCGGAGATTGTTCCTTCTCCGCCAAGCGCTTCGGCGTCAACCGGCCGGCTTGCGTGGCTCAGCCGTGATCGGCGGTGAAGCCGCAGGCCTTGATGCCGGCGACGGCGCAGATCTCGTCATTGTCCGAGGTGTCGCCGGTGATGCCGACGGCGCCGATCACCCGGCCCTCCTCGTCGCGCACCAGCACGCCGCCGGGCACCGGCACCAGCGAACCTTTGGCGAGCGCGTTCATCGCCTGGATAAAGAAAGGCTGGCTCTCGGCGCGGGTCTGCAGGGCGCGCGAGCCGATGCCCATCTGCACGGCGCCGTTCGCCTTGCCGATGGCGATCTCCGGCCGCATCGGGCTCGCCCCCGTCATCCGCTCCAGCGCCACCAGCGCGCCGCCGGCATCGAGAACGGCGACCGTCAGCGGCTTGAGGTTCAGCTCGGCGCCCTTGGCAAAGGCGGTCTGGATCATGGTGCGGGCGTGGTCGAGGGTGAGGGTCATCGTGGATCCTTGGCTGCGCCGGGGCATGGCCTGCGGCAGGAGAAGGCCCGATCCCGCCGGGCGTCCTCTCCGCGATAGAGGGTTTGCCGGCCACACCGCAAGCGCTGTTGTCGGCGGGGCCAGACGGCGCCGGGCGCTTGGGCTCCGCGCTATCCTCCGGGTGCCTGAACCCGCCTGTCCGCGGGGGAGCGGCAAGACGCCGTTTGCGCGATCGGATTGCGGCGGGCAAGGTCGCCGCCGGGAAAGCGCTGCGCGGCGCTTTGAACGAGCGGAGGCAGCGGATGCTGAGATGGATCGGATGGGCGGCGGTGCTGGCGCTGGCGGCAAGCCCTGCCGGGGCGCTCGAGCTGCCGCGGACCTGGCAGTCGCAGCATTTCGCCGGCAATCCGCTGGTCGGGACCCTCGCCGGCGCCGACGGCCGGCCGGTGGCGCTGGCAGCGCTCGAACAGGCGATCGCCGCGGCCCGCTACGTGCTGGTCGGCGAGACGCACGACAACCCGGACCATCACCTGATCCAGGCCGCCATCGTCGCCGATCTCGGCCCACGAGAACCCGCTGTGGTGTTCGAGATGATCACCGCCGACGAGGCCCCGGCGCTCGGCGCCTTCCTGGGCGATCCCAAGCGGACCGCCGCAGGGCTCGGCCCGGCCGTGCGGTGGAACGAGCGGGGCTGGCCGGACTATGCGATGTACCAGCCGGTTATCGAAGCAGCGCTCGGTGCGGGGCTGCAGATCCGGCCCGGCGACCTCGGCCGGGAGACCGTGCGCGCGATCGCCCGACAAGGCTTTGCAGCGCTCGGGCCGGGGGAGGCGGCGCGGCTCGGGCTGGACCGGACGATGCCCGAGGATGCCGCGGCAGCGCTGACCGATGAGCTCCGGGAGTCGCATTGCGGCATGCTGCCCGACGCGGCGCTGCCCGGCATGCTGAACGTCCAGCGGGCGCGCGATGCCGTGCTGGCCGACGCGATGATCGCGGCGGTAGCGCCGACGGGGGTGGCCGTGCTGGTCGCCGGCTCGGGGCATGCGCGGGCCGACCGCGGCGTGCCGGCTGCGATCCGCGCGCGCCAACCAGAACCAGGCGCGGCCGTGGTCGCGATCGGGCTCGTCGAGGTGACCAGCGCTTCGGCCCATCTTGCCGCCCTTGGCATCTCGCCTGAGACGCCGGCGCCCTACGATTTCATCCTGTTCACCCCGAAAGCCGACATCACCGATCCCTGCGAAGGCCTCGCGGAACAGCTGAAGGCGATGCCGAAAGCGCCGGCCGCCGGCGCCGAGTAACCGGCGAGGCAGCAAGGCGGCGAGGTCGGCTGGCTCAGACCGAACGGGTGATGCCGCCGTCGACGCGGATGTTCTGGCCGGTGATGTAGCCGGCGCCCTCTGAGGCGAGGAAGGCGATGGTGGCGGCGACCTCCGCGCTGTGGCCATAGCGCTGCATCGGAATGCGCTGCCGCCGCTCCTCGGTCTCCGGCAGGCTGTCGATGAAGCCGGGCAGGACGTTGTTCATCCGGATGTTCTCGGCCGCATATTTGTCGGCAAAGAGCTTGGTGAAGGCGGCAAGTCCGGCCCGGAAGACGCCGGAGGTCGGAAACAGCGGGTCGGGCTCGAAGGCCGCATAGGTCGAGATGTTGATGATCACGCCGCCGCCGCCCGCCTGGAGATGCGGGGTGACCAGCCGCGTCGGGCGGATGACGTTCATCAGGTAGACGTCGAGCCCGGTGTGCCAGTCCTCGTCGGTGAGGTCGAGGATGGGCGCGCGCGGTCCGTGGCCGGCGCTGTTGACGAGCACGTCGATCCGTCCCCAGCGGGCGAGGGTGGCGTCGACCAGCCGCTGCAGGTCCTCGTTGGAGCGGTTCGACCCGGTCACGCCGATGCCGCCGAGCTCGGCAGCCAGCGCCTCGCCCTTGCCGGAGGAGGAGAGGATCGCGACGCCGAAGCCATCGGCCGCCAACCGCCGTGCCGCCTCCGCGCCCATGCCGCTGCCGCCGGCGGTGATGATGGCAATCTTGGTGGGTGTCGTTTTATCCTGCGGCAACGGCACGCTCCACGGCTTCGGGTTCGTTCTCGATGATTTTGAGCAGCAGGCGGGATGGCATGTCGGGCGTTGACCTGTTCTGTTCCCAGTCCCGGATGCGGCCGCGGGTAAAGCCGTATTTCGCCGCAAACGCCTCCTGAGACATCTTCCGACGCTTGCGGATCGCCTTGACGTCGACCGAGGCAGGAATGTGCAGGTTGAAGGTATCGCGGTTGGCGGTTCCCTCGGCAAAGCCGATGGCATCCTCCAGACCGGCAGCGATCTTCTCGAAAGCGCTCATCGTCTCGTCTCCAGTTTTGCGACCTTCGCCCGGTGAGCCTCGACGAGGCGCTTGGTCAGGCCCGCCAGTGCATTCGCCTCGGCATCCGAAATGTTGTCTCTTTCGCCTTTGGCGAAAACCGTCAGCAGGAAGACCAGGATATCGGGGCCGGTGTAGAAGTAGATGATCCTGTAGCCCCCGCTTTTCCCTTCGCCGCGTCGGGCAACTCGAAATTTGCGGCATCCTCCCGTCCCGCGAAGCTCGGCACCACGGGTGGGATCCTCCGCCACCATTGTGACGATCGCGGATCGTATTGCCTCGGTGAGGCCGGAAGCCTTGGCAGCGGCGAGATAGGAAGGCGTTTCGACCACCGTCTGCATGATCTTCCTATACGGGACGACCAGATCTTGCGCAACAAAAACTACGGAATTCCCGTACTCTGCCCAGTTGATGCGTGCGTTCGCTGCCGTGTTGTCGGGGCCATGGCCTTCCCCCCCCGACGAAGCTATCTGACGATTCCTGCCCGGCCGTCTTGCTGTCTCACCCGCTGTCACGAGGCATTCACCCGCCCGTCAACCGGCTGTCACGCAAAACCGCTGTCTACGGCCCATCGCATTCGGCCGGAGATACCCCCATGACATCGATTCTCGCCCGCAGCATCGCGCTGCTGCTTCTCGGCGCATCCGCGGCCGGAGCCCAGTCGGCCGAGGTGCTGGAAGGGACCGCGTTCACCGCGACGCTCGCCGGCCAGGCCGTGCTGCCCGCCGCGACGACTGTTGCAGCCCCTGCCGACGCCCCGACCTTCCTCCGCCAAGCCGGCAAGTTCACGACGCCAGATCGCCTGCGCACCAGCGAGCTCGGCAAGGTGCCGGGCATGGACGGCAAGCGGCCGACCAACACCGGCCTGCCGGTCGACGGCCAGTCCGTCCAGGGCTTCTCGGGCATCCGCAAGATGGCGGACGGCACGTTCTGGAGCTTGTCCGACAACGGCTTCGGCTCCAAGGCGACGTCGAGCGATGCCATGCTGATGCTGCATCACCTCGCCATCGACTGGAAGGCCGGGACCGTCGACCGCAAGGAGACGATCTTTCTCAGCGATCCCGAAATGAAGGCGCCGTTCCCGATCACGCTGGAAGGCACCGACACGCGCTACCTCACCGGCGCAGACTTCGACGTCGAATCCATCCAGCCGGTGGCGGACGGGTTCTGGGTCGGCGAGGAGTTCGGCCCCTATCTCCTGAAGTTCGACACCGCGGGCCGGCTGCAGTCGGTGCACGCGACGAAGGTCGGCGAGACCAAGGTGATGTCGCCCGACAATGCCCTCGTGAAGCTGCCGGACAATCCGACCAAGCCGATGCCGGCGATAAACCTCAAGCGCTCGGGCGGGTTCGAGGGACTGGCGCTATCGCCGGACGGCACGCATCTCTATGGCCTGCTCGAGGGCGCGCTCTACACCGAGGGCAAGACGGCCACCACCGAGGACGGCCGCACCGGGCTCGAGATCATTGAGTTCGACGTCGCCAAGGGCGACTGGACCGGACGCTCCTGGCTCTACCCGTTGGCGCCCGGCGGCGAGGCGATCGGCGACTTCAACATGATCAGCGAGACCGAGGGCCTCGTCATCGAGCGCGACAACGGCGCCGGCCGTCCGACCGACGCCTGCAAGGGCGAGCCGGCCGCCGACTGCTTTGCGACGCCCGCCAAGCTGAAGCGGATCACCAAGATCGAGCTCACCGACGCGAACGCCGGCAAGGCGGCGCGGAAGATCGGCTATGTCGACCTCCTCGCGATCAAGGATCCGAACGGCCTCGCCAAGCAGGGCGGCAAGGACGGCGTCTACGACATGCCGTTCGTTACCATCGAGAACGTCGACCGCGTCGACGACACCCACATAATCGTCGGCAACGACAACAACTTCCCGTTCTCGGCCGGCCGCAACCTCGACAAGGTGGACGACAACGAGTTCGTGCTGCTGGAAGTCGGCGATTTCCTGAAAGCGGAGTAGGCCGTCGATCGGGGCGGCGCGAACTTACGCGCTGCCCCGATCGGATTGTGATGGCGCGATCATCGTCCACAGTCCGTTTGAAGTGCTTTCGGTTGCCATGGTAAGGTGCTGCTGGATCAGCGAGGCACCCATGGCAACCGAAACGCTCAGCATCGATCTTCCCGGCGACGTCGCGCAGATGGTCCGCCGCGCCGTCGACGGCGGTGAATTCGACTCCAGCAGCGATGTCATCACCGACGCCCTGCGGCTTTGGCAGGGACGTCAGCTCCGGACGGAAAGCCTTCGTGCAGGTTTGAATGCCGCCGCGTCCGCAGCAACGCGGTACAGCGACGAGGAAGTCAGCGCGCATCTCGACCGGCTGCTCGACCTTGCCGAGACATCGCCGGCGCGCTGATGCGCAGCCTGGTCTACACCCCGGCAGCACAATTCGATCTGGAAGACATCTTTCGTTTCATCGCGGCCGACAATCCACGTCGGGCGCGCCTTTATGTCGGTGAGATCCAAGCAGCCTGTCGACGGCTTTGCGATATGCCTGACATGGGCATGGCCCGGCCCGATCTTCGGCCCAAGCTGCGTGTGCTGCCGCTTTGGCGGCGTATCGTCGTCGCCTATGAGCCGTCAGGCAGCACGATCGACGTACTGCGGATCTTCTCGGCCGGCCAGGATTATGAGGCACTCATTGCGTTCGACTGAGTTCCTCAGCCGAACTTGCGCCCGGCATCCACCGCCAGCCCGAGACCCACGCTGCCGAAGGCGTCGCTCTCGACGATGCGTGCGCCCGCGAACAGGCCGGTGACGGCGCGGCGGACGATCGGGATCTGCGTCGAGCCGCCGGTGAGGAGCACAGTCTCGATCTGGTCTGCGGTGACGCCGGCCTGGGAAAGGCACTCGGCGACGCTGCCGGCGATCCCGGCGACGAGGCCTTCGACCGCCGCGTCGAATTCCGCGCGGCTGACGGCTTGCTCGAGCTTCAGGCCGGGCTCCGACAGGGTGATGACGGCATTCTCGGCATCGGTGAGGTCGATCTTCGCCGCCTCGACCCTGCCGGCGAGGCGGTGGCCGGAACGGTACTCCAGGAGCGTCATGAAGGCGTCGAGCCGTTCCGGATGGGCGGCCTCGCGCTTCAGCTCGAACAGGTCGCGGGTGATCTTCGGGGTGTAGAGCTGGTTGATCCGGTGCCAGGTGGCGAGGTCGTTCCAGTACCAGACCGGCAGGCGCCGCTTGCCGTCGGCGGTCGAGGTGCCCAGCCCCAGGGCCGGCATGATGGTGGCAAGGCTCAGCACCTTATCGACGTCGGTGCCGCCGATGTGGACGCCCGAATTGGCGAGGATGTCGTCCTTGCGGTCGGTGCGGCGCGCGCCCTCGGGCGACAGGCGGATGACCGAGAAATCCGAGGTGCCGCCGCCGATGTCGACCACCAGCGCCAGCTGCTCGGCATTCACCTCGCGCTCGTAGTTGAGTGCGGCCGCCACCGGCTCGAACTGGAAGGCGATTTCCGAAAAGCCCTGCGCCCGGGCCGCCTTCTCCAGCTGGTCCTGCGCGGTGCGGTCGGCGACCTCGTCGCCATCGATGAAATGGATCGGGCGCCCGAGCACGACGCGCTCGATCGGCGCGCCGGCATCCGTCTCCGCCTTCTTCTTCAGCGAGGCGAGAAACAGGCCGATGATCTCGCCGAAGCCGAGCCGCTGGCGGCCGACCCGCGTCGTCTCCTCCATCAGCGACGTGCCGAGCACGCTCTTCAGCGCGCGCATGAAGCGGCCTTCCGCGCCGTCGACATATTCGAACACCGCCTTGCGACCGAAATAGGTGCTGTGGTCCTCGAGGCTGAAGAACATCGCGCTCGGGATGGTGGCCTGGCCGTCTTCCAGCGCCACCAGCTGCGGGGCGCCGGCGGCGATGAGGCCGAGAGTCGAGTTCGTCGTGCCGAAATCGAGGCCACAGGCAAGTCTGGTCATGGGATTGGCTTTTGTCACGGGCCCGGCACGGGCGGAAAAGGCGAGGGCGGGCAATAGCGGGGGCGGCCTGGCTTGGCAACCGCCTTGCGCGGGGTCTCCCATCCGCGCGGGCGTTTCGCCGGACCTAAAATTTTGGCAACCTAGCGGTTTGCTGCATCGCGTGACGTTCGGCTGGCTTATGATCCAGGCAATGGTCGGCCGAAGGGTTTTCGCGTGAAAAAGTCGGGTCTCGTCTTCCTGGGCCTTCTCGCCGCGCTGGCCGTCGGCGACCACCTGTCGGGCGGCTGGGTTCAGCACCGAGTGCTGTCGACCGTCGGGCCGCTTCTCGGCCTTTCCGGCACCGACGGTACCGCCACGGCCGACGCCGGAGCGGCGGGTGGCAAGAGCGCCAGCGGCCACGGCGGCGGGCGTCCCGGCAGGGACAGCGGACCACGGCCCGTCACTACCGTCGCCGCGAGCGCGGAGGACATCGCCGTGCGGCGCCGGACCATCGGCTCGGTGATGCCGCAGTCCGCGCTCTCGGTCACCAGCTATGCCCAGGGCATGCTGGTCGAGCGGGTGGCCCGCGAGGGCAGCGACATCCACGCCGGAGACGTCATCGCCCGGCTCGACGACCGCGCGGCTGCTGCCGCCGTCGCCCGCGACACGGCGACGATCGCGCGCGACGGCGCAACGCTGAAGGGCGCCGAGAATGACCTCGCCCGGCAGCAGAAGCTCGCGACGTCTAACGTCGCCACCGGCCAGGCGCTGCAGGATGCCGAGACAGCGGTGGCGACCGCCACGGCCACCATCGCGCTCGACCAAGCGACGCTCGCCGCCGACCGCGTGGCGCTCGACTACATGACGATCCGCGCGCCGATCAGCGGCCGGCTCGGCGCCTATCTCGTCGCGGTCGGCAATGTCATCCAGCCGGGCGACGCCGTGGTGCAGCTGACCCAGATGGCGCCGGTCGACGTCGGCTTCAGCATGGCGGAGAGCGACATCGCGGGCCTGCGCGACGCCGATGCCCGCGGCGACGTCGGCATCAGCGTCACGCCGACGACCACGACGTCCGTCAGCGACGGCGCCGATCCTGGCAGCGTCCCGACGCGGACCGGGACTTTGAGCTTCATCGACAGCCGCATCGACTCGCTCTCGGGCACCTTCGCCGCCAAGGCGGTGCTGGCCAACGAGGACCGCGCGCTGTGGCCGGGGCAGTCGGTTTCGATCGACGTGGTGCTGGCGGAGCGGCGGCTGGTCGCGGTGCCCTCGCTCGCGGTGCAGCCGGCGCAGGAGCGGAGCATCGTCTACGTCGTGGCGGACGGAAAGATCGCGGTGCGGCCGGTCACCATCGGCCTCGTCGACGGCGACGTCACCGGCATCTCCGCCGGCCTTGCGGACGGCGAGAAGGTGGTCACCGAGGGCCAGATGAACCTCACCGACGGCATGGCGGTGACCGAGGTCGCGCCATCCGCTACGCCAACGCCGCCGGGCGGCGGCTCGGTGCCGGCCGCTTCCGTCGGGACGCAGGGCAAGGCGTCGACCGTGGCGGCGGTGCGATGAGCTTTTCGGAGATATTCATCCGCCGGCCGGTGGCGACGCTGCTCCTGGCCATCGGCCTGTCGGGCGCCGGGCTCGGGGCCTACTTCCAGCTGCCGGTGGCGGCCTTGCCGACGGTCGACTTTCCGACCGTCAACGTCTCGGCCCAGCTCTCCGGCGCCTCGCCCGAGACCATGGCGACGGCGGTCGCGACGCCACTGATCAAGCAGTTCCAGACCATTGCCGGCATCGACAACATCTCGGCGCGCTCGACGCTCGGCTCCACCTCGATCACCATCCAGTTCTCGCTGTCGCGCGACATCGACAGCGCCGCCGCCGACGTGCAGGCGGCGATCGACAGTGCCCGCCGGCGGTTGCCGGACAACATGACGAACGATCCGAGCTACCGGAAGGCGAACCCGGCCGACGCGCCGATCATGCTCCTGTCGCTGCGCTCGAAGACCATGCCGCTGACGCAGCTGGATTCGCTCGCCGAGAACATCCTCTCGCCGGCGATCTCGACGATCGCTGGCGTCGCGCAGGCACAGATCTACGGCGAGCAGAAATATGCGGTCCGCGTGCAGGTCGATCCCGACCGGCTCGCCGCGCGCGGCCTCGGGATCAACCAGATCGAGACCGCGCTCGCCGCGGCCAACGACCAGTCGCCGGTCGGCACCTTCGAGAACAAGAGCCAGGCCGTCACGCTCGACGTGCCGACGCAGCTCTCGAACGCCAGGGAATTCACCTCGCTGATCGTCGCCACCCCGAACGGCAATCCGGTGCGGCTCGGCGCGGTGGCGCGGGTGATCGACAGCGTCGAGAACGACAACCTCGCCAGTTGGCACGACGGCGAGCGGGCGATCACGCTCGCCGTCCAGCGCCAGCCCGGCGCCAATACGGTGCAGGTGGTCGACGCCATCAAGGCGGCATTGCCGAGCATCACCGCGCAACTGCCGGCATCGGTCTCGGTCGACCTGATGAATGACAACTCGCTGCAGATCCGGGCGGCCGTCGACGACGTCGAGTTCACGCTGCTCCTCACCATCGCGCTGGTGGTGCTGGTGATCTACCTCTTCCTCGGCAAGCTGGTCTCGACCCTCATCCCGGCCGTCGCCGTGCCGCTGTCGATCCTCGCGACCTTCGGCATCATGTATCCGCTCGGCTATTCCATCGACAACATGTCGCTGCTCGCCTTAACGCTGTCGGTCGGCCTCGTCGTCGACGACGCCATCGTCATGCTGGAGAACATCATCCACCACATGGAGAAGGGCATGGCGCCCTTCGAGGCGGCCCTCGTCGGCAGCCGCGAGGTGACCGCGACCATCGTCTCGATGTCGCTCTCGCTGATCGCCGTGTTCCTGCCGATCCTGATGATGGGCGGGGTCGTCGGCCGGCTGTTCACCGAGTTCGGCATGGTCGTCTCGCTGGCGATCATGGCCTCGGCGCTGGTCTCCCTGACCGTCACGCCGATGCTCGCCGCCCGCCTGCCGGAGAGCGCCCGCCAGCCGCCGGCCCGCTGGAGCCCGGCCGGCCTCTTCGAGCGCGGCTTTTCCGCGGTGACGCGGGGTTATGGCCGCGGCGTCGACTGGTGCCTGGCGCATGGCTTTGCGGTGTTTCTGGTCTTCCTCGCCAGCGTCGCCGGGTCGGTCTGGCTGGTCACCGTGCTGCCCTCGGGCTTCCTGCCGCGCGAGGACACCGGCCAGCTGCAAGTCTCCCTGCAAGGGCGCCAGGACATCTCGTTCGACGCCATGGCGGTGCTGGTGAAGCGGGCCGCAGACCTCGTAAAGGCCGAGCCGGACGTCGACCACGTCACCGCTACCATCGGCGGCGGATCGAGCGCTGCGACCAATGCCGGCACGATGTTCGTCCAGCTGAAGCCGCGGGAGACGCGCGGCAAGATCGACGGCACGATCGCCGACATCCGCAAGCAGCTCGGCACGGTGGTCGGCCTGCAGAGCTTCGTCACGGCGTCGCAGAGCCTGCGCCTCGGCGGCCGCTCGTCGCAAAGCCAGTACCAGCTGGTGGTGCAGTCGCTGGATACGGTGGGGCTGGCCGAGTGGGCGGGAAAAATCCAGGCGGCGATGGCGGCGGACCGCTCGACCTTCGTCGGCGTCGCCACCGACGTTCAGGATAATGCCCTCCAGGCCGAGGTGAAGGTCGACCGCGACCGTGCCGAGCAGCTCGGCATCTCTGCCGAGACGCTGCGCTCGGTGCTTGGCGCCGGCTTCGGCACCCAATCGGCGGCGACCATCCAGGCGACCGGCGACAGCTACGAGGTGATCCTCGAATACGACCCGGACCTCGCCTGGAACGACACGCTCCTGTCCAATATCCACGTCCTCGCCAGCAATGGCCGGCTGGTGCCGATCTCGTCCTTCGCCGCGATCGTGCGGCAGACCGGGCCGGTGACGATCAACCAGACCGGACAGCTGACCTCGATCACGCTCTCCTTCGACCTGCCGCCGGGGGTGGCGCTCGGACAGGCGACGGCGGAGATCGCCGCGATCAAGGCCAAGCTCGGCGTGCCCGCCTCGGTGTTCACCAGCTATGCCGGCACCGCTCAGGTCTTCGCCCAGTCGACCGCGAACACGCCCTGGCTGATCCTTGCCGCGGTGCTGACGATCTACGTCGTCCTCGGCGTGCTCTACGAGAGCTTCCTGCACCCGCTGACCATCCTGTCGGGCCTGCCGGCGGCGGCGCTCGGCGCGCTCCTGGCGCTGCACTTTGCCGGGATGGAGCTGTCGATCATCGCCCTTATCGGCATCCTCATGCTGATCGGCATCGTCAAGAAGAACGCCATCATGATGATCGACGTGGCGCTGCAGCTGATGCGCGAGGAGGGGATGCCCGCGGTCCCCGCCATCCGCGAGGCCTGCGTCCGCCGCTTCCGTCCGATCATGATGACCACCTTCTGCGCCCTCCTCGGCACGGTGCCGATCGCCCTTGGTCACGGCGCCAGCTCGGAGCTGCGCCAGCCGCTCGGCGTGGCGGTGGTGGGCGGCCTGCTGGTCTCGCAGCTGCTGACGCTGTTCATCACCCCGGTGATCTTCGTCGGGATCCAGAAGCTGAGCGACCGGCTGGCGGGGCGGAAGGAGCGTTCCAGCGAAATGCGGGCGGCGGTGCCGGCGGAATAGAGTGCGTTGCGCAGTTTCGAGCCGTTCCCGGAGAGGCCTGCAAGCCACTTCGCTTCGGCATGCCGAGAAGGTATCGCGACGCCTCCCTCGCCGGTTTCGCGAAGCTTTTCCGGAACTCTCTCCGCCTTTCTGCACGATCCCCTACCCGTTGCCGAACTTCCGTCGGCTTTCGGCATTGAGTGCTGGACCACGCCGGCAGAGGGAATGCTGGCTTACGCCGGCTGAGGCTGGCTGCAGCAAGGGGCACCCATGACGAATTCGCGGTTTCTCGGTGGAAGTGGCGAGATGGCGACGCGCCTGCGCGCCTTCGACTGGGCTTCGACGCCGCTCGGCATTTCCGATGGCTGGCCGGATGCGCTCCGCACGCTCGTCGACCTCATGCTCTCCTCGCGCCAGCCGATGTTCCTGGCCTGGGGATGCGAGCGGACCCTTCTCTACAACGACGCCTATGTGGACCTCCTCCAGGACAAGCATCCGGCGGCGCTCAGCCAGCCGTTCGCCACTGTCTGGCGCGACATCTGGAGCGATCTGGAGCCGCTGTTCGACCAGGTCTATTCCGGCGAGCCCGTCCATATGGACGACATCACGCTCTTCATCGAGCGCAACGGCGCCAGCGAGGAGGCGCATTTCGCCTTCTCCTATACGCCGGTCTTCGACGAGGCCGGATTGGTCGTCGGCCTGTTCTGTCCCTGCAACGAGACGACCGGCCAGGTGCTGGCCGAGCGGGCGGCCGAGGAATCCCGGCAGGCGGCCGAAGAGGCGAACATCGCCAAGAGCCAGTTTCTCGCCAATATGAGCCACGAGCTGCGCACGCCGCTGTCGGCGATTATCGGCTATGCCGAGATGCTGATCGAGGAGGCCGAGGACGGGACCGAGCCCGGCGAACTCGCGCGCGACATCCGCAAGATCGAGAGCAATGCCCGCCATCTCCTCGGCCTGATCAACGACGTGCTGGATCTCTCCAAGGTCGAGAGCGGCAAGATGGATCTCTTCGTCGAGGAGTTCGACATCGCCGATATCGTCGGCGATGTCGTCTCGACCGCCAAGGGCCTGATCGACAAGAAGCACAACCGGCTGGAGATCGAGATGGCGCCCGGTATCGGCACCATGCGATCTGACGTCACCAAGCTCCGGCAGATCCTCCTGAACCTCCTCGGCAATGCCGCCAAGTTCACCCAGGAAGGAACCGTCACCATCGCCGTCTGGCGTTCCGAAGGGCAGGTGCATTTCCGGATCAGCGATACCGGCATCGGCATGACGCCCGAGCAGCTGGAGCGGCTGTTCCAGCGGTTCCAGCAAGCGGATGCCTCCACCACGCGCAAGTTCGGCGGAACCGGGCTCGGCCTGTCACTGACGAAGGCTTTCAGCGCAATGCTCGGCGGCGACGTGACCGTCGAAAGCGCGCTCAACGCCGGCAGCGCCTTCACCTTGACCTTGCCGGTCGAGGCGATCGATCCGGCCGCGGTCGAGACGGATCTCGCGGCCCTCCAGGCCCAGCTGCCGGTCGCCGGCGACAAGGGCGAGGCGGAGGTCGTCCTGGTGATCGACGATGACACCGCGCAGCGCGAACTGATGACGCGCTTCCTCGCCCGCGAGGGTTTTGCGACCCTCACCGCCGCCGATGGTCCGACCGGCCTGGCGCTCGCCAAGGAAATGCGCCCGCGGGCGATCCTCCTCGACGTGATGATGCCGGGCATGGACGGCTGGACGGTTCTGAGCCGCCTGAAGGCCGATCCCGACCTCTCGTCGATCCCGGTGGTGATGGTCACCTTCGTCAGCGAGCGTGGGCTCGCCTCCTCGCTCGGGGCGGCCGATTACGTCGCCAAGCCGGTGAACTGGGACAATTTCCGCGCGGTGATGGACCGTTTCCGCGGCGAGGTGGGCGATGTCCTCGTCGTCGACGACGATCCCGAGGCCCGGTCCCGGGTGCGGAGCGCCCTCGAGCGCGACGGCTGGAGTGTCGCCGAGGCCGGCAATGGCCAGGAGGCGCTCGAAGCCGTGCAGGTGGCGCCGCCGAGGGTCATCCTCCTCGACCTCACCATGCCCGTCATGGACGGCTTCGGCTTCCTCCATGCGCTGCGCAAGAGCGCCGGTGGCAAGGACATTCCCGTCATCATCCTGTCCGCACGCGACCTCACGGCCGACGAGCGATCACGGCTGGAATCCGCCGCCAAGGTGATGTCAAAGGGCGCAGCGAGTTTGAAGGAGGTCGCGGCGAACGTCAGGGCGCTGGCCGAGTGAGGCTGGCGGCGGCCAGTTGGCGTGGCCGTCGGTTCTCCGCGACAGGTCGTCAGCGAGCAGTCTTGAGATTTCCATCGAATTCTTGATGGAGCCGCGATTTTACTCGGCAGCGTCGGCGTTTTCCGGGGCTGGGAGGCGCGCCTTCTGCCAGTCTCCCGGGGCGAGCACGGTGCTGGCGGACAGGATTTCGATGCCGATGACGCGGCCCTTGGCGTCGACGTCATAGATGAAAGGACCCGCCTCGGCCGACTCGACAATCTTGCCGCTGCCAATTCGAAAATAGACGGCGTCAGCTTCGGGATCGTAGGTCACGTCGTTCATGGGCGCCTTGCTCCCCGATCGAAGGTAGCGGTGATGATGCGGATCACCGTATCCGTCTCGACACATACCACCCGAAGAATGCGGCCACCAAACGCTCGTACGGCACCGAAGCGGCGTTCTGCCTGGGGATCGCGTGGCTCAGCTTCGACCCAATCGGGCTTCCGTACGACGGCATCGACCCATTCCACGGCGATGCCTCTTTCAGCGATCTTCGCCTGGGCGTGGAGGGTGAGGCGGATTGGCTTCATCTGGCATCAGGCAACGCCGTCACTCGAACTCTGTCCCGTCAGCTATCCATCTTCAATGCCGCGATGAACGCTTCCTGCGGGATATCCACCTTGCCGAACTGGCGCATGCGCTTCTTGCCCTCTTTCTGCTTGTCGAGGAGCTTGCGCTTGCGGGTGGCGTCGCCGCCGTAGCACTTGGCGGTGACGTCCTTGCGGAGCGCCGAGATGGTCTCGCGGGCGATCACCTTGCCGCCGATCGCAGCCTGGATCGGGATCTTGAAGAGGTGGTTGGGGATCAGGTCCTTCAGCTTCTCGCACATCGCCCGGCCGCGGCGCTCGGCCTGGGCGCGGTGGACCAGCATCGACAGCGCGTCGACCGGCTCGGCATTGACCAGAACCGACAGCTTCACCAGGTCGCCCTCGCGGTATTCGATCAGCGAGTAGTCGAACGAGGCATAGCCCTTGGAGATCGATTTCAGCCGGTCGTAGAAGTCGAACACCACCTCGTTCAGCGGCAGCTCGTAGGTCACCATGGCGCGCTTGCCGACATAGGAGAGGTCGGTCTGCACGCCGCGCCGCTCCTGGCAGAGCGTCAGGATATTGCCGAGATAGTCGTCGGGGGTGAGGATGGTCGCCTTGATCCAGGGCTCCTGGATCTCGACGATCTTCATCACGTCCGGCATGTCGGCGGGATTGTGCAGCTGGATGGTCGAGCCGTCGGTCAGCTTGATGTCGTAGACCACCGAGGGGGCGGTCGCGATGAGGTCGAGGTCGAATTCGCGGGAGAGGCGCTCCTGGACGATCTCGAGGTGGAGGAGGCCGAGGAAGCCGCAGCGGAAGCCGAAACCCAAGGCCGCCGAGGATTCCATCTCGAACGAGAAGCTTGCATCGTTGAGGCGGAGCTTGCCCATCGCGGCGCGGAGATCGTCGAACTGCGCGGCGTCGACCGGGAACAGGCCGCAGAACACCACCGGCTGCGCCGGCTTGAAGCCCGGCAGCATGGTCGTCGTCGGGCGCTTGTCCTCGGTGATGGTATCGCCGACGCGGGTGTCGGCGACTTCCTTGATCGAGGCGGTGATGAAGCCGAGCTCGCCGGGGCCGAGCACGTCGAGGTTCACCATCTTCGGGGTGAAGACGCCGACCCGGTCGACCGGGTATTTCGCGTCCGTCCCCATCATGCGGATGATCTGGCCCTTCTTCAGCTCGCCGTCGATGATCCGCACCAGCACGACGACGCCGAGATAGGCGTCGTACCAGCTGTCGACCAGCATCGCCTTCAGTGGCGCCGAGCGGTCGCCTTGCTTCGGCGGCGGCAGGCGGTGGACGATCGCCTCCAGCACATCGCCGATGCCGATGCCGGATTTCGCCGAGATCATCACGGCGTCCGAGGCGTCGAGGCCGATCACCTCCTCGATCTGCTCCTTCACCCTGTCCGGCTCGGCGGCAGGGAGGTCGATCTTGTTCAGCACCGGCACGATCTCATGGCCGTTGTCGAGCGCGAGGTAGACGTTGGCGAGGGTCTGCGCCTCGACGCCCTGTGCCGCATCTACGACCAGCAGCGAGCCCTCGCAGGCGGCGAGCGAACGCGACACCTCGTAGGCGAAGTCGACATGGCCGGGCGTGTCGATGAGGTTGAGGATGTACGTCTCGCCGTTCTTGGCGACGTAATGCAGCCGCACCGTCTGCGCCTTAATGGTGATGCCGCGCTCACGCTCGATGTCCATCGAGTCGAGCACCTGCTCGGTCATCTCGCGCGCTTCCAGCCCGCCGGTCGTCTGGATCAGACGGTCGGCCAGCGTCGATTTGCCGTGGTCGATATGCGCCACGATGGAGAAATTGCGGATATGGTCGAGGGGCGTAGGGGTGCTCATGGCCCGCATATAAGCAATTTGAGCGATATTCGATACCGGTTTTTCAACGGGGGGCGATGCGCATCGCAGACGCCGGGCGCGGTGCTCCTCCGGCGCCCTCCGGCAAGGGCCTTCGAGCCGGCTCCGGGGTCTCCTGCTGCCGCCGGCGGGGTACGACCGGACGGCGGCGGCCGATCCACGGCAAGCCATTTCCTGGCGACACGGCGCGAGCAAGGCCGCGCCAGGGCAAGGCGCGTCGGGCCCGCACGGGGCCAGGGGCAGGGGATGCGGGCGGCTAAATTGCACTTGTCTATTGCCCGCCTCAATTCGATCGCGCAAAAAGCAGCCTCCGACCCTGGAATTAGGACTGCTGCATGCTGGACGTAAGAAAGCTCGAGATCGCGGATGTCGTGGAACTGACGCCGCGGCGTTTCGGCGACGATCGCGGCTTCTTCGCCGAGACGTTCAACCGTCAGCGTCTCTCGGGCGTCGGAATCGAGATCGACTGGATGCAGGACAACCAGTCCTATTCCAAGGACATCTTCACCTTGCGCGGCCTGCACTACCAGGAGCCGCCCTTCGCCCAGGACAAGCTGGTGCGCGTGCTGCGCGGCCGCATCCTCGACGTCGCCGTCGACATCCGGCGCGGCTCGCCATCCTACGGCAAATGGGTCGCGGTGGAGCTGTCGGCCGAGGCGTTCAACCAACTGCTGGTGCCGGTCGGCTTCGCCCACGGCTTTCTGACGCTCGAGCCGGACACGGAAGTCTTCTACAAGGTCTCCGCGCCCTATTCCGGGAGCCACGATCGCTCGATCCGCTACGACGATCCGGCGCTCGCCATCGACTGGCCGCTCGGCGGCAAGACGCCGGTGCTCTCCGCAAAGGACGAGGCCGCGCCGACGCTCGCCGAGGCCAACGCTCCCTTCATCTACGAGGAAAGCCGCAAGTGAAGATCATCGTCACCGGCGGCGCCGGCTTCATCGGTTCGGCGGTCTGCCGCCACCTCATCAACGAGACCCCGCACTCGGTGGTCAATCTCGACAAGCTGACCTATGCCGCGAGCCTCGTCTCGCTGGCCTCGATCGAGAACGACCCGCGCTACGTCTTCGCCAAGGGCGACATCCTCGACCGCGCCTTCGTCACCGATCTGTTGAAGCGCGAGATGCCCGACGCGGTCATGCACCTTGCGGCCGAAAGCCATGTCGACCGTTCGATCGACGGTCCCGGCGATTTCATCAACACCAACATCGTCGGCACCTACGAGCTGCTGGAAGCCGTGCGCGCCTACTGGTCTGGCCTCGAGGGTGAGAAGAAGGCGGGCTTCCGGTTCCACCACATCTCGACCGACGAAGTGTTCGGCGACCTGCCGCTCGACGGCGGCCTGTTCACCGAGGAGACGCCCTACGCGCCGTCCTCGCCCTATTCGGCCTCGAAGGCCGCGTCCGATCACCTGGCGATGGCCTGGTACCACACCTACCACCTGCCGGTGGTGCTCTCGAACTGCTCGAACAATTACGGCCCCTACCATTTCCCCGAGAAGCTCATCCCGCTGATGATCCTCAACGGTCTCGAGGGCAAACGTCTGCCGGTCTACGGCAAGGGCGAGAACGTCCGCGACTGGCTGTTCGTCGACGATCACGCCCGCGCGCTGGCGATGGTCGCGACCACCGGCGCCGCCGGCCGCTCCTATAACATCGGCGGCCGCAACGAGCGCTCCAACCTCGATGTCGTCCACGCCATCTGCGACACGCTCGACCGGCTGGCACCGCCGCTGGCGAACGGCCAGAGCCGCCGCAGCCTGATCGACTTCGTCAGCGACCGCCCGGGCCACGACCTGCGCTATGCCATCGACGCCACCCGCATCGAGGGCGAGCTGGGCTGGAAGGCAAAAGAGACCTTCGAGACCGGTCTGGAGAAGACCATTGCCTGGTATCTCGCCAACGAGAGCTGGTGGGGGCCGATCCGCGCGGGCAAGTATGCCGGCGAGCGCCTCGGCGCCACCGCCAGTGCCGCCGCGCCCGTGGTCGAGGCCTCCTGACATGAAGCTTCTCGTCACCGGGCGCAGCGGGCAGGTCGCGACCTCGCTCATGGCGCTCGCCGCGCCTGATCTGGAGATCGTCGCACTCGGCCGGCCCGAGCTCGACATCACCGATCGCGCCAGCCTCGACCGCGCGATCGCCGCGCACCGGCCGGACGTCGTGGTCTCCGCCGGCGCCTACACGGCGGTCGACCGGGCGGAGACCGACGTGAACGCGGCCTTCGCCGCAAACCGCGACGGTGCCGGCCATGCCGCGGCCGCGGCCGCTGCTGCCGGGCTGCCGATCATCCACATCTCGACCGACTACGTGTTTCCCGGCGACAAGGCCGAGCCCTATGTCGAGAGCGACGCGACCGGCCCGGTCAGCGTCTACGGCCGCTCCAAGCTCGAGGGGGAGACGGCGGTGCTGGCTGAAAATCCCCACGCGGCGGTCCTGCGCACCGCTTGGGTCTACAGCCCCTATGGCAACAACTTCCTGAAGACCATGCTGAAGCTCGCCGCCACGCGCGACGCGCTGCGGGTGGTTGGCGACCAGCAGGGTACGCCGACCTACGCGCCCGACATCGCCGAGGCGATCGTCGTCGTCGCCCGCCGCATGCTGGCATCGCCTGCGGCCGAGGACTGGCGTGGCGTCTTCCACCTCGTCGCGGCGGGGACGACGAACTGGGCCGATTTCGCCGCCGAGATCTTCCGCCAGTCGGCGGCCCGCGGCGGACCGTCGGCCAGCGTCGAGGCGATCGGCACGGCGGACTATCCGACGCCGGCCCACCGCCCGGCCAATTCCCGCCTCGACACCGCCCGTTTCAACGGCGTCTTCGGCCACCGCCTGCCGTCTTGGCAGGATGGCGTCGGCCGTTGCCTGGCAGCGCTCGACGCCTGACGCCTGACGGGACGATCGCGGCCTCGACGCGATGAGCGGATAACAAGGCGGGGTGCCAGCTTGCTCCCCGCCGCCCGGCAGCCGCCCGCGGCGAAAAAAGCAAGGTAAGCTGGGCGGGCTGTAGGATTGCCTGCCAATGCTGTAGGACTGACCCTAGGGAATGTCGCCGCCGCGCCTTGCGATCGGCGACAGGCTGCGCCGCTGCGTGGCGGGCGCCGACAGGGAAGGCCGACAGGGATGCGATCGCGCTTTCTGATCTTCGACGAGAATGCGCCGATCATCGACGTCTCGCGGCACGCGTTTCCCGATGCGCCGCCGGTGGTGACGGGGCCGAGCTATCTTCTCTGCCCGCATTGCGGCCACGACGAGCGCGACCATGCCGGCCCGCACGAGATGTTCAGCCAGCTGCCGCCGGTGGACGCGAAGCCGCCGATCGTCTCCAGCCTGCATTTCCGCTGCCGCGAGTGCGAGGAGGTGTCGCCGGTCTGGGTGATCCGCCGCGACGGTGCCGTCACCAGCCACATGCGCGACCTCGAGACCGAGGAGGCCTGCATGCCGCTCGATTTCGACGACAGCATGCGCGCCAACCCGCGCGACTGAGTGGGCCGGCCCAGCCCTCCGCCGACGCCCAACGCGCGCCGATGTCGGCGACGCCCCTCGTTCCGGAAAGCCGTCACCCGCATGCGTCTGTCCCTTTGCCTCTCCGCCCTTGCCCTGTTGCTCCTGACGCCGGTCGCCTTGGCCGAGGAGGCGACGCCTGCCTTCGGCGTCCCGATCGCCTGCGATCCGCAGGCGGAGTGCCTGGTCCAGCAGTTTCCCGACATGCAGGCGGGCGCCGGGGCGAGCGATCCGTTCTGCGGCGGGGCGACCTATGACGGCCATGACGGGACCGACATCCGCATCGCCTCGCTGAAGGACATCACCCGCGACGTGCCCGTCGTCGCCATGGCCGCGGGCACGATCCTGCGCGGCCGCGACGGCGAGCCCGACAGACTGTCGGGCGGAGCCGAGGCGGCGGGTACTTTCGGCGGCAAGGAATGCGGCAACGGCCTGGTGATCGACCACGGCAACGGCTGGGAGACGCAGTACTGCCACATGAAGCAAGGCTCGCTCGTCAAGACCGCCGGCCCGGTCGCCGCGGGCGAAACGCTCGGCTTCGTCGGTGCCTCCGGCTGGGCGCAGTTCCCGCATGTCCACGTCACGGTCCGGCACGCCGGTGTCGCGGTCGATCCCTCGACCGGCCGCAAGGTCGGGGCAGGCTGCGTGGCAGCGACGGCGGACCGCCACCCGCTCTGGAGCCCGGCGGCCGCGGCATGGCTCGGCACCGCCACGCACCACATCATCGGTGTCGGGCTGGCCGGCAGCGTCTTTGCCAATGACGGCCTCGTCACGAACGGCCCGCCGCCAGCCCCGACAGCGGCATCGGTCGCGACGGTCGGCTGGGGCTGGTTCGCCAACCTGAAGGGCGGCGACCGGATCCGCCTGCTGATCAATGACCCCGCGGGCGGGGTCTTCGCGGACGCCGTTGGCGAGCCGCTCGCCGGGAATAAGGCGAGCTATTCACAGTTCGCGGGACGCAAGCGCAGCCCCGTGCCGGGCCGCTACCGGATCGAGACGCAGGTGCTGCGGGGAGACGCCGTGGTCGAGGCGCGCACGGTCGATGTCGACGTCGTCCAATAGCTGCCGCAAAAAAAAAGGGCGTCGAGGCGGTCGCCTCCCCCGGTGCACTCTGGGCAGGCGAGGCATGCCTCCCTGAATTGTCGCGAACCTTGCCAGGACGCTTCCGCTAGGTCAGGTTGCAGCATGTCCCCTGCGGCGACCTGTCGAGCGATCCCCCTAACCCGGCAGAACCCGGCAGGCCCCTTCCCGAAGCAGCCAAGGTTTTCCATGATGAAGTCATTCGCTCTCCCCGCCATCCTCCTCGGCCTGCTCGCCGTTCCTGCCGCCGCACAGACGGCAGCGCCGGTGAGCGTTGCTGCCAAGGCCGGGAAGGAAGTGCGCGCCGGCTGGGTCGGGTCGGTCGGGGCCGACTGCAAGCCCAACCCCGCGCCGACGCTGACCCCGTCAAAGCTTGCGGCGCACGGCCAGATCAAGCTGCAGCAGGCGGACGTCAAGACCAACAGCTTCCCGGCCTGCCCCGGCATCACGGTGCCCGCCATCGTCGTGTTCTACACCTCTTCGCCGGGCTTCAAGGGCACTGATGCCTTCACGCTGACGACCGCCGACGGCACCGCCCGCGCCTACAGCGTCACGGTCGACTGAGCGCGCGCCGTCAAGGCCTGTCGAAGCGCCGGAGCGTCCGCGCGCCGCGCCGCAGCCAGGTCGGCATCGCCTGGTAGAGAGCGCGGAGGCCCGGCACCCGAAGGAGGAACCGGATCTTGCGGCCGAGCGGCACGAGGAAGTCGTTCGGCTGGTCCGCCAGCCGGCGCGAGATCGCCCGCAGTTCCGCCAGGTCCATGGCGGACGCCGAGCCCGCCGCGCCTCGCATTGTGGTGACCACGCCGCCATCGGCCTCGGCCAACAGCGAGAACAGCCGCTCCAGCGCGTGCGCGGCGGTACCGTCGACCTGGCCCTGTTCCGGCTCGAACAGATCGTCGAGCGCGGCGCCCGGCAAGGCGGCGAAGGCGTTTTTGCGGAACCAGAACATCGATCCCGCGGCAAAGACCGGCGTGCGCCGGAGCCCCTCGCCATAGGCGAGCCCCAGCCGCTGCGAGATCCGCCGCATCGGCTTGGCATTCTTCTGCATCCAGGGCGCCATCGAGACCAGCATGCCGTCCGGCCCAACGAGCGCAAGGCGCGGATCGGCTTCCATCGTCTGCAGCAGCCGCTCGACCGCCTGAGGGTCCGGCAGCAGCCCCTCGACCAGCATCCTCCCCCAGTCGGCGCCGTCGAGCCGGTGGGTGGACCGCTTGGTGTGCAGCTTCAGGCCGATGGCGTAGTCGAGGTCGGCGCCGCTCGCCTCGAGGAACGGGCGGACGTCGCGGCCGCGGTTCTCGGTCCGCAGGACCCGGTGCGACAGGAGGAACGGCGTCTCGGGAAGGATGAAGCCCGCGGCGTCATCGGAGGTCGTCAGCACGAGGTGGAAGGGCCGCCGTAGGTTGCCGGCGATCCACGGCGCCATCCATTCCCAGACGTCGGTGAAATGGACGTGGACGAAGACGGCGATCGGTGCCGCGGATATTTGAGCCTTGCCGGAGGGTGATCCGGAGGACGCGGGTGCCGCGGGCGAAATTGGGTGCTCTGGCATGCTCATGTCCGATCGAAGCGGGCCGTGAGCCCGTCCGCCAGCGCGCGCAGCAGCCGTCCGGCCAGCGGGGCCTTTCCGTGCGGCGTCCGTGCGACGAAGGCGGCCAGCTGCAGCGGCACGTAGACGAGGGTGCGCAGCTTCCAGCGGGCGGGAATGTGGGCGAGGCGCAGCAAGTGGAACTGGTTGCGCGCATAGCTCTGCATGCGCGCGGTGGACTGGCGGGGAAACCGCAGGCCGCCGACCTCGACGATGCCCTCGCCGACCCGGTGCCGCATGGTGACGCCCGGCACGCACCAGACCGAATAGCCCTTCGACCAGGCGCGGAAGCACCATTCGACGTCGATCGCATCCATCCGGTAGCGGGCCTCGAAGCCGCCGATGGCGCTGAGCGCGGCAAGCGTCGTCAGGCTGCCGGAGGTGATGAGGAAATCGGTCGCGCGGTAGGCGGCGGGGGCGCCGACAACCGGGCGGTCGCGGTAGTGTGGCACCTTGGTCGGCGCCTCCGGATCGGCACCGAGCGCCGGCCCGACTGCCGCCGGGCGGTATCCCCGGGCGTCCAGATCGTCGAAGGCATCGCCGAGGCGCCGGGCCATGTCGGGCGTCGGCGTGCTGTCCTGGTCGAAGAAGAGGATCGCTTGGCAGCCCCGCTGCTCTGCCGCTTCCACCAGACGGTTGAGCCCCGCACCGATGCCGGCATTCGCCTCTGTCTGCAGCAAGGAGAGGCGGCTGTCGGCCCGCAATGCGGCAAGGAGGGACGGCTCGATGGCCTCGCCTGTCGGGCCATCGACATGGACGAGGACGGGCCCGCCGAAACCGGTGGCGACCGCGATGAGGGACTGCAGCAAGGTTTCATTGGGGCGGTAGACCGTGATGGCGATGGCGATGTCTGCGTCGCGAAGCGGCATCCAGTATATCCGTTCATCGGCGCCGCCGAGCGCCGCCTTCGTTCCCCGTCTTACCCCATCATGCCCTCGATCAAGGCTTTCTGACGGGGCAAGCAGACGCCGTGCAGGTCGTAGCGGTCGATCACCGTCTGCCGACCCGCCTTGCGCATCGCGCGGTAGTTCTCGGGCTTCGAGATCGCGTCCACCACGGTATCGGCAATGCCCTCCGGATCGAAGAAGTCGACGAGCAGTCCGTTCTGCCCGTGCCGGATGACCTCCTCGACCGGCTGCGTCTGCGAGCCGATCACCAGACACTCCGTCGCCATCGCCTCCAGCATCGACCAGGACAGGACGAAGGGATAGGTCAGGTAGACGTGCGCATCGGAGACCTGCAGCATCTGCTTGAACACCTCGTAGTCGATTCGGCCGACGAAGTGCACCCGCTTCTCGTCGATCGTGACCTCCTTCAGCGCCCGCGCCTTGTAGCTCTCGCCTTCCGGGAGTTTGGCGCCATAGCTGACCCCGTCGCCGCCGACGATGACGATCTGCGCCGTCGGGTGCTTCTTCAGGATCCGCTCGGCGGCCCGCATGAAGACGTGGAAGCCACGATACGGCTCGAGATTGCGCGCGACGAACGTCACCAGCGGCACCGTGCCGTCAAAGGTGATGCCGTTGAGGGTGACCGAGGGCTTGTCGGCGGCTCTGAGCACCGCGGTGTCGACCCCGTCGTGGATGACCGAGACCTTGGCGGAATAGGCCTCGGGAAACCGGCTCTGCTGCCACCAGGTGGGCGAGATGCCGCGGTCGGTCGCCTCGAGGCAGCTGAGCAGCAGCTGGTTGCGGCTGCGCAGGTGGAACTTCAGCTCGTCGCTCGACGGAAACTCCTTATCGAAGCCGACATCGGCGCCGGTGGCGCTGTAGAAGAACTCGAAATAGCTGAGCAGCGGCACGTCGGGGAAGATGTCCTTGACGAACTGCGTCTCGCCCCAGCCGCAATGGCCGATGATGAGGTCCGGCTTCACGCCGCTGTTCTTCAGCTGCAGCAGGATCCGCGCCACCGCCTGGCCATGCAGGATGCCGTCCTCGATCGTCGTGAGGTAGGGGTGGATGTTGGGCGTCGTCTTGCGGTGCGGCTGGTAGGCGATCAGCTCGATGTTCGGCAGCCGGTTGGGCGTGTTCTTGGTGATGAAGGTGATCTTGTTATGCGGCGCCAGCTCCCGGCAGAGATGCAGGAACTGCCCCGGAAAATTCTGGTGAATGAAGATCAGTCGCTTGTTCTTGATCATGGATCCTGTGGGACACGGACGTCCCTTTTCTTTCACGCCTGTCATGCCGGTCGCGCCTGTCACAGCATATCGCGCGGGCCGGCGTCCTGCATCCTCCGCCGGGCAAGAGAGACCCGCGCCCCGCAGAGGATGCCCTGGCAGCTGGGGTGAGGTGGCCTAGCGCTCGCGGAAAGCCTGGCTCATCGAATGCGTCACCGGCCCGACGAGATATTGCAGGGCGGTGCGCGCCGTGGTCGGGATGATGACCTCCGCCGGCATGCCGGGGTAGAGCTGGAGGTCCTGGGCCGCATGCGACAGCGATGCCGGGTCGATGCGGACCTCGGCGGTGTAGAAGGACGTGCCGTTGTCGAGGGTCACGCGGTCGGCCGAGACCTTGGTGACCTCGCCCCAGACCGACGGCGTGATGCTCTGGTTGTAGGCGGTCAGCTTGACCTCGGCCCGCATCCCCGCCTTTACCTCGGCGATGTCGGTGGTCGGCAGGTTCGCCTCGATGATCATCGGGCTGTTGCTCGGCACGATCTCCATCAGCCGTTCGCCCGGCGAGACGATGCCGCCATTGGTGAACTGGGTGAGGCCGAATACGGTACCGGCGGCGGGCGCCTTGACCTCGACGAGATCGAGCGTCGCCTTGGCCGACTGCAGCCGCGGCAGGATGTTGGCGAGGTCGCCCTGGATGTCGCTGAGGCCCTGGCTGCCTTCGGTCAGGTGATCCTCGAACAGCCGGTTGATCTGCATCTGGGTCTCGCCCTTGGCCTGCTCGGCCTCGGCGATCTGCGCCTTGAGGCTGCCGATCTGGCCGTCGAGGCCGGCGGCGACGCGCTGCAGCTCCAGGACCTTGGTCTTGGTGCCGAAGCCGCGCTCGGCCAGCGACTTGGTGCCGACGAGTTCCTGGGCGATGAGGGAGCTCTGGCTGGCGATCGCGTCGATCTGCGCCTGATAGCCGGAAATGCGGGTGTTCAGCTGGGCCAGCCGCTGCTCCAAAATGCTCGCCTGGTTGCGGATCGCTTGGCGGCGCTTTTCGAAGAGGCTCGTCTGGTCGCTCATCAGGCCGGCGACCGCCGCCTCGTTCTGGCGCTGGGTCAGGGCCGGCGGGAAGGAGACCTCCTGGACGCCAGCGCCTTCCGCCATAAACCGCGAGCGCCGCGCCAGAAGGTTCATGTACTGGTTGTCGTAGACCTCGAAGGCCGAGCGCGCCTGCACGTCGTCCATCCGGACGAGGACGTCGCCCTTCGCCACCGTCTGGCCGTTGCGGACCAGGACCTGCGAAATGATGCCGCCGTCGCGCTGCTTGACGACCTTGCGGTTGTCCTCGACCTTGACGACGCCGGCCGCCATGATCGCGGCGCCAAGCGGGGCGAAGGTCGCCCAGATGCCGAGGCCGACGACGAAGACCCCGACGATGATCGAGCCGATCATGATCGGCCGGCGCATGCCGGTATCGAAATCCTCCGGCGGCTCGTTGACAGCCAATGCCGTCGGCCTTGCCGTCGCGAGGGCGGTGGAAGCTTCCGGCTCTTCGGAGGGCTTTCTGAAAGCTACAACTGACATCGACGCTTCTTTCAACTCGGATGGCGACGAAAAACCCTCGTCGGGTCGGCCTTCAGGACGATGACGCCCCGGCCCCGATCGGGGTGGTGGCGTCGGTAACGCGGGGCGCCGCGGCTTCGCCGGCCGCCGAACCTGCCTGCGGGACCGGCGTCGGCATCAGCTTGGCGAGGACGGCGTCGCGCGGACCGAAGTTCTCGATCACGCCGTCGCGCAGCAGCAGGATCTTGTTGGCGAACTTCAGCGCCGACATGCGGTGCGAGATCACCACGACGGTCGAGCCCATCTTCCGCAGCTCGAGAATGGCCGCGAGGAGGGCATTCTCGCCATCGGAGTCGAGGCTGGCGTTCGGCTCGTCCAGCACCACGAAGGAGGGCTTGTCGTAGAGCGCCCGGGCGAGCGCGACGCGCTGGCGCTGGCCGACCGACAGCATGGCCCCGCCGTCGCCGAGTTCGGTGTCGTAGCCGTCGGGCAGGCGCAGGATCATGTCGTGGATGCCGGCCATGCCCGCGGCTTCCAGCACTTTGGCATCATCGGGTGTCGCGACGAAGCGGCTGATGTTGTCGCGCACCGTGCCGGAGAACAGCTCGACGTCCTGCGGCAGATAGCCGACATGGCGGCCGATGTGGTTGCGGCCCCAGGAGTGCATCTCGGCACCGTCGAGGCGCACTGCGCCGGCGGTCGGCTGCGAGACGCCGATCAGCAGCCGGGCGAGCGACGACTTGCCGGCGCCCGAGGGACCGATCAGGCCGAGGCAGTCGCCGGGCTCCAGCGCGAAGTTGAGGCTCTTCAACAGCGCCTTCTGCGTGCCGGGGAAGGCGTAGACGACCTGCTCGACCGAGAGCCGGCCGACCGGACGCGGCAGTTCCATGCCGGTCTCGCGGGCCGGAAACTCGTTCAGCAGGGCGTTCAGACGGCTGAAGGCCTGGCGGGTCTGGATAATCGCCTGCCAGGAGCCGACGGCCCGCTCGACCGGCGCCAGCGCCTTGCCCATCAGCATCATCGAGCCGAACATCACGCCGGGGCCGGTGAGGCCGTCGATCACCAGCAGCGCGCCGCCGCCGAGGATGGCGATCTGCAGGAACATCCGCAGGAAGCGGATCGCCGCCGACACCGTGCCGCCGCGCTCGGACGCGGTTTCCTGCGCCTGCAGCATGGCGAGGCGGTCTCCGTTCCAGCGCTTGGCGAGGCCCGGCAGCATGCCCATGGCGTGGATGACTTCGGCGTTGCGCAGGCCGGAATCGGTGGCGCTGTAGGAGCGCTGGCCGGCGATGTTGGCCTCGCGCATGGCCGGGCGGGTGACATATTCGTTGAGCGCGGCAAGGCCGAGCAGCAGGAAGGCGCCGACGGTCGACAGCAGGCCGAGCCGCCAGTCGACGATCCAGATGACGGCGAGGAATATCGGCGCCCAGGGTGCATCGAGCACGGCGTTGGTGACGCTGCCGGCGAGGCCCTGCCGAAACGTGTCGAGATCGCGCAGCACGTGGCTGCGCACCGGGCGGCCGGCCCTGAGGCCCGCGGCGACCACGGCATCGAGCAGCCGCGGCGCCAGCCGGCGGTCGATCATCGTCCCGATCTTGATCAGGATGCGGCCGCGCAGCTCTTCCAGCGCGCTCATCACGATGAAGGCGCTCGTCGCGGCGATGGTCAGATAGAGGAGGGTCGGCACCGAGCCGGAGACCACGACACGGGAATAGACCTGCATCATGTAAAGCGGCATCGCCAAGAACAGAATGTTCGAGCCGAACGAGAAGATGGCGGCAAACGTCAGCGGTCGGGCCGATGCCTTGAGGGCAGACTTCAGTTCCGGGGCGAGCGGAGGTTTGGCCGACTGCGGTGCATGTGAGCTCATAGCCTGCCTTATACTGTCCGCTCGACGCGCGGCCGATGGCAAGCCGCAACTCTACGGCGATTTACACGGCGGTAAAGGAGTTTGTCGAGCCTCTTCATTTCCGGAATAGGACGCCAGCCGCGTATTTTCCGTAGAGGAAGGTATTGCAGCCACACAAGGCGGCGAATGCCGGCACGCGCGGATGGCCTGCCTCACCGAGTGCCGGCTGCGTCGAAGGACCGCGCCCGAACCGGCAAGCCGCGCTCTGGTGCGCTGTCCGGCCCGGGGAGAGCCGTCACGCGGTCGCTGTTTCCGGCCGGAGAGTTCCGCCGGCTGTCCATCCCGGAAGCCTGCTGGGGAAATGCCGAGGGCACCAGCCTGTACGGCGCGACCGTGGGAAGGCGGTACAGCTGGCGCCCTCGGACCCGCGCATCTCGGCAGTTATGCCGCGTGTCGCGGCCGGCCCCGGTCTCCCCCGTCGCACGGCTGCGAAGGCCAGGGCGACGGGGGGCGGGATGCCGCGCGCTCAGCTGGCGTCGACGTATTTCCGCCAGTCGTGCTCTTCGCGAAAGCCCAGCACGTCGCGGATCTTGCGGTTCGAGAGCGGCGCCTCGAAGCCGTCGAGCGGACGGCTCAGCTTGATGTTCGGCACGTGCTTGGCGAGAAAGTCGGCGGTCGGCTCGCGGGCGGTGATGGTATCGTTGACGGCATTGAACACCTGGAAGCCGAGCCCGTCCTTTTCGATGCAGAGATCGACGATCTGGCCGAGGTCGCGGGCGTCGATGTAGCTCCAGGCATTGCGCTTGCGCGACATCGGGTCGGCGAGGAACTTTGGAAACATGTCGTATTCGTGCGGCTCGATGACGTTGCCGATGCGCAGGGCATAGATGTCGGCGCCAGAGCGCATGGCGAAGGCGCGCGCCGTCTTCTCGTTCAGGACTTTCGAGAGGCCGTAGCTGTCCATCGGGTCGCTGTCGTAATCCTCCTCCAGCGGCAGCGAATGGAAGTCCTTGTCGCCGTCGGCGAAGCAGACGCCGTAGGTGGTCTCGCTGGAAGCGATGATGATCTTCTTGATGCCGAGCTTCACCGCCGCCTCGATGACGTTGTAGGTGCCGATCGTGTTGATCGCGAAGGTCTCGTTGTCCGGCCGGATCTGGACGCGCGGCACGGCGGCGAAGTGCACGACGGCGTCGATCTCAGCCGGGCCCTTGCCGGTCTCGTAGTCGCCGAGGTCGAAATGGCTGGAGAGCGCGTTGAACATCTGCCCGCTGTCGGAGATGTCGGCGATCAGCGTGTTCACGCCGGGATGCGGCAGCGGCAAAAGGTCGACGTTGAGGACGGTGTGGCCGCGCTGGGTGAGGTAGGGCACGACATGGCGCCCGGCCTTGCCGGTGCCGCCGGTGAAGACGATGCGCTTGCTCATGATGTTCTCCAGGAATGCGAAGGCGGCCGCCTTGCGGGCGACCGCATATAAGGGGGTGCCGGCCGGGTGCTACTGGCTCTGGCGAAAATTGCGGATGCGGTCGAACAGCACGGCAAGGAGGATCGCGCCGCCGATGAAGACGCCTTGCCAGAACGCGTTGATGCCGAGCAGCCCGAGACTGTTGCGGATCACCTCGATCAGCGCGGCGCCGATGATGGCGCCGAGCGCCGTGCCGATGCCGCCGGCAAGGTTCGCCCCGCCGATGACCGCGGCAGCGATCACCTGCAGCTCCATGCCAGAGCCGATGTTCGTCGTGACAGCGCCAAGCCAGCCGGTCTGGATGATGCCGGCGATCCCCGCCATCACCGCCGAGATCATGTAGACCGCGACCTTGATCGGCTTCACCGGAATGCCGGTGAGGGTCGCCGCGTGCTCGTTGCCGCCGATCGCGAAGACATGCCGGCCAAAGCTTGTCCAGCGCAGCACGAAGCCCATCACGAGTCCGAGCACCACCATGTAGACGACGGGGTTGGCGATGCCGAACAGCCAGGCGCCGCCGCCGAGCGCCAGAAGCTGCTGGTGGTCCGGGCCGAACTCGAACACCACGGTGTTGTTGGAGGCGACCATCGCAAGGCTGCGGGCGATCGACAGCATGCCGAGCGTCACCACGAAGGGCGGATAGTCGAGATAGGCGATGAGGATGCCGTTGAACGCGCCGACCACCAGCGCCGTGCCGATGGCCGCGGCGATGCCGACCTCGATCGAGTAGCCGGCGTGCATGGTGACGGCGAGCACCATGCTGGTGAGGCAGAGCACCGAGCCGACCGACAGGTCGATGCCGCCGGAGATGATCACCAGCGTCATGCCGAGCGCGATGATCGCGACGAAGGTGACGTTGCGGGTGATGTTGTAGAGGTTCTTCGACGTCGCGAAGGAATCGGTCGCGACCGACAGGAAGAGGCACGCGAGGATCACCGCGACGAAGACCCAGAAGGTCTGGCTCGCGAACTGCTGGGAGAGCCAGCTTTTCGGCTTCTGCTCGAGGGGTTGGTCCAGCGTCAATGCCATGGTCGACCTGTCGTATTGCCGGAAGGAAGGGGCCCGCAGGACGCTGCAAGACGGGAAGGTCGCGGGGGCGGGAAAGGTTTTGCGGCCATGGTTCAGGCCGTCTCGATCGCGCCGGTGATAAGGCCGGTGACCTCCTCGGGCGAACTGGCGGCCGTCGTCTTGTCGGCGACCTTGCGGCCGCGGCGCATGACGATGACGCGGTCGGCGACATCGAAGACGTCGGGCATGCGGTGGCTGATGAGGACGACGGTGATGCCCTGGTCGCGAAGGCGGCGGATGAGGTTCAGCACCTCGGCGATCTGGCGGACGGAGATCGCCGCGGTCGGCTCGTCCATCAGCACGATCTTGGCGTCCGACAGCCGCGTGCGGCCGATCGCCACCGCCTGGCGCTGGCCACCGGACATCTTGCGAACGAGGTCGCGCGGCCGGGTCTCGGATTTAAGCTCGGCGAAGATCTGCGCCGAGCGCTTGTACATCGCGGCATAGTCGAGGATCTTGAACGGCCCGACGCCGCGCTTCAGCTCGCGGCCGAGGAAGACGTTCGCCGCCGCCGTCAAATTGTTGCAGAGCGCCAGGTCCTGGTGGACGATCTCGATGCCGTGCTGGCGCGCCTCGACCGGCTTGTTCATGACGAGTTCGGTATCGTTCATCTTCAAGCTGCCATGCGTCGGCCGGAAGTTGCCGGCGATCATCTTGACCAGCGTCGACTTGCCGGCGCCGTTGTCGCCCATCAGGCCGACCACCTCGCCGGGCTGCAGCGTGAACGACACGTCGTTCACCGCGTGGATGGCGCCGAAATGCTTCGACACGTTGATGAGCTGTAGTACCGACACGTGCCGCTTTCCTCCCGTGCAGGATGCGCGGCGCCGGCTTCGATCTCCGCCGAAGGCTCTGGCCGCATCCCCGCAGGCGGGGGGCATCGTGCGGATGCCATACCGCACAGTCTGCGTCCGGCCGTCAACCATCAGCCAAGCAAATATAACCAAGTTTTCGCAGCGCAGATTGACGCTGCTTCACGCTCTCGATTACATGATCGCCAAGGGATGGGGTCGCTCTATTGTTGCACTGCGCTGGCATTGAGCGGTTGCAGCAATACTGAGGGCGTATTCCATTGATAACGTTCGGGCCAGCGAGGGGCAGTCGATGTTCGGCGGCCACGTCGCCGTCCCCTCTGCTCATGCCGGTCCTTCGGGAAAGCCGGTTTCATGGCGGATCGCCCGGCAACAGGGCGGCGGCCACCATCGCACAGCCAGGTCCAGAAGGGCCGGCGGGGCATCTCGGGAGGAAACACCATGCGCAAACTCACTCTGCTGCTGGCCGCGGCCACCATGGCGCTGGCGGGCGCCGGGCCGGCTCTGGCCAAGAAGCAGCTGGTGATCGTCGTGAAGGGCCTCGACAACCCCTTCTTCGAGGCGATCAACCAGGGCTGCCAGAAGTGGAACAGCGAGAACGCCAGTTCCGAGTATGAATGCTTCTACACCGGGCCGGCCTCGACCTCCGACGAGGTCGGCGAGGCGCAGATCATCCAGGACATGCTGGGCAAGGCCGATACGGTGGCGATGGCGATCTCGCCGTCCAACGCCAAGCTGATCGCCCAGACGCTGAAGACCGCCGCGCCGACCATCCCAGTGATGACGCTCGACGCCGACCTCTCCGCCGACGATGCCGGATTGCGCAAGACCTATCTCGGCACCGACAACTACCTCCTCGGCTTCAAGCTCGGCGAGTACATCAAGAAGGCGAAGCCGAAAGGCGGCAAGATCTGCTCGATCCAGGGCAATCCCGGCGCCGACAACATCCTGCGCCGGGCACAGGGCACGCGCGACGCGCTGACCGGGCAGAAGGGCATCGCCGCGCTCGCCGGCGAGGCCGGCTGGACCGAGGTCTCGGGCTGCCCGGTCTTCACCAATGACGACGGCGCCCGCGGCGTTCAGGCGATGACCGACATCCTCGCCGCCAATCCCGATCTCGACGCCTTCGCCATCGAGGGCGGCTGGCCACTGTTCGGGGCGCCGCAGCCCTACCGCGATCTCGTCAAGCCGTTGGCCGAGCGGATCGCCAGCGGCGACTTCGTGATCGCCGCCGCCGACACGATCGGCGACGAGGTGGCGATCGCCAAGGAAGGCCTCGTCACCGCGCTCGTCGGCCAGCGGCCGTTCGAGATGGGCTACAAGGCTCCCGGCGTCATGATCGACCTGATCGAGGGCAAGCCCGTCGCAGACCCGGTCTTCACCGGCCTCGACGAGTGCACCCGGGAAACCGTCGACACCTGCATCCAGAAATAACGCCGCATCCAGAAATAACACCGGCGACGGGGAGCCATTTCAGTTCTTCCCCGTTGTCGCGCGTCTCGTGCAATCGGGCCGGCCTGTCTCCATGGGTCGGCCCGATGTCATTCTCCCGTCGCTTTCGGAAGGCACAAGGCCGGCACTGTCACGGAACTCGATACCATGCGTCACGTCCTTCTCCTCGCCCCCCGGCATCGCCGCGGCTACACCGATTCGGCGATCCTCGATGCGAAAGCACGCGGCGACATGCCGACTGCCGCGCGGGGCGCCACGGACGAGGCCTACCTCGCATCGTCGATGGGATGGCTCGGCCGGGTCGAGGCAATCGCCGTCTATGACGACCTGCCGCTGACCGCGACGATGCGCGAGATCATCGCCGAGGCCGAAACCCGGGGCCTCGAAGTCGAGCACCGGCATCTGCCGCTGGAGCGGCTGAGCGTCATCGACCGCATGGCGATCGCCGCCTGAGCACGCCGCAGGGGCGCGCAGGCCGTTTCGGGTGGCGCTGCTGAGCCTCGTAAAGCCCATAGTCTCTCACGCCTTATAGTCTCTCACCCCCAACGAGAGACGGCGCCACTTCCAGCGGCGCCGTCTTTTTGTCGGAACAACTCGCCTTGCGGCGGTCGTCAGGCCGCGTCGGCCCGTCGTGGCAGGCGCCAGTTCGGCCGGATGAAGTGGCAGGTGTAGCCGTTCGGAATGCGCTCGAGGTAGTCCTGGTGCTCCGGCTCGGCGAGCCAGAAATCACCCACCGGCGAAAGCTCGGTCACCACCTTTCCGGGCCACAGGCCGGACGCGTCGACATCGGCGATGGTGTCTTCGGCCACGGCCCTCTGCTCCGGGCTCGCATAGAAGATCGCCGAGCGGTAGCCGGGGCCGCGGTCGTTGCCCTGGCGGTTCGGCGTCGACGGGTCGTGGATCTGGAAGAAGAATTCCAGCAGCTGGCGGTAGCTCATCACCGACGGCTCGAAATTGATCTCGATCGCCTCGGCATGGGTGCCGTGGTTGCGGTAGGTGGCGTTCTTGACGTCGCCGCCGGAATAGCCGACGCGGGTCGAGACGACGCCCGGCATCTTGCGGATCAGATCCTGCATTCCCCAGAAGCAGCCCCCTGCCAGAACGGCGCGTTCGGTGGTCATCGGATGTCTCCTATCGGATTGGTTCCCTGGACCCTTGAGATAGGAAGTTTCCGCTTCGTTTCCAGCCGGTTCGCCGGCTGTTCCTGGCTTCAAGGCGCAGCGGGAACGAAAGCCGTGCCGCGACGCATCCGCCGGAAATACAGCGCTGCGGCACCCCCGATGCGGCCATGGGTTGGCGGGCGGCACTCGGCGAAATCGGGCCGCGCAGCCCGGCCCCCGCTGACCATCGCGCCGGCGCCTCCTATATCCAGGGGATGAGAGCGTCGATGCAATTTGTGGGAGAGGCTGAATGACGGCCCTGATACCGTTCGACAACAGCTATGCCCGCCTGCCCGAGAACTTCTATGCCCGGGTGCTGCCGACGCCGCCGACAACGCCGCGGCTGATCAAGCTGAACCGGGACCTCGCCGTCCAGCTCGGCCTCGACCCGGATGCCCTGGAAACGCCGGAGGGCGCCGAGATCCTCGCGGGCAAGCGGATCCCGCTCGGCGCCGAGCCGATCGCGCTCGCCTATGCCGGCCACCAGTTCGGCAGTTTCACGCCGCAGCTCGGCGATGGGCGGGCCATTCTTCTCGGCGAAGTCGTCGACCGCGATGGTGGTCGCCGCGACATCCAGCTGAAGGGATCGGGTCCGACGCCCTTCTCCCGCCGTGGCGACGGGCGGGCGGCGCTCGGGCCGGTGCTGCGCGAATATGCCGTCAGCGAGGCGATGGCGGCGCTCGGCATCGCGACGACGCGCGCGCTCGCGGTGACGACGACCGGCGACAGCGTCATCCGCGAGACCGACCTGCCGGGCGCCGTGCTGGCGCGGGTGGCGGCGAGCCACATCCGCATCGGCACCTTCCAGTTCTTCGCCGCGCAAGGCGACGGGGCGGCCTTGAAGCATCTCGCCGACCACGCCATCGCCCGGCACTATCCCGACGCGGCGCTCGCCGAATTCCCCTATCGCGCATTGCTCGACGGCGTGATCGGGCGCCAGGCGGATCTGGTGGCGCGCTGGATGCTGGTCGGCTTCATCCACGGGGTGATGAACACCGACAACATGTCGATCTCCGGCGAGACCATCGATTACGGCCCTTGCGCCTTCATGGACGCCTATGACCCGGCTGCCGTCTTCTCGTCGATCGACCATTATGGCCGCTACGCTTTCTCCAACCAGCCCGGCATCGCCCAGTGGAACCTGACGCGGCTCGCCGAATGCCTGCTGCCGCTGTTGGCCGAGGACGAAGCGGCGGCGATCGAGATCGCGCAGGCGTCGCTGGCAGGCTTTGCCGACCTCTTCCACGCCGCCTATCTCGGCGGCCTCCGCCAGAAGCTCGGGCTGACCACGGCGCGGGAAGGGGACGACGCGCTGGCGCAGGACCTGCTCGGCCGGATGGCGACGGGCAAGGCGGATCACACCTTGACCTTCCGGCGCCTCGCCGATGCCGCCGCCGATCCCGCAGCGGACGGCGCCGTTCGCGTGCTGTTCGCGGCGCCCGAGGCGTTCGACGAATGGGCGGTCCGCTGGCGCGCGCGGCTGGCCGAGGAGGGCGGCGATCCGCAAGGACGGCGGACCGCGATGCGGGGCGTCAGCCCGGCGATCATTCCGCGCAATGCCGAGGTCGAGAAGATGATCGCGGCAGCGATCGGCGCCGGGGATTTCGCGCCGTTCGAGCGCCTCGTCGCGGCGCTGGCGGAACCTTATGCCGATCGGCCGGAATTTGCGGATTATGCCAATGTCCCGGTGCCGGGCGAGCGGCCGTACCAGACCTTCTGCGGCACCTGAGCGTTCCCGCAGGCCGCGCGGGCGGCGAGATCCGCGCGGCTTTCTCCCGTCCGACACTGGATCATGACAGAAGGCTGCCCCATGCTTTCGGCATGGGAATTGAAATTGAGCGTAAGTTTCTTGTCCGAGACGACAGCTGGCAGACCGTTTCCGGCAGCGACAGCGTCTCGATCCGGCAGTTCTATCTCGGCCGCCGCGATGCCTTTTCCGTCCGCGTCCGCATCGTCGACGGGCGCGACGCCTTCCTCACCATCAAGACCGGCAATGGTTTTGCGCGCGGCGAGTTCGAGTATCCGATCCCCTTGGCCGATGCGCTCGACCTCGAGCCCGCGCGCGTCGGCATCACCATCGCCAAGCGCCGGTACCGGCTGCCGCATGGCGACCATCTCATCGAGATCGACGTCTTCGAAGGAGAGCTTGCGCCGCTGATCGTCGCCGAGATCGAGCTCGAGACGGAAACCGATGTCGTCGTGCTCCCGGCATTTCTCGGCCGCGAAGTCACCGGCGATCCCGCCTTCTCCAATGTCCGGCTGGCGACGGCCGGCATCCCGGACGCCGCCACGAAGCTTTAGCCTCACGAACCTCTAGCCCCCGAACTTTCAGCCCCGAGGGCGCCGCTGCCCGGCGCCCGGCTTGCCCCACCCGCCCATTTTCACCCGCCTGATATTTGCCCGCACGGATTTCACATGAGTTTTCGGATCGACCCCGCCGCCCCCCTCGACGCCGACGTCCGGCGCATCGCCGGAGAGCAGATCGACAAGGCCATCGCCCAGCTCGGCGCGACGTCGTCCGGTGGTGACCGCGATACGGCCATCCACGACGTGCGCAAGCGCATGAAGAAGATGCGCGCGCTGTTCCGGCTGGTCCGGCATGGCGATGCGGCCTTCTACCGCGAGGAGAACGCCCGCCTGCGCGACGGTGCGCGCCTCCTGTCATCCGCGCGCGACCGCACCGCTCTGATCGAGGCGCTGGATTCGCTGGCGCAGGACGTGCCGGCGAGCCTTTCCACCGAAGCGGTCGTCGCAGCCTTTGCGCCGCTGCGGCAGGATTTGCTCGCCCGGCGCCGCGAGGCCGAGAACGGCCAGGGCAGCACTGATGTCCTCATCGCGGGCACGATCGACACCTTGCAGGCCAGCCGCGCCGCGCTCGACGGGCTCGGCTTCCCCCGCGCAAAATCGCGGGCCGTCGCCAGCGCCGGCTTTGCCGCCACGCATGCGGCGGCGCGGTCGGCCTTGAAGGTCGCCGAGAAGACCGGCTCGGCCGAGGACCTTCATCTCCTGCGCAAGCATGTCAAATATCTCGGCTTCCACCTGGCTCTCCTGTCGCCGCTCTGGCCGGAGGCTTTCGCGCCCTTGCGCCAGGCCGCGGGAGACATTGCCGACGATCTCGGCCGTGACCACGACTTCGCCGTGCTGCGCGACGAGATCGAGGCAGGACAGCATTCGCTGGTGCTTGCCTTGATGGACCGGCGGCAGGCCGAGCTTCAGGGCAGGGGGCTCGTCCTGGCCCGGCGTCTGCTCGCAGAGAAGCCGGCGGCCGTCGAAACGCGCATTGCCCGCCTCTACCGGAACGCTCGTCAGGGTACTGTCACACAGATGTGAACGACGCTGGGTTGCGCCGGCGAGAGCATGAATGGGCCGATGCCGAGGCCTTTCCCGCGGGCTGCGGGTGTTGTGGTTCTGCAGCACCGTGGCGGGCGATTCACGTTACATGCCAAGCTTTTGCGTCCCCATCAAAATTCCAGTGGAACCGGCTGAATCCTTCGTGCATGCTCTGATTCGTGAGGCTGCTATGAAGCAAAAGACGGCAGCAGGCGCACGGCAGGCCCTGTAGAGAAGGGCCGTTTAGGGGAGGTTGTAATGCTGAGACTTGCATCGCAGAACCTCAATAGCCGCACCGTACTTCTGATCGAACGCGATGAAGTCTGTGCAGGCGAGATGATGGCCGCCGTAAAGGCAGCCGGTGGGCAGTTGGCGGGTTGCGTCAGTTCGGGCATGGGGGCCGTGGCCTTTGCCCGCCGCCAGCGGATCGACTGCGTCATGGTTCACACCCAGACACTGCTCCGGATTTCGTTTCCGCTGAACGAGGTGATGACATCGCTCGGCGTCGTCGTCGTGCCCGTGACCTCGTTCGACGAATGGTACGAGCTCGACGACGAAGAAGACGAGGAACAGCCCCTCGAGCTCTCTCTGGCGGCGTGCGCCTGAGGCTTGAGGCCTGGACGGGCGGCAGGCGTTTGTGCCGTTCGCACCGCGGTGCCATCGACGGCATTTTCGCGGGCATTCCCTCGCCATCATCTTCCGCGGGATTTCTCGACCAGGAAATTCCGCGGCTGTTTCCCCTCCGCCCCGTCCTTCCCGTCCTCGAACCGTCCTGACGGCACAGCCCTCGTGCTGGCCGCTGCGTCGATGGCGTCAGGTTTCCGGCCGGCACGCGCAACGGGCTGGGCGGCCAGGCAGCCCCTTCACGCGCGCCAATGCTTTCCGCCTTTGAGGTGGCGGGTGGACCGCCCACAAGGCGTTCCGGTTCCCCGGACTGTCCTGTAGGACAGGGCCATCGGCGCGCGAGCGCCGCATTGGGGGGGGCGATCGGCATGTTGACCGCGCACTGCAAGGTGAAGCTCGAGGATCCGCAGGAGACCTTGCGCGAACTCCTGGAACAATACGAGGAGCACGGCACCGTGACGCTCGGCGAGCGGACCGGCTTGATCGTCACGCCTTTCGGTACGGCTAACCTCGTTGCGGGCGCGCGGACGATCCGCATTTCCGCCGAGGCGGGGGACGAGACCAGCCTCGCCTACATGACCTACGGCATCGCCTTCCACCTCAGCGAGTTCTCGCCGGAAAGGCCCCCGGTGGTGCGCTGGGAAGGGCATCACACGGTGGGGGTGACGCCGCCCTATTTCCGCGAGATGACGGTCGTCTCGGCCGCGGACCTGACGCCGTCGATGCGCCGGCTGGTGCTGCGGACGGATAACGTCGAACGCTTCGCCCGAGACGGTATCCACGTGCGCCTGCTGTTTCCGCCGAAAGGCCGCCCGCCGGTCTGGCCGGTGACCGGCGAGGATGGCTGCCCGCAATGGCCGACCGGCGACGACACGCTGGTTGCCCGCGTCTACACCGTGCGGCGCCTCGATGTGGCGGCCGGCGAGATGACGGTCGACATCCTCCGCCACGACGGCGATGCGACGCCTGGCTCGGTGTTTGCGACGACCGCGCAGCCCGGCGACATCGTCGGCGCGGTCGGACCGGCGGGAGACGCGCTGCCGGAGGCCGGCAAGCTCTTCCTCTTCGGCGACGAGACGGCGATCCCCGCGATTGCCCGCATTCTCGACGCTCTTCCGCCGTCCGGCACCGCCCGCGCCGTCATCGAGATCGCCGGGCCGCAGGAGCGACAGCCCTTGCCGACCGGCGCCAACATCCACGTCGACTGGCTGCAGCGCGGCGAGCGGAGCCTCGGCGAGGCCGCAGCGGCCCTCACCCCCGGCGATATCGGCGAGGACGGCTACGTCTGGGCCGGCTGCGAGTTCGCCGACTTCAAGGCAATCCGCCGCCATTGCCGCGCGGTGCTCGGCCTCGCCAAGCACCGGCACCTCGTCGCCGCCTATTGGCGGCGCGGGCATGCGGGCGACCTCGACGGCTGATCCCCGGCGTCCCGCCGGGCCGGCAGGTCCGGTCGAAGCGGCAAGGCCCTTGCCCGGCCTCTCACGGGCTGCCGGGCGTTCGCCCTCTGGTTCGCCGTCGCCGAACTGTCCGGCGCGAAGCCGCGCGGCTCAGAAACGGTACTTGATCGACCCGATGATGTCGCGGCCCTGCTCGCGGTAGCAGTAGGCGTCGGCACAGGTCACGTCCCGCTTGTCGAAGAGGTTCTTGGCGTTGATCTGCGCCGAGATGCCGTCGAGCTTGGGGTTCGCCTTGCCGAAATCGTAGGAGAGCGAGGCGTCGACGAAGACGCGGTCGTCGTTCTCGCGGATGTTGGTGCTGTCGGCATAGCTCTGGCCCTGGAAGCGGACGCCGAGACCGAGGCCGAGACCCTCGGCAAGGTTTGCCGGCAGCTGGTAGCCGCCCCAGACCGAGAACTGATGCGCCGGGATGCCGACCGGTACCTTGCCGAGATTGTCGCCGCCGGTGATCTCGAGATCGACATAGGTGTAGGCGGCGGTGAGGTCGATGCCCTCGGCAAGGCTCGTCGTCGCCGAGACCTCGAAGCCGCGGGACTGCACTTCGCCGAGCTGGATCTGGAAGAAGCGGTTGTCGGGGTCCTGCGACAGGACATTGGTCTGGTTGATCTCGAACAGCGCGGCGTTGACCGAGAGGTTCACGTCGTCCGGAGCGTACTTGACGCCGAGCTCGACCTGGTCGCCCTCCGTCGGGTCGAAGGCGAGCCCCGCGGCATTGGTGCCGATCGTCGGCGCGAAGGAGGTGGAATAGCTGACATAAGGCGAGATGCCGTTGTCGAAGAGGTAGGAGAGCCCCGCCCGGCCCGAGAACTGCTCGTCGTCCTGCTCGCTGCGGGAGAGCGGGGCGATGACGCTTTCGTTCCGGGTGTTCAGCCAGTCGTAGCGGCCGCCGAGCGTCAGGACGAAGCGGTTGTACTCGGCCTGGTCCTGCAGGTAGACGCCGGTATGGCTCTGCTGGGTGTTGGTGCTCGAGAAGAACTCGTCCGCCGCCGGCCCCTCGATCGGCTGTGCGCCGTAATTGCGGGTCAGGAGGTTCAGCGACGGCACGTCGCTGTTGGCGCCGTAGCGGTAGCTGGAATCGGTGTGGCTGTAGTCGAGGCCGCCGAGCAGCGTGTGGGCCACAGGCCCGGTGCTGACGTTGACCTGGACCTGGTTGTCGACGGCGATGGAATCGGCATCGTCGAGGATCTGGCCGGCGCTCCGGCTGGCGGTGATGCCGTCGGGATTGACGCCGGTGAACGAGACGAAGCGCATGTTGGTGTCGACCGACTGGTAGCGGAGATTCTGCCGGATGGTCACGGTCTCGTCGAACCGGTGCTCGAACTCGTAGCCGATGCGCGCCTGGCGGCCGTCGAGGTCGCGGTAGCGCGGATCGCCTTCCTCGATGTCGGTGATCCTGTTGTTCAGCGTGACGTAGCCCGCAGCGCCCCCCGAGGTCAGCTCGGTGTATTCGCCGAGGATGGTGAGGTGGGTGTTGCGGTCGGTGGAGCGCAGCGTCAGCGCTGGCGCGATGTAGGTGCGGTCGTCGCGCGCGGCGATCAGCTCGGTGTCGGCGCTGCGGGCGATGCCGGTCAGCCGGTAGAGCACGTTGTCATTGCCGCCGAGCGGACCGGAGGCGTCGAAATTGCCCTGGTAGCGCTTGTTCGAGCCGATCTGCGCCTCGACCTCGCGGAACGGCGCCTCGGTCGGGCGTTTGGAGATGACGTTGACGATGCCGCCGGGCGGGCCGGCGCCGTAGAGAACCGAGCTTGGTCCCTTGAGGATCGAGATGCCGTCGAGGCCATAGGGCTCGAGCCGCAGCACCGAGAAAGTCCCGCCGAGGCTGCGCAGGCCGTCGCGGTAGAAGCCGTTGCCGGTGACGTTGAAGCCGCGGAGGAAGACGGTGTCGAAGCGCGGATCGAAGCCGTAGGTGCCGACGCGCACGCCCGACGTATAGGCGACGGCCTCGACCAGCGACTGCACCTGCCGGGCCTCGAGTTCCTCGCGGGAGACGACGGCGATCGACTGCGGCACCTTCTTGAGGTCGGTATCGGTCTTGGTGCCGACCCGCGCGGCCTTGGCGACATAGCCCTCAGTGGCAAGGCCCCCGCCGGTTCCGACGCCCGCATCGCCGGCCGTCCCGCCCTCGAGCGTCACCGCCTCCAGCACGATCGCATCTTCGGCAGCCGCAAGGCCGGCGGACAGAGCGAGGCAGGAGCAGCCGAGGAGCCCGGACAGGACGAGGCGACGGGGGCGGACCATGGCGAGATTCCCTGATGACGGCGGCCGGCGGCCGCTTGGCCGTCAGTACGTAAAGTTGACATTTACCGTCAACATTTAGCCGCCGCAAAATCATCGATCGGGGCGCGACAGGGGGCATAAGCCGCAACTGTTGCCCGAAAACCTCAGGAAGCGTGTCCGCGCCCTCATCCCTTGTGTTCGGTGGGATGGCGATGATCCCTGCGGCGCCGTTTGCGGCCCGTCTGGCGTTGGAGCACCGGCCGCCTCGGCTCAGCTCTGCGCGAGAGATTGCGCTGCCGCGCACAAAAGCTGCGCCGCCGTAGGGGAGGATCGCGCCGACACCACCAGGGTGCAGCGCTTCCGGCTGTCCTGCCGCCTCTGGCCGGTCGCCACGGTCGACTGCCTTGCTGGACAAGGTATCCGGCGGACTTGCGCTACCAGCCCTCGACGGTCAGCAGCATCGCGACCATGGACCTGCGCACCATCCCCCAGTCGTCGAAACTCACCGCCGGGATCTCGAAGCGGTCGAGCACGACCACCCCGTGGTGCCGCGTGTCCCGCGCGATCTGGACGAACAGGTCCTCGACGGCCTCACCCGAGCCCTCCAGCACCTGCATGACCTTCCGGCCGTCGACGGCCAGGATCCCGGTGATCGCATGGGCGCGGTTCCATTCCGCCGACCACGCGACGATCGCCACGAGATCCTCCTGCGTGGTCGCTTCGGAAAGGGTGCTGGCGTAGCGGAGGCGGATGAGCATGAACCGAACCGTATCAGAAACTGCTGGGATGGACTGACAGCGGCCCATCGGAGCCAACCGGCCGGTATGTTGCAACCCTTAGGGCCGACGGCGCGGAGTGTGGAACGTGCTCTGCGGCCCATGCGCTGAAGCGCCCGCTTCCCTTCCGCTTGGTTTGGCTGGGCCGCGCTGATCCAGCTGTCGCCCACCAACGCGCCATCGACTTGAGCCGTTTCAGCCGGACGATGGGACGAGGGGAAGGCGTGGTGCCCAGGGACGGAGTCGAACCGCCGACACTGCGATTTTCAGTCGCATGCTCTACCAACTGAGCTACCTGGGCGCCTTGCTGCGGAGGGATGCGGCAGGCCGCGTCCCTCGCGGGTGGTGGCCTTATATGAAGATCATCCGGCGCTGTCCAGCCACTTTCTTCAGGCGAGGGACGGCGATGGCCGGCATTTGCTTTCGCTCCGTCGCGCTGCGCCACCGTCATGCTCAGCGCCCGCGGCCGACAGCCTTGCGCGAGGCTTTGGTCATTCACAGGGATATCCATTGTTTGCGCCAGGACCGCTTGCGCTTCGCCCGGGGCTATGTCAGAAGGCCCTCGCTTTCAGCAAAAGCGCTGCGGTAGCTCAGTGGTAGAGCACTCCATTGGTAATGGAGAGGTCGGGAGTTCAATCCTCCCTCGCAGCACCATCATCTGCTTCGCGCAGAAACCGCTGAAACCCGGCGCAGTAACCCGCTTCTGAGATATCAACACTTTCCGCAGGTTAAAACGATTGGCCTGAAACAGGACCATTTCGGTACGTTTCCAACGTTCTGCGGATACCTTTCGGACTGCCCGACAGCATCAAGGTCCGCGTGGTGCGATGCCTTGGACGAACCGACGGCTCCACAGCGTCGCGGACCGACTTCGGTCTGAACTAAAGCCTTGATCCTGCACCGTTGGACTGCTCTCTCGTTTGCATGAGCATACCCCTCTGGGCCGGGTTCGAGTCCGGCCACCTCGGTTGGTCGAAGCACGATCTCCTCGTCACAACCCGGCACATGCCTGATGACCGCATGGCAGCGCACTACGCCATCGCTCGGGACCATGGGCTGCTACGGGCGCGCGACGGCTTGCCTTGGCGGCATAACCCGGTCCCGCGACTGCGGCTTGCCGAGGCGTCGGGAATGGAAGTCACCTGGGACCTCGCGCATTTCGATCGACCGCCGGATCCGGTGGCCCACGCCGTCGCCGTCGCCCGGGGCGCGGATCCCCAAAGGCCCTTGCGCCTCTGTCCGGTCAACGAGCCTTCGATATACCCGATGCTGGCCGGCATGGCCTGGGAGGAGGCGGTCGAGATGGCGATTGCCATGGCGCGGGCCGCGCGCGACCACCATGGGGACGTGCGCCTGCTCGCCTGCGACCCGATCAACGGGATCGGCGAGCGCCAGTTCGCAGCCGTCGACCGGCTGGTGGCCGCCGGCGTCGTCGACACCGTCGGCATCAACTCCTACCCGCACACCGCGCGGGCGCCGCTCGGCCGCGCGATCCTGAAGAGCTGGCGGCGGTACAGGCTTCCGATCCTTGTCGCCGAGACGAGCTGGCACGACGGGCATCGCGCGCAGCGTCGGCGCTTTCCCGGGTTCGACAAACGTCGTTGGCTGGAGCATGTGTTGGCCGAGGTCGACTGGGCGCAGGAGAGGGGCGCGCGGGTCGAGGGCGTCTGCTGGTATCCGATCGTCGACTGCCCGCCCTGGCCGCATCCGGGGTCTGCGCATCGCTGGCGACACGGCCTGATCCACGAGGACCTCGGTCTCGACCCCTTGCTTTCGGAGGCTCTCAGAGGCCGCATGGGTGTGGAGCTCGGTTTGCCGAGCGAGCAGCTCAGCCTCGCACTCTGACCCCGGTTCGATTCCAAACGGCTTGATCGTGTAGAAGGGAGACTGGCAGCTTTCGGATCGTGCGGGCCAGGAAGCTGACGGTCGTCGAACTCTGGAAAAGCACCGTTCGTTGCTGAGGCACCTAGCAGCGATCTGGCGGTCCGACGTCTGGTCGGAAAGCGGGCGCTACGGGCCCGACCATCTTGCCCGCTGTGTATCACTCAGCTTTCGGCCAACCTGCCATCGCTGCGTCCACGATCCCCATCAGCTTGGTGCGTCCAGCCCCATCCTTGGCAAGCGTCGACATACCCTGAACCACTGCGAAGACATGACCTGCCAGCGCCTCTGCGTCCGATCCCTGCGGCAGAAGACCCTCGCGAATGTCTCGCTCGATGCGGGCACGCAACGCCGCCTCAATGCCCCGGCGGATTGCAGCCAGTGTCTCGCGCACGGTGTCGGCCTCGCTGGAACTCGTCACGAGAGAACTCGCGAGGAGGCATCCTGGCGGCGTGTCGTCGCCGGTGTCGCCGAGCACGGCGGAAACCAGAAGGTCGCGCGCGGCATCATAGGCGCTCGCCGCGCCCGCGATGCTCTGTTCGACGGCTTCAAGTCCCCCGAGATAGCGCTCGACCGCTTCCAGGAAAAGGCGCCGCTTGTCCCCGAACGCGGCGTAGAGACTGGGAGGCGTGATCCCCATCGCGCGCGTCAGGTCGGCGACGGACGTTGCCTCGTACCCATGGCGCCAGAAGAGATGCATCGCGCTGACCAGCGCCGCATCCCGGTCAAAGGAGAGCGGTCGCCCCGTGCGTCGCGCGGCCGGAGGAGGCAAGGGTTCCATATCGCTCGCTATAGAACGCTTGACCGGGTCGATCAAGCTGGCTAGACGACTTATATAGCGATCACTAGGAAACGATCTCATGTCCATGACCACCTATCGCACGCTCGGCCGATCCGGCCTCGTCGTCAGTCCTCTGGCGCTGGGGACGATGACCTTTGGCGTCGGTCGGTGGGGCATGGAACGGCCTGAAGCGGAGGCTGTCTTCGATGCCTATGTCGAGGCGGGCGGCAATCTCGTCGACACCGCCGACGTCTATGCCGGCGGCCGCAGCGAGGAGATGCTCGGGGCCATGATCGCCGATCGCGGGCTTCGCGACAGCCTCGTCGTCGCCACCAAGTCCGGCTTTTCCACTGGGCGTGGCTCCCACGCCGGAGGCAATGGCGCCAAGCATGTGCATGCCGCACTGGACGGGTCGCTGCGCCGGCTGGGAACCGACTACATCGATCTCTACTGGGTGCATGTCTGGGACTCGGTGACGCCTGCGGAAGAACTGCTGGAGACGATGGCGGGCCTCGTAAGAGCCGGCAAGATCCGCTATTGGGGCCTCTCCAACGCACCCGCCTGGTATGCCGCCAAGATTGCGACGCTGGCGTCCGCCCACGCGATGCCGGGGCCGATCGCGCTCCAGTATTTCTATTCCCTGGTCAGCCGCGAGGTCGAGGCCGAGCACCTGCCGCTCGCCCGGGACATGGGCCTCGGCCTGATGCCGTGGAGCCCGCTTGCCTACGGTCTGCTGACGGGCAAGTACGATCGCGCCGCAGTCGAGGCAGGCATGCCGCGTGCCGGCGGCCTTCCCACCGACGTCGGAACCGGCGTCTCCCGCCCGGACAACGACAAGCGTCTCGATGGCAGCAATCCCTTCGGCGATACCCTCTTCACCGAACGCAACTGGCGGATTGTCGACACGCTTCGCCATGTCGCGGAGACGATCGGCGAGACGCCGGCCCGGGTTGCGCTGGCCTGGGTTCTCTCGAAGCCCGGCGTCGACACGGCCCTGATGGGTGTGAGCCGAGTGTCGCAAGTCCACGACAACGTCGCCGCGACCGAGCTTCGCCTGCCCGCCGAGCAGATTGCAATCCTCGACGAGGCCAGCAAACCGGAGGGGGCGATGATCTACGGCCTCTTCACCCAAGCCGCGCGCCAAAACCTTGTCTTCGGCGGAAGCAATGTCGTCGATCGGGGATAGCGACACTTCGACGAACTCTCGCCGGAAGGCAATTTGGGCCCGTTCTCTTGCGTCCATCGGGCTGCCATTGGGCGTCCATCGGGCGGCCACCAGGGTGTCCGCTTCCGCGCCTTGTTCGCAATGTGACAAGGACCATCTCGGGTCGTGAGCCGCCAGATCGGCTGGTAGCCTCTGAAACCTATGGGGTCGATTGGTGCCGTACCTGGCAAATCGCTTCGGTCTCAGCGCCGCCCGCGATAGGCGTCGAAGCTGAACCTCCCTGGGCCGAGGAGGGCCGCAAAGAGAAATCCGCCGCACATCGACACGTTCTTGAAGAAGTGGAACTCCATGTCGGGGTTCGAGAAATCGGTGTGCGCGACGAAGGCGGTGGCGATGCACCAGGCGGCCAATACCAGGGCGGCAGGACGGAAGAAGAGGCCGGTCATGATGAGGAGGCCGCCGCCCAGTTCGATCAGGACGGTCACGGCGTAGGCGGCTGGCGGGACGGGAAGCTGGAGCGCGGTGAAATATGCAATGGTCGCTCCCATCGTCATCGCCTTGGCGAGCCCGAACCAGGGGAAGATTGCCCCGAGCAACAGGCGCGCCAGTAAGGTTCCCGCATCGATCGCGGACGTCGTTCGTTTGATCTCGCTCATGCGCTGAGGTCCTTCAGTTTTGTTTCGGCGAGCGGCGAATGTCGGTCGGCGGGATGCCAGGACAGCACCCCGTCGATGGGGATCAGAAGGGGTAGGACGGCACTTCGTCGTGCATCGACAGCCACTGCCATTCGCTGAACTGGTCGGCATTGGTCAGGGTGCTGTGAGCAAAGCCGTTGCCGGAGGAGCCGACCCCGCCGATGGGTCCGTAGACGTCGTGCAGAACGGTCTGGTCGTTGATGTGGACCACGCCCGCATGCAACGCGTCGGCGATCCGCTGGCCGCGCGCGAGGTTGGGCGTGACGACCGCCGCCACGAGGCCGTATTCGGTTGCGTTGGCGAGCTCGATGGCCTCGGCGTCGGTGCGGAACGTGGTGATCGGCGCGATCGGTCCGAAGATCTCCTCGTCGAACGCGGCCATTCCGGGCACGACACCCGTGACGACCGTCGGCTTGAAGAACAACCCGTCGCGCGTCCCGCCCGTCAGCACCTTGGCACCTTTGGCGACGGTCTCGTCGAGGATCCGCTGGACATTGGCCGCCTGGCGCTCGTTGGCGATCGGGCCGATCTGAACCTTCGGGTCGATCGGATCCCCGACGATCAGCGCGGCGGCCTTCCGGACCAAAGCCGCCGTATAGGCGTCGGCAATGCTCTCGTGGACGATGTGGCGGCCGGCGGTGAGGCAGATCTGTCCCTGGTGGAAGAACGAGCCCCAGGCACCCGCGCTCGCCGTCGCCTCGATGTCGGCGTCCTCGAGGATAATAAACGGGTTGTTGCCGCCGAGCTCGAGCGAAACCCGCTTGAGCTGGGCACCGGCGATCCCGCCGATCTGACGGCCGACCTTGGTGGAGCCGGTGAAGCTGATCATGTCGACCAGCGGCTCGGCCACCAGCGCCGCTCCGGTCTCGGCCGCTCCGGGCAGGACATGCAACAGTCCATCGGGAAGACCGGCCATCTTGAGGAGGATCGCAAACACGAAGCCTCCGATGAACGGCGTCTGGATATCGGGTTTCAGGAGGACGGCATTGCCCATGGCGAGCGCCGGGCCAACCGCGCGGGCCGCGAGGATGAACGGCGAATTCCAGGGCGTGATGATGCCGACGACGCCGAGGGGGACGCGGCGCGCAACGTTCCGCCGGCCCGGTTCGGCCGTCGCCGTCATGAAGCCGTGCGGTGCACTGCCGAGCGCCGCCGCCTTAAGAATCTCCCGGGCAACGACGTGGACCTCCCACTGCGCCTTCGCCTTGATGGAGCCGGACTCGCGGGTGAGTTGTTCGGCGATCTCGTCCGCATGCACGAGGATGAGACGCGAAAATTCGCGCAGCACGTCACCGCGCTTCGGGCTTGGCAGCGCGGCCCATGCCTTCTGTGCCTCTCGACCGACGGCAGCAGCCGTGCGCACGTCCTCGGCGGAGGCGACGCCGGTGTGCGCGAGCGTCTTGCCCGTGGCCTTTTCCAGCACGGGCTGGGTTCCGCCGCCCGGCTGCTTCCAGCCACTGCTGTAGATCCTGCCGCTGTAGACATCGACGGATTTGAGAATGCTCTGTTGGGTCATATGCCTGATCATCCCTCTGAAGCTGATGGCCGACTCCAGTTCAGGTCGGTAGCCTTCAGTTAAAGAGATCTCGGGGAATGATTAGTTGGGGCATCCGGGATGTAATGTCCAAAGGGATGGACGATCGCCGGCGCCCGGTGGATGTAGTAAAAAATAGATCTGAATACTTTAATATTTAGCCGGCGCATGATTGACGCAAAAGATAAGACTAAGCGCGGATATTTTTAAAAATTCAGGGGAACTACGCGGGAAAGGGTTCCGGGTTGACCACTTTGGGCAGTTCGGTGATGAGACAGTCGAGAAACGCTCGGACCGACGGCAGAACGTAGCCGCGGAAGGGCAGGACGGCGGTGATCTCCGCCTTTCCCGCCATCCATTCCGGCATGACCCGTTTCAACCGTCCTGTGAGAACGTCATCCCGGCAGATGTAGCCGGGGAGGGCGGTGATCCCGATCCCGTCGACGGCCGCCTGTTTCAGCATCATCAGATCATTGCCGGCCATGCGGGGTTGAACCGGAAGCAGCCGGTCGCCGATCAGAGGATGGCTGAGCTTCCACACCGTCGCCTGCCCGGGGCGATGCATCGCCAGGAGGTCATGCTGCGAGAGGTCATCCGGCGCCATCGGCGCGCCACGGCGTTCGAGGTAGCCGGGTGCCGCGAAGATGAACCAGGGCGCCGGCGACAGGCTACGCTGGACCAGGGACGAGTCGTCCATCGGTCCTTCATGCGCCCGGATTGCGAGGTCGAAGGCGCCGCCGATGATGTCGGTCTGCTCGTCGCCTGTGTGCTGGACAAGCTGGATCTTGGGGTGGTCGATCGCAAACCGGGGTATGATCGGGCGCAAGGCATAGACGGAGGTCGCAATCGCCACCGTGAACTTCACGATCCCCGTCGGCTCGTCCAACCTCTGTCGGACCGACTGCTCGGCGAGATCCGCGCTCCGAAGCATGACCAGCGCATGGCGGTAGAACAGGGCACCGGCCTCGGTCATGTTCTGCGTCCGCGACGTTCTGTTCATAAGCCGTACCCCGAGCTCGGCTTCGAGTTGCTGGAGGCGATGGCTCAGTGTCGATTTAGGGACGCCCATGCTTCGGCCTGCCGCCGTCAGCCCCCCGCTGTCGACGACCTGAACGAAATAGCGGAAGTCATTGAGATCCAGCACTAGGGCGCTCCATCCAGTGGCTCCAGGCGCCCCCAAGGGCTGCTCTCATCAGGCGGAAGCTCAATACGGCCACCACCAGGACTAGAGAGGCGCCTTGACCATAGCAACCCGCAGGTGGCGGGCGAGCCCTTCGGACGCCGCCGCGAACGCCGACAGATTGATATCGAGCACCAGGTTGGAATCGTCCCCGTCAGCCGGAACGAACGAGGCTTCGAACCGGATATTGGCTTCGTCGCCCGTCTCGCCGGGAGCCACGATGATCTGGTTCGTCTGCTGGGTGACGGGGATCGGAAACGTCACCATCTCGTAGGTCAGGTGACGCGCGGCATCGTCGCTCTTGATCAGCCGCTCGCGGACGAGCGTTCCGTCGGCGGTGATCAGCTCCCTTTCGCCCTCGGCCACCAGGCGGCTCTTACGGGCAATGGGGCTCCACGACGCGACCGCGCCGAAATCGCGGATCACCGACCAGACCCGCTCAGGGCTCGCGCGGAGGGTCGCGGTGTACACCGCGACGTAGCTCTTGCTCATACTCTCGCTCCGCCGTTCGCGAGGATATGCTGCCCCGTGAGCCAGCGCGCCTGGTCGGAGGCGAGGAAGGCGACGACATCGGCCACCTCGTCCGGCTCGCCCAGACGCCCGAGCGGCGATCCGGCGGCAATGCGGTCCCGCTCTTCCTGCGGCGCATCCTTGATGAATTCGGTGTTGGTCGCGCCGGGCATGACCGAGTTGACGGTGATCCCGCGGTGACCGAGCTCGATCGCGAGCACCTCGACGATCAGCTTCGACCCGGCCTTCGACGCGGCGTGCAGCCCCATTCCCTGTGCCGTGAAGGCGGTCGTCGAGGTCGAGATGTCGAGAATCCGCCCACCGTCCCGCACGCGCTTGGCCGCTTCCTGGAGAACGAAGAACGAGCCCTTGGCGTTGAGCCCGAAGATCCGGTCGAAATCCTCCTCCCTGACGTCGATGACGGGCACGCCGATGAACGGCAGTCCGGCATTGGCGACGACGATGTCGAGACCGCCAAAAGCGGCATCGACCTCCGTGAAGAGGCGCCGGATATCCGCCATGTCGGCGACATCCGCCTGGAAGGCGCGGGCCACGCCGCCCGCATCCTCGACGGCGCGAACCGCGTCCGCCGCTTCTTCCGGTCGGCTGCGATAGTTGATCGCGACCGTCGCGCCTTCGCGCCCGAGGCGTTCGCCGATCGCGCGACCGATGCCGCGCGATGCGCCGGTGATCAGCGCCACCTTGCCTGTGAGGGATGTCATGAAAAGGCTCCTTCTCGGGGTAGACGATCGGCGGGGCGCCGCTTGGCTATTTCGGGAAGACGACCGATGCGCTGACGTCGCGCCAGGCGTCGATGTCGCTCTTCAGCGATGCCATCTTGCGCTCCATGACGGCGACCGCATCCTCACCGAGCGCGAGGTGCAGCGGCGGCTTCTCGGATGCGACGAGCTTGAGGATCGCCTCGGCGCCGCGCTGGGGATCGTTCGGCTGCTGGCCGGCAACCTGGTCCATGAAGCCCCGGAACTTGCCGACCGGGTTGTCCTCGTAAGCCGCGATTTTCTGGCCGGCGTGCTTCAGCGAGGACGAGGCGAAGTTGGTGCGGAAAATGCCGAGCGTCAGGATCGTCACCTTGATGCCGAACGGCGCGATCTCCTGCGCGAGAGCTTCGTTCATGATGTCGACGGCGGCCTTCGCTGCGGAATAGACCCCGAGCCCGGCGAATCCCGTGAAACCGCCGACCGCGGAAGCCGCAATGATGTGTCCGGAGCCGGCAGCCCGCATGATCGGCAGAGCGGCGCGCAGCACGTTGAGCTGGCCGAAGAAGTTGGTATCGAACACCGCCTTCGCCTCGGCCTCGCTGGTCTCCTCGACCGCGCCCAGCATTCCCCAGCCGGCATTGTTGACGAGGACGTCGATCCGACCCCCGAACAGGTCGCCCGCCTGTGCGAGGCCGGCCTCCACCGAGGCGACGTCTGTGACGTCGAGGACGACGGCGGACGATCGGCCCGGCACGACGGCCTCGAACTCGGCCTTGTTGGCGGCGTTGCGAACCGTGCCGACGACACGGTCGCCTTGCGCCAAAGCGGCCTCGGCGAGGGTGCGGCCGAGGCCGGAGGATACGCCGGTGATCAGCCAGTTCTTCGATGATGTCTGCGACATGGAAACGTCCTTCTGGGGAAGTCTGAGACGGAGGAAATTCGAGCTAGGCAAGGATCCGCGCGGCGATCCGTTCGGCGACCATGATGGTGGTGACGTTGGTCGGGACCGATGGGATGTCTGGCAGGATGGAGGCGTCGACGACCCGAAGGCCCTCGAACCCGCGCACGCGTCCCCAGGCGTCGACGACGGCGGTGTCATCCGTGTCCGCCCCCATCGGGACCGTCGATGTCGGATGCTGGTAGGCCGCGATATTGGCGACGATGTTGGCGCGCAGGTCGACTTCGCTCTGCACCTCTTTCCCCGGCGCCATCTCGTGATCGACGGCGTCGACGAAAGGTGCCGTCCGTCCGATCTCCCGGGAAAGCTTCACCGCCTCCACCATCCGGTCGAGATCGCTGGGGTCGTCGAAGAAGTTGTAGTGGATCCGCGGGGCGACGCGGGGATCGCGTGACACCAGGCGGAAGGATCCGACCGACCTCGGCAGCGTCACCGCAGCGGCAAGAACGATCGCTCCGCCGGTGGGGCTCGCCTTCGGATCGATGAAGTGGGTCGCGGACACCTGGAGGTCGAGTTCGTCGCCGGCCGCCGCCGACGAGCCCGTCCAGACAAGGGCACCGGCCGCAGGGGTCATGGCTCTTGCTGAGGCCTTCAGAGCGTAGACATTGTAGAAGAAGGGATGGTCCTGAAGACGCGCGCCGACCGGCAGGTCCGCCAGCACGGGGATCCCAAGATCGCGCAGATCGCCGGCGGGACCGACGCCCGAGCGGAGGAGAATGGCCGGACTGCCGAACGTCCCGCCCGACAGGAAGATCTCGCCGCCGCTGAGGACCTCTCCCGACACCAGCCGAACGCCCGTGGCGCGATGGCCGCTGAAGACGAGTTGGTCGACTTCGCACGCGCTGCGGATCGTCAGGTTCGGACGCGCCCGCATGGCGACCGTGCCGTTGACCGCGGAGCTGCCGCCGACCACCCGGCCGCGCGGCAGGGGAATGTCATGGCCGAGCTTTGCCATGTCGTCGCTGTGGTAGTGCCAGTCGAAATCCGGCGTGCCGACGGTGCCCGCATTGGTCAGGCTTGCCGGATACCCCGTCGGCGCAAAGTTAGGGCCCGCTTCCAGCAACAGCACGGTGCGCATCGGGTCGGCGCTGAGGCGGGTGGCGAGCACGGCTCCGGCGGATCCCGCTCCCACGATGATGACGTCGGCCGGTCGCGCGGCAGCTTGGGCGCGCCCAAAGCCGATCAGCACGGCAGCCGTTGCCTTGCCTCCCTCAGCCATGAAACTTCTCCTCGTGATTGCCATCGCGTCAAACCGTCCGTGGGCGGAGCCAACCGGCGCATGCAGGGCAAGTCGGCTCCCGGTGCTCTGGAAGTAGCGAGTGCCCGGCTGACCGAACAGCAGGCCAGACCCGGAAGCTAAGTCCGACAGGATGGACGACCTCGGGCATCGCTCACCGGGCTCGCCCCGGAGAAACGGCGGTCGATCTACGCGCGAGTTTCAGCTCGTCAGCGGGCCGGCGCTCATCTTGACCAGAAGGGCCGTGGCTGGAGCGGCCCCGGCGGCGCTTTGCCGATGAAGGCCACGACGAGAAGGCCGGCAACCGCAGCCCAGAAGGCAAGCCTGAAAGCATCCGCATGGGCCAGCACGGTCGCCTCGCGGTGCACAATGTCAGCGATCGCGTTGATGCCGGCGGCCGAGCGGGCGATCGGATCGTCCAGGTTGAGGCGGGACGGCAGCCTCCACGGGCCCGCCGCAGCCGCATCGTCGTTCGGCATGCGCTGGATGATCGATGTCAGGTGGAGTTGCCCCTGAATGCTGAGGAGGGCAGCGAGGAGGGCGAGGCCAAGCTCGTTGCCGACCAGCCTCACGACCTGGATATAGGCGGAGAACGCGACGGACCGGGCCGGATTGAGGTTGGCGATGCCGATCACGATGAGCGGCAGGAGGCTGAAGGCAAAGCCGACCGATTGGAGCAGTGCCAACGGGACGAAATCGCCGGTCGACCAGTCCGATGTGACGCGCGACCCCAGGAGAGCTGCAATGGCAAAGGCGCTCAGTCCGATCGTCAAGGCAATGCGCGGATCCAGCCGACGCAGCAGGAAAACGCAGAGCGGCGTCAGCGCGATCGACGGTAGCGCCGCGAAGGACAGGAGCAGGGGGCCGATCTGTCCTGGCCGGAGCCCGGCAACGGTCGACAGGAAGCTCGGGATCAGCAAGGTGTTCGACAGGCTCGTCAGCGTGAACATCAGGACGACGACGATACTGAGACCGACGTTGCGCGATGCCAGCACGCCGATCCGCGCCCATGGTTCTTCGACCACGGCCTCGTTGACGAGAAAAGCGAGGATCAAGACGGCTCCGCCCGCCAGCAGCGGCACGACGATGCCGGACGATGTCCAGCCGAGGCGGTTGCCCTGATCGAGCGCCGCAAAGAGCATCGCCATTCCCGATCCGAGCAGCAGCATGCCGCTCCAGTCGGCGGAGCGCAGGCGCGTCCTGTCGACAGCTTCCCTTCGCGTGCCGAGGAGTATCAAGAGCCCCATCAGGGGGGCGATGATGGCGTCCTGCCAGTAAATCCATTGCCAGCCCGCCGACCCGACGTACCAGCCGGCCAGGGCGAAGCCGGCATTGAGGCTGAAGACGGTCCGAAACGCATAGAGCCCGATCGCCGGGAGCCACCAGGCGGGCGGCAGGTTCTTCAGGATCACCATGATGGTCGCGGGCACGAACAGCCCGAGGAGAAGTCCGTGCAGGACATGGAGGACGAGGAGGATCTCGTAGCTCCGGACCAGCGGGATCAGGATCGACAGGAGCGTGTAGAGGAGGATCGGCATCGCCAGCACCCGGCGGACGCCGAAGGCCGTGGCAAGCCAGGCGACGGCGGGGGCGACGAAGATCTGCGGCGCCGTCGCGGCCGTGTTCAGCCAGGCGCCTTCGTCGACGCCAAGGGAGAAGGCCGTGCGAAGATCTGCAAGCCCGATGCCGAACAAGCGGCCGTGAAGCGCCACCATGAAGGATCCGAGCAACACTGCGCCGACGGCACATGCCGGACAAAGCGTTCGGCGAGCTGCAGCGCTCGGCGCGGTGGTGCGCGCGGCCAACCTCACCGGTTCGCTGCGCTATGCCCGTGCTTCGGCGACGCTTCGCCGGACGGCGACAGTTTTGCCGAAGCGGTGCACATGGACAGCCTGACGCTGGAGGGGGCGGATAGGCGTTGCATCCTCTCTAGGCGCACGGCCGACTGTCCGAGGTTTGGACGGGACGGGCATGTCGACGCTTCGGCGGTGGAGACGGATGTGGGTCAGGCCGACAGGCGGGGTTTGACCTCGCGCCCGAGCAGTTCGATCGACCGCAACATCGCCGGTTGATCGCTGGCCGCCGAGCTCATCTGGAACGTCAGCCGATCGATGCCACCGAGTTCATCGGACGTCTGGAGGATCTTCGCCGCGACCGCATCGGGATCACCGACGAGGAACGCCCCGCCGGGACGGACCATGCGGTCGAACTGCGGACGTGTCGACGGCGGCCAGCCTCGCTCGAGACCGATCTTGGTGAACATCGCCTGCCATCCCGGGAAGAACCGTTCCTCCGCCTCGCGCTGGGACTCTGCGACGAAGCCGAGGGCGTGAACGCCGACGCGCAGTGCTTCCGCGGCGTGCCCGGCCTTTGCTCCGGCTTCCCGGTAGAGATCGACCAGCGGTCGAAACCGCCTGAACTCTCCGCCGATGATCGCCACCATCAGCGGCAGTCCAAGCCGCCCCGCCCGCGCAAAGGACTGTGGCGTGCCACCGACCCCGAGCCATATCGGCATCTTCGGTTGAGCCGGCCGCGGATAGACGCCTTGGCCATCCAGCGGAGCCCGGAAACGGCCGGCCCATATCAGTTTCGTCTCGTCGCGAAGGGCGAGCAGCAGGCCGAGTTTCTCTTCGGAGAGCGCGTCATAGTCGCTGAGGTCGAGGCCGAACAGGGGATAGGCTTCGATCGACGAACCCCGGCCCACGACGATCTCGGCCCGTCCGCGCGAGATCAGGTCGAGGGTCGCGAATTCCTGGAAGACCCGGACGGGATCGGCGGCGCCGAGCACCGTCACCGCGCTCGTCAGGCGGATCGACTGGGTGCGCGCGGCGGCTGCGGCGAGGATAACGGCCGGGGCACTGTCGAGATAGTCGCTGCGGTGGTGCTCGCCGATGCCGAACACGTCGAGCCCAGCCCTGTCGGCCGTCTCGATCTCGTCGAGCAGGAAACCCATACGGTCCATGTCGCTGACGCCGGCGACGGTCGCGGCAAAACTGTCGATTCCGATTTCCAAGATGCCGTCCTCCTCATATGCAGTTCGACTGCATCGATGCAGAGACCTTACGGGACGAAGCTTGGGACCAGAAGGACGAAGGCCGGGAAGGTGCGTCCAACGCCTCGGACGATGCCGACCTGACTGGCAACCGCGATGGGCATCAAGCGGCAACTTCCTGTGGCTGCGGTCGTGCCACGCCGGAACCCGAGGCAAGCGCCAGTCCATCCTCGCGAAACGCCAGGAGCAAGCGCCTGATCGCCTCGCGTTGCACGAGAGAAGGGTTGCCGGGCCGGGCGGTGAACTTGAAGCGCACGATCAAGGCCGTTTCCGTGACGTCCTGGATGCCTTGCATCTTCAGCGGCTGAAGAATCTGCGCGGCCAGTTCGGGATCTTCCATGATCTCGAGACCGACGCGTTTCACGGACTTGCGGAGCTTCTCGACATCGACGCCGAGGTCGAACTTCAGCTCGAATTTCACGACGGACCAATCCCGGCTGTAGTTCGTGATCGACTGGATCTGGCCAAAAGGCAGGGTGTGGAACTGGCCGTTCTGGTGGCGCAGCCGCACCGAGCGAAGCGAGATGTGCTCGACGGTCCCTTTCAACCTGCCGGTGTCGATGTACTCGCCGACGCGAAAGGCGTCCTCGGCGATGAAGAAGATGCCGGACACGATGTCCTTCACCAGTGCTTGCGAGCCGAAGGAGATGGCGAGGCCAAAGACCCCGAAGCCGGCGAGGAGCGGCGAGATGTCGAGTCCCAGAGCTGAAAGCACCAGGAGGGCGGTGACGGCGATCACCAGCCCGAGCGCGACGTCCCGGATCAGTGGCAGCACGGTCGACAGGCGGGTCGCGGGGAGGGCTTGGGCTTCCTCGTCCCCGGACCCGGGGGCCGTAGCCCCGCCGCTTGGCAGATGGATCCGGAAGAAAGCCGAGGCGAAGGTCCAGAGCGACCAGCCCGCTACCACGCCGAGCCCGAGGCGCAGGGCGTCGTCCAGGCGGACGGACAGCCCGTCGGCCTCGGTGCCGACGAGTGCATTGCTCCAGAGCCGTGCGACGATAGACAGACCGCCAAGCCAGATCAGGCCCGTGACCAACGTTCGGCCGGCAACGAAGGCTGCCGCGACGACAGGGCGCCCGTCCGCTTCGTGGCGGTGCAGGTAGGATGCGGACAGGGCGTGGAACCCCATGGCCATGAGCGGAACCAGGAACGCGAGCACCTGCGTCGACCGGGCGGTGGCATTCCAGCCGGCGACAGGTGACCCTGCAATGGCAAGGCATCCCAGAAACCAGAGGACGAGGGCGAGCGCGATCAGGAACCACGGATAGGCATGGGCCGCGCCCCATCTGACCGAGCTCGGTGACGGGCCCGCAAACGCGTTCGCGATATCGTGCCGCCCGACCCCGAACCAGATCAACTTCAGGGCGAGCACAAACGACGCTCCGAGGAAAGACACGCCGCGGATGGCTTCGTCGCTCGCTCCCGCGCGCTGAAACAGCCCGGCGATTGCGAGGATGATGGCGCCGGCGGCGCCGTAGGCGACCAGCATTCCGAAGTGCCAGCCGGGTCTCCCGACCTTCAGCAGCCGACGCTCGCTGCGGCGCGGGGATAGGAGCCAGTCGCCGACGACGAGATGAACACCGATGACGGCGATGATGCGCAGGAGCGCGGCGGACGCCTCCTCGGCGGGGGCGCTGAGCGACAGCAGCCCGCGATGCGCGCCGAAGGCAAGAAGGACGAAGACGCCGAGCGCGGCCAGATGCGCCAGGGCCGACCGCGAGGCAGAGCGGGTCCGCGTGCGAAGGTCGACGCCATGTCCGAACGCCCCCGCCGCAGGCAGCAATCGCCGCACCATCAGCGCAAGGCAGGCTGCTATCAGTGTCGCGCCGATGATCGTTCCAGCCGACCCGCCCGTTCCGTTATCTCCCGGTGCGATCCAGTCGAGCGTCATCCGTGCGGCTGCGGGGATCGCGGAGATTCCGGAAAGGCCGAGGGCGACCCCATCGGAAATGCTCCGGGATAGATCCGTTCGAGTTTCCTCCGTCGGTCTGGTCGGCGGGGTTTCTGTCGGAATGCTGGTGGCGGGCGTGGCAGCAACGCCGCCCCAGCGAACCGTCACCGGACGTCCGCCTGCGGACGCAGCCCGTATCGCGGCTTCCACGGAGGCCGCGTCCTGCCCGGGCATCAACTCCAGGACGAGCGGTGGCAACGCTGTCCCCGTCACCTCAGCACTTGCCGTGGTCACGGCGCCGACGACGCAGATGACCGCCAGGATACGGACGGCGGCAAGTGCTCCGGTCCTCAGAATGTCTCCTAAAACTGCCACGCCGTCGCCTTCCTGATCGAGCCGATATGCCATTTGCAGATGATCTGGCGGGCGGCGTCGCGCTGACCGTAACGTGTCTCAGCGGCGGTGCCGGCGTCTCGACTGTGCTCGAAGCGACCGGCACGTGTCCTGCGCACCCCTACGACCGGTCAATTGTCGGCGACGGTAAGCTGGACGGCCGGCGGGTGATAGTCCGGGAGTTTGGACGCACCGTTCCGTCCCCTGGACGAAGCCGCCTTCGTCCGATCAGATCGCTTTGGCCGCTGTCGCCGACAACTCCTCCAGGTCCAGATCCCTCTCCAGATCATGCAGCGTCTCGTCGCTGATCTGGTTGGCGCGGTGCAGGCGGACGAGTTCGGCCCGGCCGGCCCTCACGGCCTCGAGGACGATGTCGTAGTGTGCCGTGATCTCACCGACGAACGTGTCTCCGTTCTTCGCATGCTGGGAGGTCTGGTCGAACCGCCGCTGGAAGCCTTCGAGCAATCGCGGGTGGGCGAGCGCTCCGTCGGCGGCATAAGCTTTTGACCGGACGGCGACGAGTTGCGCTGCCGCTACCGCGGCTTCCGCCTCGGCGAGGACCAAAGGCGGCCGCAGGTCCCGGTCGGAGAGCCTTGCCGCACGGATGACCAGCCCGAGCGTCGTCCCCTGTACCAGGACGGTGACGAGGATCGCGGCGAAGGCGGCGACGAGCATCAGGTCGCGGCCCGGCATCGTTTCCGGCACCGTCAGCGCGACGGCGAGGGTCACGACGCCCCGCATGCCGGCCCAGCTCATCACCGTCGCGGCTCTCGGGCCGAGCGGATCGTCCGTGGCGAGGCCCATCCGGTCGAGCAGGACGAGGACGGCGTCGCAGCCGAAAATCCAGATGAAGCGCGCCAGCGTCATCGCCGCGATCACCCCGACGACCGGAACGGTCATCGTCGACAGCACAGTCTCGAAGCCTCCGACACGCTCCAGGACGCCGCGCAGCGACAGTCCGATGAGGATGAAGATCATCGCCTCCAGCAGGAATACCATGACGTGCCAGAAGGCGCCGGCGCGGATGCGAACGCTCGCGGTGAACACGACATGCTGGTACCAGCCGAAGACCAGTCCGGCGGTGACGGTGGAGATGACCCCGGACACATGCACCGCTTCCCCCGCCAGATACGCGGCCCAGCCGAGGATCAGGGACGCGAGGATCATCAGGGTCTCGTCGCCGAGGCGCCGGAGAAGCAGCGTCCAGATCCCACCGACGACGGCCCCGACCACGACGCCGCCGACGGCGAGGAACCCGAACTCGAGGCCTGCATCGACGGCATCGAAGCTTCCCGTCAGGGCGGCTGCGACGGCGAAGCGGAAGAGCACCAGGCCGCTGGCGTCATTCAGGAGGCTTTCGCCCTCGAGCAGCGTGGTCAGCCGGCGAGGGAGCTTGACGCGCTGAAGGACCGCGCGTGCCGACACGGCATCCGGCGGCGAAACGATGGCGCCGAGGGCGAAGCATGCCGCCCACGGCAATTCCGGCACGAGCCAGTGAACGACGACGCCGACCACGAGGGTGGTGAAGACAACGGCGCCGACGGCCAGCGACAGGATGCCGGCACTGTGGCGGCGGAAGGCGGCGAGGGCGGTGTAGAACGCTCCGTCCATGAGGAGGGGCGGCAGGAAGAGGACCAGGACCAGTTCGGGGTCGAGTTCGATCACCGGCAGTCCGGGAAGGAAGGCGAGGGCACCGCCGCCAACGAGGAGAGCGACCGAAGGAGGAAGCTGGGCGCGAGCGGCAATCCAGTGCAGTGCAAGGATCGCGAGAAGAAGGATGAAAACCAGTTCAAATGTCTGGGCCGGGTGCATCGCTCTCTCCGCATCGGGGTCATGCAGCCCCCGGTAGCGGATATCGGCGCGGAACATAAGACCGGTTGAATGTAGCCATCTCCCGAGCGCTTCAGCGCACGTCCGCTTCCGACGTCGTCGGCAACGTTCGAGCAGGGCCGACGACGACCTTTGCGCCGTCGGCGGCAAAAAGCCGGGCTGTGGCGCGGCCAATGCCGGCACTGGCGCCTGTTATCAGCGCGCCCCTGTCTTCCAATCGGTCCGTGGCAGTTCTCCTTGGCCGCAAGCCATCGGCTGTGGGCCCGACGGGTTCAGTTTTTCCTGTCGAGGAAAGCGCGCACCATCGCGACGGTATCGGTCGGATTCTCTTCCATGATCCAATGGCCGGATCGGGGAACGATGGCCTCCTCGACGTCCTCCGCGGCATAGCGCATCACGGTCGCCATCATCGGCCCGAAAGACTTCTCGCCGCCGACCGCCAGCACGGGCATGGTCAACTTGCCCTCGGCCATGAAAGCCTTGTTGTCGGCTGCGTCCCGGTCGAAGGCGGCGAACTGCAAAAACCCGGAGTGCATGGCGCCCGGGAGTGCGTATAGCTTTGCATAATGCGCGCGCGCCGCCTCGGTGAACGACGCCGGATCGGCCGAGAAATCGTTCCAGAAGCGATCGAGGTAGATCCGCTCACGTCCCGCGACCAGTCGTTCCATGTCCGGTCCGCCGAAACGGAAATGCCAGAGGATCGGGTTCTTCAGCACTTCTTCCCAGGGACCAACACCCGGCAGTGGCGCGTCGATCAGCACGAACCGGGTGACCCGCTTCGGGAACTCTGCGGCGAAGGCGTATCCGACCATGTTGCCGATATCGTGGGTGACGAGCTCAACCGTGTCGATCTTCAGCGCGTCGAGCACGCCGGCTACGTCATGCCCTTGCGTCTTCTTGTCGAAACCATCCTTCGGCTTTCCCGAAAGGCCGAGGCCTCGCAGATCAGGGACGACGACGGTATGGTCGCGCATCAGATCGACCGCCAACGGGACCCACATGTCACCTGTCTCGCCATAGCCGTGCAGGAGCACCACCGCCGGCCCGCTTCCGCCGACGCGAACGTGGATGGTGCTACCGTTGGTGTCGATATCGCTGATCTTGAACTCGGCTGGGAACGTCAGCGCTCCGGCAAGCGCGGGAAGGGTCATGAGGAGTGTTCCGACGGCGCTCGTGAGGATGCGGTGCATGGCCGTGTTCCCTGTGAGATGAGGTTCCGGCGCGATCGCGTCGTCCGGTGCCACAGGTATGGCTCTTCCTTGCAGTTCGGATAAGACTGCAAATCTTGGAACTGCAATCCGGAATAGGCGAACAATGATGAAGCTGGATGGCATCAGCACGTTCGTCGCCGTTGCGGAATGCGGCTCCCTCACCGAAGCAGCTCGGCGACTGCGCTTGTCAAAGTCGGTGGTCAGCGAACGGCTCGTCGAGCTCGAGCGAAGCCTCGGCGCCATGCTGGTGCACCGAACGACCCGCAAGCTCTCGATCACCGAGGACGGCGCGGCCTTTCTCGAACGCGCGGTCGCCATCCTGCGCGACGTCGAGGCTGCCCAAGCGGACATTGCGGAGCGGCGGGGGACGCTGGCGGGACCTTTGCGGATCTCGGCCCCAGTGACGTTCGGTAGGATGCATCTCGGGCCGGCGATCACTCCCTTCCTGGCGGCCAATCCGCTGATCGAGATGACGCTTGAACTTGACGATCGGCGAGTGGACGCGGCAGCGGACGGATACGATGCGGTCGTGCGGCATGCGCCGATCGAGGACACCCGGCTGACGGCTCGGCGGTTGGCGCCAAGCCGCCGGGTCCTGGTTGCCGCGCCCAGCTATGTTGCCAGACATGGTGTTCCAACTTCGCTGGCGGACCTCGCTGACCATCGCGGCATCTTCTACCAGATCCGCGGGGTCGCCGACTGGCGCTTCGCGGGCGAGACGGAGGGTGCGGAAGCCCGTGTCGTCAGGGCGAAGGCCGTGCTGCACACCAACAACGGCGACGTCATGCGCGATGCGGTGACGGCCGGGCTCGGCGTGGCACTCCTTCCGACATTCATCGTCGGCGATGCCCTTCGCCGTGGCGAGCTTCACGTGATCGATGTCGGAGCCAGGCCACCGGAGGAGTTCATCTACGTGGCACATCCGGAGGGTCGCCGCTCTTCCGCCAAGCTGAAGGCCTTGGTCGAGCATCTGGGAACGGCCTTCGGCGATCCTCCGTATTGGGACGTGGACCTGTAGCGACCCGGAGAATGTCCGGACAAGCAGCTCTTCGAAGGGCGGACTGGATCGGCCGAGGCTGTATGAAGCGACCAGTCTGCGTGGCTCGCCACCTCTGATCGCGTGCAGGTCATTTGCCGTCGCGGCCGCTCAAGAAGTGGCTTCCTGGATTATGATGACGGCGTCGTCGCCATCCGGGACCGGAGGCAAGCGCTCACCTCGGATCGTGGCCGGGGGAGGCCCCGACCTTCAGTCCGGATGCAGGGCGAGGTCGAAGGCAAAAGCGGGGCCGCAGGATCGTGTCGATCCGGCGGCCACCGCTTCGTCTGGTCACCCGTCAGGACATGTCAGCCTCAGACGAGGCCCTGGTTCTTGGCTTCGTCCTTCGCCTCGTTCGTCGCGGAGCGGACCACTGAGGACAGCTTATCCGCAACGGTCTCTCCGCCATCCGAATTCGGCTTCAGGCCCACGTCCTCAGCTTCGGCACTGGCAGCGTCGAAGACTTTGCTCGCAACGATCTCGGCCTTCTGCAAGACGTCGCGGCCCTTGTCGAGCACCTCATCGCGAACCGTATCCCGGGTCTCGCCGAGCAGCCCATCCTCGACATTCGTTGACGGCAGGGCCGCCCCGATGGCAGCGCCGATGGCGACAGCCAGGGCTCCGAGCACGAGGGGCTCGTTCTGCAACGTGTCGAGGAAGGTGCGCCTGGCCCTCTGCTGAACGTCAGAGACGCGCTCGCCGAGGTGCGAGGCTTCCCGGAAGATCGCATCGCCTGCGCGGTGAACGGCGTCGCCGGCTTCGTGACCGAGGCTGCGAGCACGCTGCGCGGCTGCCTCCGCCGCGGACGTGACCGTCTCAGCCACGTCGGACGCGGCACCCGAGGCTGCCCCCGTTGCCGACGACACTGCAGAGGCGACACCGTGGCCAGCGTCGCGAAGACGGTCTTCGGAATACCCGTCCGCATACGGGCGTGACAGGTCGCTTCCGCTGCGGGCCGTGTAGCCGTCGCGGCCCCGCAACCTCTCGTACCGATCGTCATCCCGGCCCGGGCGATACCGAGCTTCCGACGGTTTGTCGCGCACGCCTTGCCCGAGGAGAAGCCATGCGGCGCCGGCGCCGATCAGTCCGAGGGCAAGCGGGTTGTCCCGGACCTGCCGGTTCAGGTTCTGTACCATCTCGGCGCCTTGCCCATTCCGGACATAGGCGGCGACCTCGTCGACGATCTGGCCCGGCGAGAAGCGATCCTTCAGCGCGTCGAGGGTCGAGTCGAGCGAGGAGCGATGGCGCTCGGCTTCGCGTTCGAGACGTTCGGCTTCGGTGCTCATCGTACCTGCTCCTTCACGAGGTTTCCGTCTTTCTGCAACTGTTCGATCGCCCGGTCGGGAACGAGGCTGACAGTCGCCAAAGCCGTCTTGCCGCGATTGATCAGAACCATCCCGGCAAGGCCGAACACGACAGCGACCACAAGCGCCGCCCAGCCGGGTCCGACGAGATGCGCCAGCGCGATCACGAGCGCCTGCGCCAGGACGACGAGGGCGACGATCAGGCAGATCGCGCCGGCCGCAAGCGAACCGCCACCGAGCTGAACCTGCGTGAACTTGTCGGAGATCTCAGCCCGGATCAGCTTGCCCTCGGTGCGCAAGAGCTCGTTTGCCTCTCGCACGACATCGCCGATCAGATCGGGGACCGAGCGGGGATCCTTGCTCTCGATGCTCATCGCACACCCCCTTCGTGATCGACGCCATCGTCGCGCAATCCGGTGTCGCGCAAGCCCGACGAATAGGAGGGGCCCGTCGAATAGGCCGGGTCGCGCGGATCTGTAGAACCTGGCCGCTCTCCAGCAGCATCCGAGACGCCGGATCCTGGACGCGCGCCGCGGTGACGCTCGGCATCGGAGTGGTCGCCGGACGCCTTGGCGAAGCGACCGATCGCCACGCCTGCCAGCACGGCGCCGATCAGAAAGGCCGCAGGCTGCTGCCGGGCGAAACCGGCGAGCGAATGCGTGATGTCGCCAAGGGACTTGCCCTTGATCGACGACGAGGCGTCCTCGAGGCCCGACGCCGCTTGCCGCACCATACTGGCGACCATGGACTGGTCTCGCGCCCCGAGTTCGTCGGAAGCCTTGCGGATGGCGGCCGTGAAATCCTCGAGGCTTGTCGCGGCGACGGTGATCCCGTCCTTGGCCTGTGCCTCGACCTTTTCCTTCAGGCTGGACGCCAGGTTCGACGCCTCGTCTCGAAACGTTCCCGCGACCTTGCGCGCTTCTTCGCGCACAGCTTCGCTCTCACGCCCGACAGCGTCGGGCGCATCCTTCATATTCGACATGCTTGCTCCAGTTGGTTTGGGACGGCTCGTGCCGTTCCCATGCGCTACGGGCGACTGCCGGCGTTAGCGGGCGGCGCTTCGCTCGGACCTTTTCCGAGCGACCTTTTCCAGATGATCGGCCTCGATCTCTCGCGAGGCGGTCGCCCAGAATTCGTACTCGCGTCCGTAAGGACGACCAGCTTCCTCCCAAAGAAAGTAAGCGCGCTCTCGAACCGCCGGCGTCAGATCCCTATGATCGGTTTGCATTTTTCTTCCATCAGGCTGCGCGCGATCGCCTCGGCGTCATCGTCGCCGATCGTTCTTCTCAAACCGGCCACTTAAACCGGGACGAAGATGTAGTACCCGGTTTCCCGGAGCACCGCGGCGTAGGTCGACCTGTCCGTCTCCAGCAGCTGGTCGGCAATGTCAGGGACTTTGCCGACGAACTTCCAGCCTTCGCCTTTCAGGAAAGACGGCAAGGCGCCACCATCGGGCACAGCGCACACGGGCACGAGATCGCCGTCCTTGCGAAACAGATTAAGCATCTCGTTGCCCATGGCAGCCTCTTGGATGACGTCGGATCGCATAAGCAGACCGCGCATAAGCCAGAACTCGAGGCGGACGTCTTCGACGTGAGATCCGCCTCTCCGGGGGGGGGGGCGCAGAAGGTTACTTCAGCGCGTCGCGCGCCTTGTCCTTGGCTTCGCCGACCTTGCCCTGGACCTTGCCACCGGCCTTCTCGGCCGTGCCCTCGGCCTCAAGCTTCTCGCTCCCGGTCACCTTCCCGAGGGCTTCCTTGACGGAGCCGACAACCTGCTTCTTGGCGCCCTCGATGCGATCCTTATCCATCTCAATCTCCATTAGTTCCAGGAGAAGCTTGCCGTCCGCGTTATCGAAGACGACGCTCGCCCTTCCAGAGACTTGGTGCTTCAACGGCGCTTACCCAGTTCCGTTTGCATCAGTTCGGATGAGGCAGTTGCTTCTATTTACCGGTCTCCAAGGTAGCTGGCGGGCCAGCGGCGGCGACGGCGGACCAAGGATACGAGACGGCAAATGCCACTATAGGTCGTCACTTCGATTTCTTCGGGCGTATCCCCTGAGCCTCCGGACCGACGATGCCGCGTTCACGCGCCCAGACGATCGCCTCGCTCCGGCGGTGTGCGTCGATCTTGGTGTAGATGCGCTGGACATGGTTGCGGATGGTGTTGCGCGACAGAAAGAGCAGCGCGGCGATCTCGCCGTCGTCGAGCCCCTGGGAGATGAAGCCGAGGACCTGGCGCTCCTTTTCGGTAAGGTCGGCCCCATCGGACTTTCGCTGACCGTCCGGCTGTGGGGATCGCATGTTGGCCAGCTTCTCCATGACACTGCGGCTGAGCCATGAAGTGTCCGCGAGCGCCTCCTCGATCGCCTTGACCAGCTCGAGCTCGGATGTCTTGCGGACCGTGATGTCCTGGAAAACGTCGAGGACGCAGACCTCGCCACCGATGTCGATCGTCTCGGCGGACACCAGGCAATCCGCGATCGAGCCGTCTTTCTTCTTCAGCTTGGCCTCGTACCCCCGGAACCCACCGGTCTCGACGAGTTCGCGCTCCTGCTTTCGCCGGGTGGCCGCGCTGTCCCATAGTTCGATCTCGGCGGTGCTCCGCCCCACAACCTCGTCGATGGACCATCCCGTTTCCTTGAGGAAAGCCTCGTTGACGTCGAGGACCCGGAAGCCGTCCAGCGTGCAGATCTTCATCGGGACCGGAGCCAGCCTGAAGGTTTTTGCAAACTTCTCCTCGCTGCTGCGCAGGGCCGTTTCGGCTTTCCGGCGTGGCTCGAGGTCGGCAAACGTGAACAGCATGCACCGCTCGTCGCCCATCTCTATCGGCTGCCCCGCGACGATGACGAGCTTCGTCTCGCCTTCGGGGAGCGCGATACAGGCCTCCATCTGCGGGACGGTCGCCCATTCCGAAAGACGCTGCTTGCCGATCTCACGTTTGTCGGCACCCGCCATGACGTCGAGGTCATAGACCGAGCGGCCGACGACGGCCTCCCGGGCATAACCCGTCATGTCCATGAAGCCCTGGTTCACCCGAATGAACCGGAGGTCGGAGACGCGGCAGATGAGCGCCGGCGCCGGGTTGGCGTTGAACGCGCTCTCGAAACGATCGACCGCCTGCATCTCGTCCGTGGCGTCGGTAACGATGAGGACAAGGCAGTCGGGATGGCCGTCGGCGTCGGTCAGCACGAGGCTGCGGACACGGTGGACCCATTCCGGCTCTTCTTGTCCGGCACGCGCGACCTCGACGACGACATCGGCGAAGACCTCTCCCGCCACCACCCGTTCGGCGGGATAAGCGTCCTCGTCCAGTCGATGATTGTTGCGGTAGCGCAGTTGGAAACGCGTGCGGTATTCGTCGACCGTGGCGCCGAGCGCGGCGACCGACGACACCCCGTGCATTGCCAGAGCGGCTTCGTTGGCCCAGCTGATCGACTGGTCGGGATCAATCAGGATGACGCCCTCGGTCAACCCGGCAATGATCTGCTGCAACTGGCGTCGTTCGGCCGTGGCGGCGTGAAGTGACTCAACCATTCTTCATTTCCAACCGGTTCTGAGCCGCACCGGAGGTTTTTCCGGAGCGACTAAAACTCATTCCCTGACAGCGCTCGAACTCATCGCGGCCACACGGTCCAGCTCGGCCACAACCAGATCTGAGGATGGGATATCTGGCGTTGGTTCCGATGAAGGGGAGAGCACGAGGCCGACGACACCGCCGTCCGTTCGCATCGCCACCACGCCGAAACGGGCGAACGCCGCCTCCAATGATCTCACCAGATGTGCCTCGATGGGACGGTCCCGCTCGACCTCGAAGATGCGCGACACGGAAACGCCGCTTTCCACCGAGAGCCGCCTGGATGTCCAGTTGAGGAACCCTCTGGCGGCCCGGCAGATCGCACCGTCCATCAGATCGACTTCCCCAGGTTGCACGGTGGTACGAACTCGCCCCGTCCCTGCTCGGTGTAGATCGTCTGGTGGTCGTAGCCTTCCATCCATGTTCTCCAGGTCTCGGACCCTGCTGGGTGGGGGTTTACGCTCCGGCGTTGCCCTTCGCGCGCGGCAGTCGCGCCAGCAACGAGGAGCTCGACGCTTGTCTTGTCTTCATTGGTTTCTTGAACGTCCATGACACTCATCCTGAGACACTCATTCTGATCGATGATGGCCCGGCAATTCCGAGCCATCTGATTGCTGGAGCCTAATGATCAGTGGCGACGAGGCCCAAGGGCGCCCGAGCGGCCGCCGAACCAGCCAGCCGCTGCCCCGAGGATGAGGGCGAGAGCCGCCAGCAGCGAGCCCTTCGAGACAACCGAAGCGGTGACCTCGGCAGCACGCGTTGCGGTCTGCTTCGCGGTGTCGACCGCTGAGCGATACTGCTGCTCGAGCTGCGTGATCTCTGCGTTGGCCTGATCGAGGGGAATGCCCCTTGCCTCGGACAAGGCCTGTGCCGCCTGGCTGCGTGCCTGATCGGCCCCAGCCTCTCCGCCCGTCAGCAAGGCCCTGATCGCATTGACCGCGTTGCCCTGGAGAGCCTCCGGGCTGGTCCCGGTCGACCGGACCTGTGACTCGATCGCATCGAGAGGATTGGAGTTGGCGAGAGCCGGGGCTGCGGTCTGGGCGACCGTCTGCCCGATGCCCCCAAGCGTCGAGGCGACGCCGCTGAAGGCACCACCGACGATCGAACCGACGGCCGTCGTCAGAAGGTAGAGAACCAGCAAGGTCGTGACCGCCCATGCGGTGACGCCATGCAGCCCGGCCGAGATCCTGTCGGACCGTCCAGACATCCGGGCCGCGACATAGCCGCCGATGTATGCTGCAACGAGGGCGGAGAGGACGTACCAGACACCCGCTCCGATCGAGAACGTCGAAGCCGCAGGGTTGTCGGCACTGCCGGCACCCGGGTCGAGCGTCGCAATGCCGATACCAGTGCCAACCAGCGTGAGGATGACCTGAACCGCCAGTGCGATCGCTACGCCCGCGAACACGGCGCCCCAGGAGGCGCGATCGAGGGAAACGACCGCCGTGTCGTTATGGACCGGGGTTTGTGGCCCGGCGCCGGCGTGCCGAGGTCCAGACTTCATGGTGCTCATGTCTCGTTCTCCCGTTTGCAAGCGATCGCCTTGGGTCAAGACGTCGGTGCGTCGATGCGTTGTTGATGGTGCAGTCAAGTTCACGCGCGTCGCGTCGACGGAACGCGGCGTGCATGATCGATCAGTTCGGAAAGACGTACGCATTCACGCAGCCGTCGGTAGACGCAGCATCACCAGCTTTGCTGATGCGCAATGCTCTATTTATTGCCGGGTGATCGGTTCACTCGCGGCCTGTGGCGCTCGTCTCGTCGAGGGCGACGCTTCGGTAGAGCACTGCAGGATCATTAGAAAATGTTGCGCCCTCTTGCGGCGTCGGCGCGTCGCCGAGGTTCAGCGCCCCTCATCGATGACACCAGCATTTGGTTCTCACGTCTTCAGTCGATTTGTTGAGAGCCGTTCTGTCTCGAAGGCCGTAAGTCCCGAAGTAACGTGACGCTTGATACTTCGCGTGGTTTGAGTAGTCGATTACTCAATTCAGTGAACTCGTCGGAAAGTTAACCCTCGGTTAAGGTCTCGGGAAGCTGCACCGTCGTTGTGATGCCGTCGTTCCGGCGATAGCCCGCAATGGCTGGCGGTGTCGGCGCGTTCCTGTCGGCCGTTTTGCAACTGGCGACGGTTCTGGCCCGGGGCGGAGCGACCTTCCTGGCATACGCGGGGTCGGCCCAGCCGTAAGCGCTGCGTCCGGTCTTCGTCCTCGGCGCCGCGTCGGCGCGCTTTACGTGGTTCGCGGCCCTCGGCTAGGGTGCGCCTGTTGTAACCCGTCTTCACCCGCCCGTCCGCATTGCTAACCCTCGATGCCGTCGTCGGCATCGTCATGCCGAGCCTTGCTGCCTTGCTTCGTGCCGGGCGCCCTGAACCAACCCGGTTGATCCCACCATGCCCCTCCACGATCTCCTCCTCGTCTACACCGCCTACGTCATCGCCGTCGTCAGCCCCGGCCCCAGCAACATGGCGATCATGAACGCCGCCATGCGGCACGGCCGCCCTGCCGCCCTTGCCATGGCGGCAGGCGTCATCACGATGTCGACGGTCTGGGGCCTCGTCGCGGCCACCGGCGTGTCGACGCTCCTTGCAACCTATGCCCACGCCCTGACCGTGCTCAAAGTGGCTGGCGGGCTCTACCTCCTGTGGCTCGCCTGGAAGGCGGCTCGCTCCGCCGCCACGCCGGACAGGCCGATGGTCGGGGCCGGCACGATCCCGCCGGGGGCCTGGAGCCTCTACCGCCGCGGCGTCCTCATGCATGCGGGCAATCCCAAAGCGGTGCTGGCCTGGCTGGCGATCATGTCGCTGGGAATGCGACCCGACGCGACGCCGGCGAGCGTCGCGGTCGCCCTCGCGGGCTGCATATCTCTCGGCATCCTCATCTTCTCGGGCTATGCGCTCCTGTTCTCGACGGCGCCGATGGTGCGTGCCTATGCCAAGGCCCGCCGCTGGTTCGAGGGCCTGCTCGCGATTTTCTTCGCGGGCGCCGGCATCCGCCTGATCCTGTCCCGCTGACCCTCTGAACGGAGCCGACGACGATGTCCGATCCCTCTCCCTTCCACGGCCTCTCCGCCTTCCCGATCACGCCGGCCGACGAACACGGACGCGTCGACGTCGAGTTGCTCGGGACGCTGCTGGACCGCGCTTGCCAGGCGGGCGTCGACTCGATCGGCCTCCTAGGCTCGACCGGCACTTACGCCTACCTCTCGCGATCAGAGCGGCGCCGGGCGATCGAAGCGGCCGTGGAGTGCGTACGGGGGCGCGTCCCCATCGTCGTGGGTGTCGGGGCGCTTCGCACAGACGCGGCACGGGATCTTGCTGGGGACGCCGAGGCCGCGGGGGCCGATGCGCTCCTGCTGGCCCCGGTATCCTACACCCCGCTCACGCAGGACGAGGTCTACGATCACTTCCGGGTGGTCGCGGGCACTTCGAGCCTTCCGCTGTGCGTCTACAACAATCCCGGCACCACCCACTTCACCTTCGGTCTCGATCTCCTGGAGCGGCTCTCTCGTCTCCCAACGGTCAAAGCGGTGAAGATGCCCTTGCCCTCGAACGGCAACTACGGGGACGAGATCGCCACCTTGCGTGAGCGGACGGGGCTGGCGATCGGCTACAGCGGCGACTGGGGGATGGCGGACGCCCTGCTGGCGGGAGCGGATGCCTTCTACAGCGTACTCGGCGGCACATTGCCGGCTCCGGTCGTGGCGCTCGCTAATGCCGTGAAGGCAGGGGATGCGGCGGAGGCACGCCGCATCGATGCGACGCTCGAACCCCTGTGGGATACCTTCAAGGCGTTCGGCAGCCTGCGGGTGATGTACGTGCTCATCGATCTGCTGGGACTTGGAAAGGCGGAATTGCCGCTGCCGATCCGCCCGCTCGCGCCCGAGGCGCAAGCCCGGGTGCAAGCGGCGCTGCAACCGCTCTTGAAGATTTGACCGGACCCGGACCCGGCTAACCTCGAACGGCACAGTCGTGCATGCCTAACGGACGCCGCGCCAAGTCGTCCTGGGTCCGACGGCCCGCGGGGCTACGCGCTGGGCGCCGCCTCGCTCTTGCGGGAGCCACCGTGAAGGTCGCGGTTGCCCCAGCTCCGCAGCGCCCTTTGGGTGATCGACGCGATCCTCCACGTCCCGTCGGTCGACGAGAAGCGGAATTCGTATGAGCCGCAGGAGTGATAGAAGTCCTCGCCCCCGGACGCACCCCCGGACGCACCCTCGGCCAACCGCAGGATGAGGTAGTTGCAACGCCCACCGACCCCGTCACCCTCTTGCGACAGCAGGAGGTTCGAGAAGCTGTGCTGCTTCGAGAGGCTGTCCTTGGCCCCCTTGCGTCGCTCGACGAACTCGGCGCTCGGCATCGAACCCGGCGCCTCGCGTCCGGAGGACGCGTAGTCGACGAACACTTCCTCGGCGAGTGTGTCGCGCATCATGACCCAGTCGCGCTGGTCGAAGGCCAGGAAGAAGCGGCACAGCAGGTCGTGGATTGCCTCGCGGGCTTGGGTGTCGACGATGCTCATGAACTGGCCTCGGTTACCGGGACCCGATCCGTAGCGATCGTCTTCGGGTGGATCAACTCGGGTAAATCAACTCGGGTGGACAGCCGTCCGGCAACTCTCTGGGTAAGGCTGGCGTGCAGTGCCGGGTCTGCGCTACAGCGCTACAGGGGCCGGGCTCCGCTGCGTTGATGGGTTGCAAACGTCGAGATGCGCCAGGAGCCGGCGGTTCTCTGCACCAACACGCTCCGCCAAGCAAAGGACGAGGGTCGATGACGGATCTGCGGAAAGGCGTCTGGCTGAACGAACCAGGTCGGGCGGAGCTCGGCTTGGACAGCCTCCAGATGATGACGGAGGAGCGGACCGACTTCTGGCGCGAGACGCATTACGGCTTCACGCGCGACAACGGCCATTTCCTCGGGGTCGAGACCGGCGACGGCTTCACCGCGCAGGTGCGCATCCGGGCGACGTTCGAGCATCTCTACGACCAGGCCGGCATCATGGTCCGCATCGACGAGCGGCGCTGGATCAAGGCAGGCCTCGAGTTCTCGGACGGACACGCCCTCCTCGGCAGCGTCCTAACGAACGAGCGGTCCGATTGGGCAACGGGGCGCTTCGACGGCGATCCGATGGACTTCTGGATGCGCGTGTCCTTGGCCGACGGTGTCCTCCGGGTGCAAGCCTCGACCGACGGCAGGCTTTGGCCCCTCGTGCGGCTCTGTCCGTTCCCGGAGAACCTTAGCTACCGGGTCGGTCCGATGTGCTGCACGCCGGAGCGAGCGGGTCTGGCTGTCCACTTCTCGGACTGGACGCTGACGGGCCATCTTCGAAAGGACCTGCACGACCTTCGATAGGGTGGCAGCCCGACGACGGCTGCGGCCGTCCGCTTCTGGTGGCGCCGTCCAAGCGGCGCCGAAGCTGACGGCGCAGCAAGTCTAGCCTCTCCGATCGCGGCGCATACCGTCCCATACCGCTTGCCAACGCCGACGTGTTCTGACGGGCGGAGGCAAGGAGACGGGATCGATATCGATGGGGTAGTCCGCGAAGAACACGGGAAGGCTCGCCGGACCAGCCCGTTCGGCAAGGCCGATCCTCTCCGTCAGCCACCCCGCATAGGCCCAGTCGCGGCCTCTTCCCAGCTGCACGATCCGCGGAAAACGCTCTTCGAACAGCGTGGCGAGTTGCTTCGCCGAGCAACCCGGCGCGTCCGACCAGCCGAAATATCGATCCTGCGAGCCGGTCGAGTAGTCGGCGACGTCTTCGCGCGACAAAGGGTCGATGATGCGCAGCCCATCGTCGCTCATGTTGCCGATATGGGTGATCGAGCAGCGCCAGTACAGGCCATTCGGTGCCATCCCAGAGGCGAAGCGAATGTGCTGATATCCGGTCCGGTGCAACTCGTGGATGGCGCAGAGGAGACGTGTCGCGGACTGGTGAGCTGGGCTTGGCGGGGGTTCCTGCCCGGTCAAGTCGCTCATTGGCAGCCTTTCGAGAAAGAGGCTCTCGTCCGAAGCCCGACGTCCATAATGTTCGCTCTGCGGTGATGTCGCAGGCAAGACCAATGTCTCGAAGGGCGCGAAAGCACAAGCGCGACCGAGGGTGCAAAGCGAACTGCCTAATTCGAGCGGGTCTCTCGGACAAGGGGCCAGCCGTCCGCCCGTGCAAAGGCTGGTCTAAAGCGCTCTGCGATTTGCGCCGGGCGTCGTCCGAGGCTGCACTCCGGGCGCCGGCCTTTGGGGGCAGGCGAGGGGGCAGGCGAGGAAGCGGGTGTCGCCACGGGACCGGCGGGTCCGTTCACGATGGAGTTCCCTCGGGTTGTCGGTGGTTTCGAAACCGATTATCCCAAGCCCAGAAATGCTGCCTGCCGGGCGATCCGGCGAGGCGGCAGGCTTCTCCGCCGGCGGGCCATAAGGTTCGTGGGGCCGGGTCCATGCTCTCCAGCGGGCGGATAACGCGTCCGGGTGGCAGTGAAGCGTGGCGAAGGCCGGGCGAAGGCAGACGAAATGTTGCACCTCTTTTTTGGCATTCCCTGCGCCTACGTCATCGCGCGGTTCGTCCTTCCGCTGGCCTTGCCGCTTTGGGCGACCCTCGGCGCGATCCTGCTGCTCCTTGCCGGTGCGGAATTCCATCTCTGGAACCGCCTGTCCTCGGGCTCGGTGTTCTCGCCCGAGTTCCCGCGGGCGCTGGTGATCGCCTTCAACGTGGCTTTCGGCGCCATCCTGTTGCTTGCCGTGCTGCAGTTCGCGCTCGACGTCGGCACCGGCCTTGTCAGCCTGTGGCGCGGGCACTGGATCGGCATTGCGCCGGGGGCGCGGGCGGCGATCGCGCTGGTCGCTCTGGCGCTGGCCGGCCTCGGCGTCAGCCAGGCGATCAAGGCGCCGTCTGTGCGGGATGTGACCGTCGCCATTGCCGACCTGCCGCCGCAGTTCGAGGGCTACAAAATCCTGCAGCTGACCGATCTTCACATCAGCCGGCTGTTCGAGACGCCCTGGTCGGAGCAAGTCGTCGCGCGGGCCAATGCCGCCGGCGCGGACCTCATCGCCATCACCGGCGACTTCATCGACGGGACGGTCGAGAAGCGGCGGGCGCATGTCGAGCCGTTGCGCGGGCTTACGGCTGACGACGGGGTCTTCGCGGTGCCCGGCAACCATGAGTATTTCTTCGACGCCGAAGCCTGGCTCCGGCACTTCCAGTCCTTTGGCATCCGCATGCTTGTCAACCGGCACGTCGTGATCGAACGGGGCGGCACCGGGCTGGTGCTGGCGGGTGTTGCCGATCTCTCGGCAGCGGAGGTCGGTCTTCCGGGGCCGGACCTCGCTAGGGCCCTCGCCGGCGCGCCGGGAGGAATGCCGGTGGTGCTCCTCGACCACCAGCCGCGGGATGCGCGAAAATCCGCCGCTGCCGGGGTGGCGCTGCAGCTCTCCGGCCATACCCACGGCGGCATGATCCTCGGCTTCCATTGGCTGCTGGCGAAGATGAACGGCGGCTTCGTATCCGGGCTCTATGCGGTCGACCGGATGAGCCTCTATGTCAGCAACGGCACCGGCATCTGGCCGGGATTTGCCTTGCGGCTGGGCAAGCCGGCGGAGATGACGCTGATCACGCTCCGCCGCTCTTAGCCTTTGTAGAACGGTTGCTGCCCGCCGTCAGGCGAGGTCGATGGTCTGCCGCTGGATCCGCGCCGCGGCTTCCTCTTCCGTTTCCGCCTCGTCCTGGGGCGCCGGGTCCTGGCTGTCCTCGAAGGCCGGGTCGTCGGAGTGACGGATCTCTTCGAGGTCCGGGGTCAGCGGGTTGATGCCGGGGGTGTTGGACATGGCTTCCTCCATTTCACTGGATCAGCAAGACGGCATGCCCTGTCATTGTTCCCGGTCAGCCCCGCCGCTGCCTCGCCGGACCGCTCGGGTCGGGCCAGTAAAAAACCCCCTCCGACGGGGTCGGAAGGGGCTTGTAGTGGCTTCAATTCTTAGGAACCGGGCAGCTGGTTCCTTTGAACCCGCCGCTTCTCGAACTAGCGAACCGAGATCACGTCGCCCGAGCGGCGGTCGATGTCGACGCGAATGTCGCGGCCGCGCCGGTCAGCGCCCAGGATCGAATAGGTGCGGCGCGATGTGCGGACGTCGTCGACCTCGCGCACGCCCTCGCCGCGGGCAATCCGCACGGCTTCGCGTTCGCTGATCTCGCGACGGTCGCGGCGATCGTCACGCGGCGGGCCGCGGCGGTCGTCCATTGGCGGTCCACGACGGTCGCGGTCGGGCTCCATGACGCGGACGCCGTCCGGTCCGATGACGATGTTCTGCGCGAGAACGGGCGTTCCGACGGTGACCGCGCCGAGCGCAAGGAGACCAATGGCCCAGAATTTATTCTGCATGGGAATGCCTCTTTTCTGCCGACGCTCTCCGCGTCAATCTTGGTGCACCCTAACCGTTCACACGAATATTTGTTCCGTGCGCCCGGTGCTTCCCTGAAAGGCGTTTTGACGCGTTTGAAGGCGTTCGAATGCGTTGCGGTTCAGTCTTCACACGGGTCTTGGGCGCCAATCTCGTTCGAAATTCGGCGAAAACCTATCATGGGTTAGAGAACGCGTTCCCGTTTCGTCTTAGTCTCCTGCACATGATAGAGACATCCAGGATGGATTTTGACTGGGACGGTGACCAAGGCTTCCTGCTCGATCTCAAGCGGGCGGCGAAGGGGCTTTCGATCGGCAGCGATGGTTCCTCGATCGCGAAGCTTCGCCAGCTCTTTCAGGAGGCGGAGAGCGATCTCGGGGCTTCGAGACAGGCCTTGACCGTCGTTTGCCAGCCGAAGTGAGCCGGTTCGGCCGGCATCGCCGCCGAGATGGCTTGGCCTTCGCGGGTCGCCTGCGCTAAACCCTCGGAAAGCCCGGCATGGATCCGGCAGCGCAAGCCCCGGGAATGCTCATGGTCGCGACCGATATCGCCACGCGGGTCTGGAACCACACCTTCAAGCTCGACCCGATCGTGCGCAGCCTGCTCGATACTGATTTCTACAAGCTGCTGATGCTGCAGATGATCTGGGGCCTGCACCGGGACGTCGACGTGACGTTCTCGCTGATCAACCGGGCAAAGACCATCCGCATTGCCGACGAGATCGACGAGGGCGAACTGCGCGCCCAGCTCGATTATGCCCGCACCATCCGCCTGTCAAAGCGCGAGATGATCTGGCTCGCCGGCAATAGTTTTTATGGCTCGACGCAGATCTTCCGTCCCGCCTTCCTCGAATGGCTCGAGAATTTCGCGCTGCCGGAATACGAGCTGCGGCGGGTCGACGGGCAGTTCGAGCTGACCTTCAGCGGGCCGTGGACGCACACCACCATGTGGGAGATCCCGGCGCTCGCGATCATCAACGAGCTGCGCTCGCGTGCCGCGATGAAGGATCTCGGCCGCTTCGAGCTCGACGTACTCTATGCCCGCGCCAAGGCCAAGATGTGGGGCAAGGTCGAACGCCTGAGGCAGCTGCCGGACCTCAAGATCTCCGACTTCGGCACCCGGCGACGGCACTCCTTCCTCTGGCAGCGCTGGTGCGTCGAGGCGCTGAAGGAAGGGCTGGGGGATGCCTTCATCGGCTCGTCCAACGTGCTCCTGGCGATGGAGACCGACGTCGAGGCGATCGGCACCAACGCGCACGAACTGCCGATGGTGGTGGCGGCGCTGACCGACAGCGACGCGGCGCTGCGGCAGGCGCCCTACGAGGTGCTGAAGCAGTGGCAGAGCTATTACGGCGGCAACCTCCTCGTCGTTCTGCCGGACGCCTTCGGCACCGAATCCTTCCTGCGCTGCGCTCCGGACTGGCTGACCGAGTGGACCGGCTTCCGGCCCGATTCGGCGCCGCCGATCGAGGGCGGAGAGGCAATTCTCGCCTGGTGGAAATCCCGCGGCATCGATCCGCGCGAGAAGCTCCTGGTGTTCTCCGACGGCATGGATGTCGACGGGATCGAGGCTGCCTACCGGCATTTCGAGGGGCGGGTGCGCATGAGCTTCGGCTGGGGCACCAACCTCACCAATGATTTCCGCGACGTGGCGCCGGACGGGCGCTCGGCGCTGGAGGCGATCTCGCTGGTCTGCAAGGTGATCGAGGCGGATGGCCGGCCAGCGGTGAAGCTGTCGGACAATCCCGGCAAGGCCACTGGCGATCCCGCCGAGATCGAGCGCTACCGCCGGCTCTTCGGCGCGTCGACGGTTTTTCCCCGAGCGGTGCTGGTTTGAGCAAGGCGTGTCTCGCCACAGCCCGATTTATAGGTCAAACCCGCGCGATAGCCCTGTCGACACCCCTGTCCTCCCGGCGCGCGCCTTTGCAAGCCGGATCGCAATCCTGAACCGGAAGGCCCGCCTTCGATGAATGCCCTTGCCCCCGAGACCGCCGCCTCCTTCCCGATCCCGGCCGGCGTCTACGCCGAGACCGTGACCGAGGTTAAGCACTACACCGACCAGCTCTTCCGCTTCCGGATGACGCGACCGGAAGGTTTTCGCTTCCGCTCGGGCGAGTTCGTGATGATCGGCCTGCCCAACGCCGAGAAGCCGGTCTACCGCGCCTATTCGGTGGCGAGCCCGTCCTGGGCGGAGGAACTCGAATTCTTCTCGATCAAGGTGCCCGGCGGTCCGCTGACCGAGCATCTGCAGAAGATCGAGGTCGGCGACACCGTATTGATGCGCAAGAAGTCGACGGGCACGCTGGTGCACGATGCGCTGGTGCCGGGCAAGCGGCTCTATCTGTTCTCGACGGGCACCGGCATCGCGCCCTTCGCCAGCGTCATCCGCGACCCCGAGACCTACGACAAGTTCGAGACGGTGATCCTGACGCACACGACGCGGACGCTGGCCGAACTGACCTACGGCAAGGAGCTGGTCGAGGAGATCAAGGCGGACGAGCTGATGAGCGAGTTCGTTGGCGACAAGCTGCTCTTGCACTCCAGCGCGACGCGCGAGGGCGAGGCCAAGGGCGAGCGGATCACCACGCTGGTCGAGACCGGCAAGCTGTTCACCGATCTCGGCCTGCCGCCGCTCGATCCCGCCACCGACCGGGCGATGATCTGCGGCTCGATGGCGATGCTGAAGGACACCGCCGCCATGCTGGACCGCTACGGCTTCGAGGAAGGCGCCAACTCCAAGCCCGCGACCTACGTGGTCGAGCGCGCCTTCGTCGGCTGAGCCTTACACCGGTCGGGTTTGTCCCCGCGCGGCCCCAGGTCAGCCGTCAAGCCGCGCTGAACGCCTTGAAGGCGACGGTGGTGAAGGTGTCGGTGACGCCGTCGATCACCTGGAGGCGCTCGGTGACGAAGCGGCCGAGATCGCTGGTGTCGCCGAGGTAGAACTTGGCGAGGAGGTCGAACTGGCCGGAGGTCGAGTAGACCTCCGAGATCTCCTCGACGTCCTGCACCAGGGCGTCGGCGACGGCATAGGCCTTGCCGGGCCGGCACTTGAACTGCACGAAGATGGTCTTCATCGAGATGCTCCGGCTGGGCGCTGGGCGCCGAGAATGGTGCGCCGTGTCTACAGCATCGGCTTGCGGACCGGTATCGGTTTGCGAACCCGCCCATGCCGGGATCCGACGTGTCGGGATGCCGTTGTTTTGCGGCGCTCGCAGGGAATCCTTGCCGAGGAGGATCGCGGGATCCGCGCCGCTGGCGCCAGCGGGGAGGCAGGCGATGCGCGCAGCCGGTCGCGGCGGCTTCCATCGTCCGGCCGGGATGTCTATGGCTGCGGCAGCACCTCCATCTCATCCTCTCTGAAAGATCGCCATGACCCGCCTGACCCTTGCCGATGCCGAAGCGCTCGTCGTCGACGCCCTGATGAAGGGCAATGTCGACCGCGCCGTCGCCGGTTCGGTCGCCCGCGCGCTGGTGTCGGCGGAGGCGGCGGGGCAAGGCAATCACGGCCTCCGCCGCGTCGTCGCCTATACCGGGCAGGCGCGGACCGGCAAGGTGAACGGCCATGCCGTGCCGGCCGCCTTCCGCCCGGCGCCGGGGGTGCTGGTGGTCGATGCCGCCGACGGTTTTGCCTATCCCGCGCTCGACATGGCGGTCGACCTCCTGCCCGAGATCGCCCGCAGCCAGGGCGTCGCGATGGCCGCCATCCGCCGTTCGCACCATGCCGGCGTCGCCGGGCTGACGGTCGAGCGTCTCGCCGATCTCGGTCTCGTCGCGCTGATGGTCGCCAATGCGCCGGCGGCGATGGCGCCCTGGGGCGGCCGCACGCCGCTCTATGGCACCAATCCGCTCGCTTTCGCCGCGCCCCTCGAGGGGCAGGAGCCGGTGGTCGTCGACCTCTCGCTCTCAAAGGTCGCGCGGGGCAATGTGATGACGGCGCGGCAGAAGGGGCTGCCGATCCCGGAGGGCTGGGCGCTGGACCGCGACGGCAACCCGACCACCGACGCCAATGCCGCGATGGCGGGGACGATGGTGCCGGCCGGCGATGCCAAGGGCGCGGCCCTGGCGCTGATGGTGGAGATGCTCGCCGCAGGGCTCACCGGCGGCAATTTCGCCTACGAGGCCGGCTCGCTGTTCGAGGACAATGGTCCGCCTGTCGGTCTCGGCCATGTCATCATCGCGCTCGACCCCGTCCGCATCGGCGGCGCCGGCACGACGGTGCGGATGGCCGAGATGGCGACGCGCGTCGCCGAGGAGCCGGGCGCACGCCTGCCGGGTCGCCGCGGCCAGACGGCGCGCCAGAAGGCCATCGAGGAAGGCGTGGAGATCGAGGCGGACGTTCTGGCGGCGATCGCCGCGCTGTAGAGGATCCTGCGATCCGGCGAATACGAAAAAGGCGCCGAGCTCGAACCTGCGGCGCCTTTTTATTTCCTGGAGCGCGCGGGGTGGCCGCGCGCTCTGCTGTTTAGCGCGAGGCCTGCGCCTGCGGGCTCTGCGCAACGCGCCAGACCGTGTTCGACAGGTCGTCGGCGATCAGCAGGATCCGCTTGTTCGGGTCGAACAAAACGCCGACCGGCCGGCCGCGCGTATCGCCGTCCTTCATGAATCCGGTCACGAAGTCCGTCGGCTCGCCGGACGGGCGGCCTTGCTCGAACGGCACGAAGGCGACCTTATAGCCCGACGGATCCTGGCGGTTCCAGCTGCCGTGCTCGCCGATAAAGGCGCCTTGGGCGAAGTTGCTGCCGAAACCGTTCTGCGTCGCAAAGGACAGGCCGAGCGCGGCGACGTGCGAGCCGAGCGCGTAATCCGGCGCAACCGCCGTCTCGACGAGGTCCGGCTTCTGCGGCTGCACACGCGGGTCGAGGTTCTTGCCCCAGTAGCTGTAGGGCCAGCCGTAGAAGGCGCCTTCGCGCACGGAGGTCAGATAGTCCGGCACCAGCTGCGGGCCGAGCTCGTCGCGCTCGTTCACCACGGCCCACAGGGCCTTGCTGTTCGGCTCGATCGCCAGGGCCGTCGGGTTGCGGATGCCACGGGCGATGGTGCGGTGGGCGCCGGTCGCCCGATCGATCTCCCACACGACGGCGCGGTCCTGCTCGACGTTCATGCCGCGCTCGCCGACATTGCTGTTCGAGCCGATGCCGACATAGAGCTTGGTGCCATCGGCGCTGGCCGCGAGCGACTTTGTCCAGTGGTGGTTGATCGCCGAGGGAAGCTTGGTGACCTCCTCGCCGGGCGCGGTGATCTGCGTCTCGCCGTCCTGGTAGGGGAAGCGCATCAGCGCGTCCTGGTTGGCGACGTAGACGGCGCCGTCTACGAAGGCGAGGCCGTAGGGCGCATTGAGGTTGTCGATGAAGACCGTGCGCACCTCGGGCACGCCGTCATTGTCGGCGTCGCGCAGCAACGTGATGCGGTTGCCGCTCTTCACGCTGGTGTTGCCGCGCTTCTTGATCACGCCGGCGATGATGTCCTTCGGGCGAAGCGCCGGCGCATTGCCACCGCGGCCTTCGGCGACGAGGACGTCGCCGTTCGGCAGCACCAGCATCTGGCGCGGAATCGCGAAGTCGGTCGCCATGGCCGAGATGGTGAAGCCCTGCGGCACGGTCGGCACTTCGCCGTTCCAGCCCGCGGGGGCCGCGATCTTCATCGGCGGGATCAGCGTCTCGTTGATGTCGGGCAGGTCGGGCTGCGCGCCGGTCTGGTTGAGGCTCGGGTCGCTGCTGTCGCAGGCCGAGAGGGAAAGGGCGGCCGCAAGGGCCAGCAGAACGGATTTGGTCATCGGGCTACCTCCCACTGAAGGGTACGCGAGTAGAAGATCCAGCCGGCAATGAGCGCCAGCACGGTCGAGATGATGGTGAGGATGAGGCCGACGGTGCCGACCGAGCTCCAGCCGTCGCGGGCATGGTGGAAGGCATTGACGAGGCCGATGACCCACATCACCGCGAGGACGGCGAAGTAGACGAGGCGGCCGCGGCTGGCGGGATGGCCGAGCTTGACCAGCCACTCGATCAGCGCCCAGGCCAGCACCAGTCCGCCGAACACCAGCGCGCCGGCGATCGACCAGCTGGCGAAGTTCGTCCACTGCGTCTCGGCGGTCTTGAGGTAGGCGATGTCCGTTGCAAGGGCCAGGCTGAAGAGGGCAACGGGAAAGCTCAGCAAGATGCCGTGCAGCGCGCTGGCTTTCGATCCGTGGTCTTCGTGTGTTCTACTCATTCTCAGCTCCAGCTTGGCTGCAAGAAAACGCCAATCGCCACCTTCCCTTGCGGTGCGCGCCTCCGGCGGCGTCGAGAAGGGAGGCATACGGGCGTCGCGTGTGACGGAAGTGACGTGTGGTGTTTCGGTGGCGACGAACAGATGTTCCGGTTCGCCTGACAGGCGATGTAAGGCCGCCATTCGTCTTGGTAAGATCAAAACCGGCCGGCTTCACTATCTTTTGTGATTCCGGAGGGTGAAAGCCGCGGCTCGATCGCAAAAGCCGGGAGAGGACACCCCAGAGAACGATCCTGTCATCGGATGACAGGTAGCCGTCCACGCTCTCATACTTCGGGACATCGCTGCAAAACCTCTAGAGCAAAGGCGACGCTTTGACTTGAGAGGGGTCTTCGCAGGACGCGTCGACAGGCTTCCGTGCCGACCGGCCGGGAGGACGATTTGGAAACGGCGGAGCGCCGGGGTTGGTGTTGCGGGAGGTGGCGGTCATGTCCGGCGCACCGCGGTGTCTCCGGCGGTCCAGAAGACCGCCTTTGCAGGCCTGACCCGTTTGACGGGCCGCTGCCTCCGGGGATGCCAGTCCCGCAAGGCCTTCCTTCGGCGGCTGAAGCCCGGCCAAGGCCCTTGCCGCCACCCGCTTTGCCTTGCCTCGGCCCGATAGGCCGGCTGGTCCGCGCCGGCGGGGGCTGTCTCGGGCATTCTCCTGCGGGCGCCGCCTCCCTCGCGACGAGGATACGGCCCGGATGCTGCCGATGGGGCGGTGATCGGGCGCCCGTCTGACAACGAGGCGACTGTGGAGGGTATAGGAAAATAAAACTAGGAACTATTGCTTAGGTGGGATGCGGATCGGCGCAGAGGTTACAGGCGGTCGGACCCATTTTCTCTGGCCGTGGTGGAAGGAAACTTCTGGCAATCGCCGGAGCTTCGTCATCCTCGCGCGCCGCGCGGGGACCCATGCCAAGGCGCGTGTCACAAATGCAAAGCGCACTGAACCACCTATCCGGTAACCGTAGAGGTGGTGGAAATGCAGAGGCATGGGTCCCCGCGCCGTGCGCGAGGATGACGACCTTTGGGGTATCCGCACCGCAAACTCTGCTTCATTGCGGCAGGGACGAGTTGGATGGCGCAGTGAGCAACGCCGGCGGGTTCTCGCCATTCTTGCGCCAGTCTCACTCGGTGCAGACCGGCCGCACGAAGAGGCAGGCGGGTTGATGGGACGTTCTCACCCCACCCGCGTCGCCGCCAGCCGTTCCTCGTCCAGCGCGATGCCGAGCCCCGGCGCGTCGGACAGCACCAGCCAGCCGTTATCGGCCTTCAGCGGCGCCGACATCGGGTAGTCGCGGCGGTCGAGGGACCATTCGGGCGGGTCGTAGGGCCATTCGAGCCAGGCGGCCTCGCCGATGCCGGCGGTGAGGTGGGCGTTGGCGGCGACGCCGATGCCGTTGGTCCAGGAATGCGGGGTGAAGGCGAGCCCCGCCTCGCGCGCCATGATGGCGATGCGGCGGAGGCCGGTGATGCCGCCGACGAGGGCGACGTCGGGCTGTAGCACGTCGAGGCAGCGGCCCTCGATCAGGTCGCGGAACTCGTGCAGCTCGCGCGTCATCTCGCCGCCGGCGATGCGGATCGAGACGGCCTGGCGCAGATCCGCCATGCCCCGGCGGTCGGCGCGGTGCAGCGGTTCCTCCATCCAGTAGATGCCGAGGCGCTCGAGCTCGCGGGCCACCGCCAGCGCGTCCTTGTAATTCCAGGGTGCGGACGTATCCCAGGGCATGCGCCAGCCCTGGTTGCAGTCGACCATCAGCTCCAGCCCATCGCCGACCCGCGCGCGGATCGCCTCGAGCGCCCTAACGTCCTCGCGCCAGCCGAGGCGGCCGCCGGCGGAGGAGGTGAAGCGGACTTTCATGGCCGGAAAGCCCTCGGCACGAAAGCGCTCGGCGGTCTCGGCCATGGCGCCGTGGTCGCGCAGCACGCCGGAGGAGGCGTAGAGCCGGACGCGGTCGGACCGGCCGCCGAGCATGCGCCAGACCGGCTCGCCCGTCACCTTGCCGGCGAGGTCCCAGAGCGCGAGGTCGACCGGCCAGCAGCGGCCATAGTGGAACTGCAGGTGCGAGAGCACCTCGTAGTGCCGCTCGAGAAGGCGCGGATCCCAGCCGATGAAGAGGTCCTCATGGCCCTCGAAGCCGAGCATCAGGTCGCCCGAGCCGATCCCCTCGCGCCCCTCGTCGTCGCGGATGCGCACGATCGCGGCGTCGAAGCCGGTGCGCGGGCGGCCGTCCCAGCTCGCCTTGAACGGCGGGTCGAGCGGCAGCCGGTGGCGGGTGATCTCGATCGCGGTGATCTTCGACATGTCAGGCGGCCTTTCCGGGCGCGGTGGCCAAGAGCAAGGCGGCGAAGGCCTCGATGTCGGCATCGCCGATCTCGCGCACCGTGGCGGCGCGCATCGGCGCCTGGCCGGGCGCCCGCATCGCGACCGCGAGCTCGTCGGCGGTGACGCCGGCGAAGGCGGCGGGCAGCACGCGCTGGAAGCCGCACTGGTCCATCAGCGCGCTGACGAAGCCGGGGAGGTAGGCGACGGAGACGAGGCCCGCCGCCTCCGCGGCGGTCTGCATGTCGTGCGTCCCTTGCTCGGCGAGCCAGGGCAGCGTCGCCTCGAAGGCGAGCGCGGTGGCAAAGCCGTGGTTGACCGGCGCGATGCTGGCCAGCGCATGGCTGATCATGTGCGCGACGGCGGTGCCGCACTGGTCGATGGCGATGCCGGCATAGCAGGAGCCGAGCAGCAGGTCGCCGCGCGCCTCGATATCGCCGGGCTCGGCTACGGCCCGGGCGAGGGCGCCCGAGATCAGCCGGATCGCGGCATGGGCGTAGAGCTGTGCGCCGCGGTGGGTCTTGCGGTTGGTCGCGGCCTCGAAGGCGTGGATGAAGGCGTCGAGGCCGCAGGCGGCGGTCAGTGCTGGCGGCAGGCTGACGGTTAGCGCGGGGTCGAGCAGCGCGAGGTCCGCCTTGGTCTCGGGGCCCCAGATCCAGACCTTGTCGCCGCGGACGTCGGAGAAGACGGAGGTCGACGAGGTTTCCGAGCCGGTGCCGGCGGTGGTCGGGATCAAGATCTTCTTCAGCGGCTCGGCCGGCAGCGGGTTGATCGCCAGCGCGTAGTGCATCGGGTCGGCCTCCCCGACGGCAAGGCAAGCGGCGACCTTGGCGACGTCGAGCGCCGAGCCGCCGCCGATGCCAATCACCAGCCCGGCGCCGCGCGCGGCTTCGCCAGCGGCATGGAGGTGCGCGGCCTTCGGCTCGCCGGCGATCTCGCCATAGACGGTCGCCTCTATACCGGCGGCGGCAAGGTCGCCTTGCAGCCGGGCGACGCAGCCGGACTGGACGAGGAAGGCATCGGCGACGATCAGCGCCCGTCGGGACGGATCGAGCGCGAGCGCCCGGGCGCCGATCTGCTGCAGGCTGCCCGGCCCGAAGACGATTTCCGGGACGGCGGCGGCATTGAACGTCATGGATCACCCTCTTGCGCGATGCCGGGACGAGCGCCCGTCGGGAGGGAGCCTGTCAGGCCGCAGCCCGCCGCGTCAATCGCCCAGTGCGACACCCTCGCGTCGCGGATCGGCGCCGCCTTCGAGCCCGTCCGGCATGATCTCGATGGCATGCAGCCCCGAGTTCAGCTCGCCGGTCTTGGTCTTGAACCCGGCCGCCTGCAGCGGCGCCGCGAGTTCGGCGGCCGGCGTGCCGGCCTCGAGCTCGAAGGCGCCGAAGCGGTTGAGGAGATGGGGGGCGGCGACCGCCGCTTGCGCGTCCATGTTCCAGTCGATCATCGCGATGACGCCTTGCGCGACGAAGCCGATGATCGAGCTGCCGCCGGGCGAGCCGATGGCGATCACCGGGCGCCCGTCCTTCATGACGATGGTCGGCGACATCGAGGAGCGCGGCCGCTTGCCCGGCTGCACGGCGTTGGCGACGGGGCGGCCGCCTTCCTGCGGGGCGAAAGAGAAGTCGGTCAGCTCGTTGTTGAGGAGGAAGCCGCCGGTCATCAGGCGCGAGCCGAAGCCGTTCTCGATCGTCGTGGTCATCGAGACGACGTTGCCGGCCTTGTCGGCGATGACGAAATGGCTGGTCGAGGGCAGTTCGATGCTGGCGTCGTCGCCCCGCGCGGGGACGGTGCCGGGTGCAAGGCCTGCATGGTCCCAGCTCGGCTCGCCCGGCACGACGGCAGCTTCCGGCAAAGCGGTCCCGCCGTCGATGAGCCTGGCGCGGTCCGCGAGATAGGCCTTGTCGAGGAGGCCGGTCGGCATCGGCACGAAGTCGGTATCGGCGACGTAGCGGCCGCGGTCGGCGAAGGCGAGGCGGGAGGCGTTGCCGATCAGCGTCCAGGCCTTGGCGCTGTCCGGGCCGAGCGCCTTGAGGTCGTAGGGTTCGAGCAGTCCGAGGATCTGCCCGACGGCGATCGCGCCGGAGGAAGGCGGCCCCATGCCGCAGACGTCGTAGCCGCGATAGGCGGCACAGACCGGCGGCCGCACCGTCGAGCGATAGGCGGAGAGGTCGGCGAGCGACAGCGTGCCGGGATTGCGGGCGCCGGCGATGGTCTCGCCTGAAGAAACGGTGTCGACTATCCCCTGTGCGACCGGGCCGGCGTAGAAGCCCTCGGCTCCCTGGTCGCGCAGGCGCTCCAGCGTCTCGGCATATTGAGGGTTCTTCAGGATATGGCCGACCGGCCAGGGCTGGCCGGCGGGATCGAGGAGATAGGCGCGCAGGGAGGGTGAGCGCGCCAGATCGGGGTCGGCGAGCAGCGTGTTGAGGCGCTGGGTGACGGCAAAGCCGTTGCGGGCGAGGTCGATGGCGGGCTGGACGACGCGCCGCCAGGCGAGGTCGCCGCCGCCCCGTAGATGCGTGTCGTAGAGCAGCCGGACGGTGCCGGGCGTGCCGACCGAGCGGCCGCCGACCACGGCATCGAGGAAGGACAGCGGCTTGCCCGCGGCATCGAGGAACAGTTCGGGCGTCACGCCGGCCGGCGCGGTCTCGCGGCCGTCGACGGTCTCGAGCGTCTTCGTCGCCGCATCGTAGCGCACCAGGAAGGCGCCGCCGCCGAGGCCGGAGGATTGCGGCTCGACGAGGCCGAGCACCAGCTGCACCGCCACCATGGCGTCGACCGCATTGCCGCCGGCGCGAAGGATCTCGCGGCCGGCCTCGGCGGCGAGGGGGTGGGCGGCGACGACCATCTGCGACTTCGCGTGCACCAGCGTCTTGGCGGCGACAGGGGAGGCGGCCTCCGGCTGAAGCGCATCGGCGGCCTGCTGGGCGTGGACCGGGCTTGCGAGCAGCGTGAGCGCAAGGACGAGGTGGGATCGGCGCATGGACGTCTCCTTTGCCGCGGGGCTGGGCAGGCGTGTCGCAAGGCTCTGCAAGCCGGCGCCGGCTGTCAACGCCGGGAAGCAGCTTCGCGGCGGAAAGGACCGCGCCGTGTGGGCAAGGGGGCGGAAGCGGGGGATACGATGGCCGGCGGGATAATTCGGGGCGGCTGCGATATTCGCTTTTCCTTCGCCGCCGAACCGGTCTAGGCTCCCGGCGGGCACCGACCGGCCGCGTGGAGGCGCAGTCGGATCAATGAAATCAAGGAGGTACGTCGTGGTAGCACGGCTAATGGGCGCGCTCGTCGCGCTCTTGATTCTGCCCGGCCTGGCGCTGGCGCATGGGCCCACCCGCCAGAAGGTGACCGAGACCATCGAGGTCAACGCGGCCCCGGCGAAGGTCTGGGAGCGGATCAAGGAATTCAACGACATGTCCTGGCACCCCGACGTCGCCAAGACCGAGGGCGCCGGCGGCAATGCCGTCGAGACCGCGCGCCTCGTCACGCTGAAGAGCGGCGGCGAGCTGGCGGAGTCGCTCTACAAGTACGATGCGGCCAAGATGATGTACGCAACGCTGCTGCCGCACGTCGACGTCAAGGTGCTGCCGGTCACCAACTATTCATCCTACCTCACCGTGAAGCCCGGCAAGACGCCGGAGACCTCGACGGTCGAGTGGCGCGCCGCCTTCTACCGCGGCGACCCGAACGGCAATCCGCCGCCGGACCTCAACGATGCGGCGGCGATCAAGGCGGTCTCCGAGTTCGCGCAGAAGGGGCTCGGCGGCATCAAGCAGGCGGCCGAAAAGGGCTCCTGACATGAAGCGATCGGCTCTCGCCGCGCTGGCCCTCGCATTCCTCGCGGGGCAAGCGCAGGCGGGGGACACGGCCTTCGTCACCAACCAGTCGAGCGACAATCTCTCGATCGTCGACCTCGAGACGATGGCGGTGACGAAGACCATCCCGATCGGCGGCAAGCCGGCCGGGATCGCGGTGACGAAGGACGGGCGCCGGGCGTTCGTCACCTCGCCGGACTCGACCGAGCTGTCGGTGGTCGACACCGGTTCGGGCGAGGTTGTCCGGCGCATCAAGCTCGCCGGCGGGCCGCTCGGCATTGCCGTGCATCCGTCGGGCGCACCGGTCTACGTCGCCGACTGGTACGAGCACGAGCTCTTCGTCGTCGATCCCGAGACGGGCGAGATCACCGGCCGCGTCGAGGTCGGGCAGTCGCCGTCCGGCGTCGCCGTCTCGGCCGACGGCAAGACCATCGTCACCGCCGACCGCGATTCCAACCAGATCTCGATCATCGATGCGGCGACGCTGACGGTGACGGGAACCGCGGCGGTCGGCGAGCGGCCCTTCGGGGTCAGCTTCTCCGCCGACGGACGGCAGGTCTACACCGCCGATGTCGGCAGCGATTCGGTGACGGTGGTGGATCTGGCGAGCCGGAAGGCGGTCGGCACCGTCAAGGTGGGGCTGCGGCCCTACGTCACCGCCACGGCGAAGGGCAAGGTCTTCGTTACCAACCAGTATGCCGGCACCGTCAGCGTCTTCGACGCGGCGACGCTGGCGGTGGTGAAGACGATCGAGGTCGGCGAATATCCGGAAGGGATCGAGGCCGGCAGCGGCGAGGACTTCGTCTACGTCGCCAACTGGTTCGACAATCTCCTGATGAAGATCGATACGGCGACGCTTGCCGTCGTCGGCGAGGTCGAGGTCGGCGACGGACCGCGCGCTTTCGGCCAGTTCATTCGGCGCGGGAAATAGACCATTGCGGGGGCCGAGGGCCACCGTGACATCCGGCTGGGCTGCTCGAGCGGCCGCATTCAAGAGTTCAGAGGCTGGGAGGCCATCATGACGCGATTTGAACGACCGGGGTTCGCCGTGCTGGCGCTGCTGATGTCGGCCGGGCTGGCCACGGCCCAGACGGCGGCGGGCGCGAAGACGGCGGCACCGATCCTGCCGTCGAACGACTACCCGACGGTCGCCACCGCCGACTACGTGTTCGGCTGCATGCAGGCCAACGGCAACACGCCGCAATCGCTGCAGCGCTGTTCCTGCTCGTTCGACGTCGTCGCCTCGATCGTGCCCTACGACCAGTATGTCGAGGCGTCGACGTACCTGTCGATGGGGCAGGTGTCCGGCGAAAAGGGCGTGCTGTTCAAGACCGGCGTCGAGTCCAAGCGGGTGATCGGCGACCTCCGGCGCGCCCAAGCCGAAGCCGAGATCCGCTGCTTCGAGTGAGGGAGCGGATGTTCCGGCGCGGACTTTGCGATGAGCCGGAAGGGAATGGATCCCAGCGGAAACGATGGTTTCGCCGGGATCCACTACTGGATGATGCGCTCTAAAGGGTACTTTCGCGAATAGCCCGCTTACGAACTGCCGGCCAGGAACGTCTTCTCGAAGACGGCGCCTTCGGTGTCCGTCGCCTTGGCGGTGAAGGTCGCATCGGCGCCGGCGGTGTAGTCGAAGCGGAAGTTCGGATCTTCCGAGATCGAGATGCCGCCGGACATCGAGAACACCAGGGCGTCGCCGCGCTTGACCGTGAGGTCGGAGACGAAGTGCGCGGGGATGTAGAGCAGCGTCACCTGGTCCTTCTGCAGGCCGGAATTGTTGGGGTGGCGGATCATCAGCTGCGCGACGTCGCGGCCGGCATTGGGGCCTTCCTCGGCGCCGAGCCGTTTCAGCCGCATTTCGCCGAGGCTCTTGGCGGCCGCCGCTGCGTCCTTGGCGGCGGGCGCGGCACAGCCGCCCGCAGCCTTCACGAAGCGCTTGACCATGTAGAGCGTGCCGTCGTCGGCCTCCGCGACCGCGTGGATATCGGTATAGGCGTTGACGCGCACGCGCGTCTCCAGCGTCGTCAGCCCCGACTTGTCGCCAAGGGTGAAGGTGGCGGCGACCGGCGAGGGGTTCTCGTCGATCACCAAGGTCAGCTTGCGGATGTTCTTGGCGGGATCGACGACCAGCTTGATCGGCACGATGGCGGGATCGGCGGCGCGCGATGGCGCCTCCAGCGTCACGATGCCGGTGCCGTCAAGCATCGGCTTGTCGTTGAAGACGTCGGTGACGAGGCCCGGCCACGACGATTGCGCCGAGGCCGCAGCCTCCTCCGGCGTCGGAGCGGATCCGGCGAGAGCGATCGGCGCCGCGGCCGACAGCAGCATGGCGGCAAGGCCAGCGGAAACAAGCATGCGGCGTGGCCGTAGCGTGCCGGCACAGCGTTGCGAACGGATCATGACAACCTCCCAGTCGGCGCCTTCCGCGTGTGCCCGCCGCGGTTTTTTCTGGATCGCCTGCGACAAGTGTGCCGCCGGCGATCCAAAAGCTCAAGCGCTGTAATGTCTTAAGGCGACCGCCAGCGGGAACATTGGCGTGAGGTTGCTGCCGAGCGGGATAAGCGGGGTCATTCGGGATCACCGCTCTGTGGCCATTCCCCGACTTTCCCTGGTTTGGCCCATCCGACGGCGAATCCTGCAGGCGAGAAGTCCCCGCAAGCGCTGGAAGGGAAGGAGAAGGAGAACTGCGGCCCGGTGTCGCAAGCGGCGTCATAGTTCTTTGGTCGCGCATCTGTGGGACCGAGGCTGTTGACGGGATTGTCAACGCGCCGCGAGGCGGAGCCGGATAATTAACAGGGAAGCTTAGCAACGCCAGAGTTTCCGGCAATCCGGCGCCACGGCGGAAGTCGTCAGCGTCGACGACGGGCGGATGCACAAGCTTTGCCTGCCAGCCTGAGCAGTAGAGCTGCTTGCCGGAACTTCAGCAAAATCAGGCGCTGCGGGTGGAAACTATCAGTTCATCCCTTACAGGACTTCGGTTATTCGCAAGATATAGGGAAAATTGGCAAGCATAGACTGGAGGTGCCGGAGTATCTCCAGCCCACTCTAGTGCAATGCAACCGGTATATGCTGCATTGCACACAATATTTCTTGGTTTGCAAGCTTGCGTAGCTGTCATCTTCAGCCTAGCGTGAACCATGGTTTCCGGCTTCAAGGTCGGCGTGTTGGGAGCATGCCGAATCTCGAAGGCCACGGTAGGGCAAGATCAACGGTGCCCACCAAGACCCCTATTGGCGGTCGTGACACGCTGCCGGGAACCTTCCCCCATATACGATGTGAGCGGTCGCACGCGGACAGTTCCGTTCGCGGGAGCCGAACGGGTGATGTTCCTTGGGAGGAATCTGATGCTGAAGATGATGACGAAGGCGGCGCTGGCGACAAGCCTGCTGATCGGTCTCGGGACCGCGACGGTTTATGCCAACGAAGCGCTGTCCGAGCTGGCGAAGAACCCCGCCGACTGGACGATGCCGACCGGCGACTATGCCAACACGCGCTATTCCGCGCTCGACAAGATCAACAAGTCCAACGTCAAGGAACTCGTCCCGGCCTGGACCTTCTCGACCGGCGTTCTCCGCGGCCATGAGGGCAACCCGCTCGTCATCGGCAACACGATGTATGTCCACACGCCGTTCCCGAATATCGTCTACGCGCTCGACCTGAAGGATAACGGGTCGATCAAGTGGAAGTACGAGCCGACCCAGGATCCGAACGTCATCCCCGTAATGTGCTGCGACACCGTCAACCGCGGCGTCGCCTTCGCCCCCGGCGCCGACGGCAAGCCGGGCACGGTCATCCTGCACCAGGCCGACACCACCGTCGTCGCGCTCAACGCCGATACCGGCGAAGTGCTGTGGACCGTGAAGAACGGCGACAGCACCAAGGGCGAGACCGGCACGGCCGCGCCGATGGTCGTCAAGGACAAGGTGCTGATCGGCATCTCTGGCGGCGAGTTCGGCGTCCGTGGTTCGATCACCGCCTACAACCTTTCGGACGGCAAGCAGGCCTGGCGTGCCTACTCCACCGGACCGGACGCAGAAATGCTGTTCGACCCGGCCAAGACCACTTCGCTCGGCAAGCCGGTGGGCCCGGACTCCTCGACGAAGACCTGGGAAGGCGACCAGTGGAAGATCGGTGGCGGCACCACCTGGGGCTGGTATTCCTACGATCCCGAGCTGAACCTCATCTATTACGGCACCGGCAACCCGTCGACCTGGAACCCGTCGCAGCGGCCGGGTGACAACAAATGGTCGATGACCATCATGGCCCGTGATGCCGACACCGGCGTCGCCAAGTGGGTCTATCAGATGACCCCGCATGACGAGTGGGACTTCGACGGCATCAACGAGATGATCCTTGCCGACATCGACGTCGGCGGGCAGCCCCGCAAGGTGCTGGCGCATTTCGACCGTAACGGTTTCGCCTATACCCTCGACCGCGCGACCGGCGAACTGCTCGTCGCCAAGAAGTACGATCCGGCGGTGAACTGGGCGACCGAAGTCGTCATGGACAAGAACTCGGAGCAGTACGGCCGTCCGCAGGTGGTGGCGCAGTACTCGACCGAGCAGAACGGTGAAGACGTGAACTCGACGGGCATCTGCCCGGCGGCGCTCGGCACCAAGGACCAGCAGCCGGCGGCCTACTCGCCGAAGACCAAGCTGTTCTACGTGCCGACCAACCACGTCTGCATGGACTACGAGCCGTTCCGTGTCGCCTACACCGCCGGCCAGCCCTATGTCGGCGCGACGCTGTCGATGTACCCCGCCCCGAACAGCCATGGCGGCATGGGCAACTTCATCGCCTGGGACGCTGGCAAGGGTGAGATCGTCTGGTCGCTGCCCGAGCAGTTCTCGGTCTGGTCGGGTGCTCTCGCCACCGCGGGCGACATCGTCTTCTACGGGACCCTCGAGGGCTACCTGAAGGCGGTCGACTCGACTACCGGCGAGGAACTCTACAAGTTCAAGACCCCGTCGGGCATCATCGCCAACGTGATGACCTACGAGACGGACGGCCAACAGTTCGTCGGCGTGCTCTCGGGCATCGGCGGCTGGGCCGGCATCGGCCTTGCAGCTGGCCTGACCGATCCGAACGCCGGTCTCGGCGCCGTCGGTGGCTATGCCGCGCTGTCGAAGTACACCGCGCTCGGCGGCCAGCTGACGGTCTTCACCGTGCCGAACCAGACGGCCACGAAGTAGACCTCGACCCCTCCCTCGGGCCCGCCGTCCTCCACGGCGGGCCAGCCGGCCCTGCACCCGACGAGCGGCCCAGGTCGTTCGCCGGGTTTTTCATGTCTTCGGACTGTTAAATTCTGGTGCTGCAAACTGTCGCAAGGCGCGATGCATGATCAATAAAGACTTGCGCTCGCGTCCTTCTTCACGTGCTCTTTAGGGAATTAGCCGACTTTCGAGAATGAGCTTGGCAGCCGCCGATCGTTACAGGCAAAAAGGTTTCAGTATCACAGCGTCGACCGGTTCGGTCGGTTCTTCGTGCCCCGATATTCATGAGGTTAAGATGACTCGACAGCTTCTCGCGCTTGCAGGCAACCTGGTTCTGTCCACCGCCATGCTGACCACGGCGACCTTGGCCCCGATGTCCATGGCGAACGCGCAGCAGGCTCCCGCCGAGATCGTGCCGGCTGCCCCCGCCGGCGCTGCGGCCCCCGCACCTGCCGCCCCCGCGGCAGCGGCACCGGCAGCGCCAGCCCCTGCGGCCGCAGCGCCAGCTGCTGCTCCGGCGGCACCCGCTGCTCCCGCGACGGCGGCTGCGGCAGCACCGGCGGGCGATGCTGCCGCGGCTGGCGGCGTGATGTCGGCCGACACCAAGGCGAACGGCGCCGCGGCCACCGCCGGTGACGAGGGCAAGTTCGTCGACAGCGCGGGCAACCCGATCTACAGCAAGGCCGCCGACGGCACCTTCGACTACTACGCCTGGCGCGGGTACAAGAAGTATTCCGCCAACTGCATGCAGTGCCATGGCCCCGACGGTCTCGGCTCGTCCTTCGCGCCGAACCTCACCGACCAGCTGCAGCGGATCAACTACTACGACTTCACCGGCATCGTGGTGAACGGCCAGCAGAACAAGTGGCACCCGGTCAACTCGATCATGCCGGCCTGGGGCGAGGACCTCAACGTGATGTGCTTCCTCGACGGCATCTACGTCTACCTGCGCGGCCGGACCGATGGCGCCATTCCGCGCGGCGAGCCGAAGAAGCCGAAGGTCAACAAGGAAGCGCAGGCGGCTGAAAACGCCTGCCTCGGCTTCTGACGATGGCCTCCCGCCTCGTCATTCTCGGCGGTGCCCTGATGCTCGCCTTGACGGCGACGGCGGGAGCACAGGACCGCGAGTTCGGTGGATCCATCGAGCTCGTCGATCCCAACATCCTGCGGGTCTGCGCCGACCCCAGCAACCTGCCGTTCTCCAACGACAAGTACGAGGGGTTCGAGAACAGCCTGGCGAACTTCGTGGCCGAGAAGCTCGGCCGCAAGTCGGTCGCCTACAGCTTCTTCCCGCAGGCGACCGGCTTCGTGCGGATGACGCTCGGCGCCAATGCCTGCGACGTCATCATGAGCTATCCGCAAGGCGACGAACTGGTGCAGAACACCAACGCCTACTACCGCACCGCCTATTCGCTGGTGGTGGCGAAAGGCGGGCCGCTCGACGGGGTCGACGTGATCGAGGATCCCAAGCTGAAGGGCAAGGTGATCGGCGTCGTCGCCGGCACGCCGCCCGGTACCTACATGGCCCGCGCCGGCCTGATCGGAAAGGCGCGCGGCTACCAGCTGATGGTCGACACGCGCTACGACAACTCGGCGCAGAAGATGATCGACGATCTCGACAAGGGCGAGATCGATGCGGCGATCCTCTGGGGGCCGCAGGCCGGCTTCTACGCCCGCAAGTCCGACAAGGACTACACCGTCACGCCGCTGGTCAAGGAGCCGAAAGGCGGCCCGGCGATGACGTTCCGGATCACCATGGGCGTGCGGGTCTCCGACCAGGAATGGAAGCGGACGCTGAACACCCTGATCCGCGAAAACCAGGACGCCATCAACGAGATCCTGATCTCCTTCGGCGTGCCGCTGCTCGACGAGCAGAACCGCCTGATCGTCTCGAAGAAAGGCGGCTGATGCGGGCGCTGCGCCGGATCCTGGCGGTCTCGGCGGTTTTGGTCGGGATCAATGCGGCGTTCCCGGCGCAGGCCGACGAGCCCGCCACCGCAGTTGCTTCCGCTGTGTCCGTAAAAGACGCTGCAACGACGGGCGCCACCGTCGCGGAGCCCATGGGCTACCGGATGGACGACTATCGCTCGCCGACCCCAGCCTCGCTGAAGGGAGCCGACGTCGTCGACACGGCGGCCGTGAAGCGGCTGTTCGAGACCAAGGCCGCCGCCTTCATCGACGTTCTGCCGCGGGCGCCGAAGCCGAAGGGCCTGCCGGCGGGAACAGTCTGGCACCCAAAACCCCGTGCCGATATTCCAGGCTCGATCTGGCTGGCCGATACCGGCTACGGCGCGTTGCCGCCGGAGATGCAGGCCTATTTCGAGGCGGGGCTCGCGCGTGCGACGGGCGGCGACAAGGCCAGGCCCCTGGTGTTCTATTGCCTCCGGGACTGCTGGATGAGCTGGAACGCCGCGCGGCGCGCCGTCGCCGGGGGCTACACCGCGGTGTCATGGTATCCGGATGGCACCGACGGATGGAGCGAGGCAGGCCTTCCGATGGAGCGGAAAGAGCCGGAGAAGCGGCCGGACGAGTAGGGCTCCTGGGCGCTTATTCCAGCGCCACCTGCCGCAACCTCTAAGCTTCGTCATCCCGGACTTGATCTCGGCGAAACCGAAGGTTTCGCTGGGATCCATTCCTCAGCACGTCCGATTTGGTCCATCTCAGAACATAAGGGAAGGTCGCCCCTTACCCCGCTTGTTCGGCGGTTTGGAATGGATCCCGGGTCAAGCCCGGGATGACGACCGTGATTGAATCGTCGTCATAGAATTTCTCGAGATCGCACCCCGGACTGGGAATCGTAATCGATTTGCAGCGGGTCCAACGCGACATCGCCGTCCCTTCCACCTCCAGCCCTATAGCGCGCCACTCATCGCCCGACCGAGCGCGAACAGGCGCTGTTCGATCAGCGTCGGCACTTCACAGACATAAGTCAGCGACCGCCGGCGCTCCTCGAAGACGCGGGTATCCCAGAGGATCGCCTGCTGGGCATCGGCAGCCTTGGCATCGCCCGTGGTGCGGAGGTCGCTGAGCGCGGCGTTCTCCTGCCGCAGCTTGTCGGCCAGCGCTTGCTGGTGCGCGCCGTAGCGCTCGATGCCGCGCATGATCTGGCTGCGCTCGTCGTTCATCAGCTTGAGCAATTCGGTGAAAGCCGCGGAGGCTGCGGGCGCACGCTGGTCGGCCGGCAGGGCTTTGACGAAATCGACGGCGGTCTTCTCGGCCTCCGGCAGGGGCAGGCGGCGCGCGGCGACGGTCGCGACGAGCTGGCGCATGGCATCGGTGCGCGGCACGTCCGCGGCCGCCTCGAGCGGCGGACCCGGCCAGACCTGGCCGGCGTCGACATGGTCGATCTTGCGCTGGACGCAAGGCCACTGGTGCCGGCTGCCAGTGCCAGTGCCAGTGCCGAGAAGCTGGGTTGTGCCGGCGCTCGGCAGGACGAAGTTTTGCGTCGCCACAGTGCTGCCGGAGGAGCGGGGGACAGCGCCGGGCGAGGCCATGGCGCCGGCCGTCGTCCCCGGCGGGGGTGCCGGCATCGCTGCGCCGGGTGCGGCCGCTCCAGGTGCCGCGGTGCCGGCGGGCGCATTGGTCGGGGCCGGGCCGGGCAGCACGAAGCCTTTCGGCACCTCGCGCGGCGCCGGGGCCTGCGCCCATGCCGGGCTCGTCCACGCCGTGCCGGCGAGGCCCGCGCCGGTCAGGGCGATGAGGCAGGCGGCCATTGCCGCTGTCCTGGTGTTCGCCATGTCATCCCTCCCAAGATGTTTTCGTAAATGTCCGGTCCGTCGGCCCGGGCTATCGTGCGTGGCCTTCCGAGCCTTGCCGCTATTGCCGCTTACGGCCGATCAGGCCACGGGCCGGATCGTAGGCGATGATCGCCCCGCCGAGAAACAGCACCGTGCACCCTAGAACGATGCCGAAGGCCATCCAGTTCAGCTGTCCGTACAGCGCGAAACGGACGAGTTCGACGGCGTGGGTGAACGGGTTGGCCTGGCAGAGCCGGTAGAGTGCCGGGCTGGACTCGAGGATACGCCAGAGCGGGTAGAGCGCCGACGAGGCGAAATACATCGGGAAGATCACGAAGTTCATGACGCCCGCGAAATTCTCCAGCTGGTGCACCAGCGAGGAGAGCAGCATGCCGAGCGCGCCGAGCATCATCCCGGAGAGCACCAGCGCCGGAAATACCGTGAGGTAGCCAATCGCCGGCGGGCGAACTTCCCAGAACCAGGCGATGGCGAAGAACACGTAGACCTGGACGATCGAGACCGCCACGCCGGCGAGCAGCTTCGACACCAGCAGGAACCAGCGCGGCAGCGGGCTGACCAGCAGCGTTTTCATCGAGCCGGTCTCGCGGTCGTAGACCATCGAGAGCGAGGACTGCATGCCGTTGAACAGCTGGATCATGCCGATCAGGCCCGGCGTGATGTAGACCTCGTAGAGGATGTAGGTCTGGTAGGGCGCGACGATCGAGACGCCGAGCACCTGGCGAAAGCCGGCGGCGAAGATGAACAGCCAGAGCAGCGGCCGCACCAGCGCCGAGATGAAGCGCTCGCGCTGGTGCAGGAAGCGCAAGGCTTCGCGCCAGACGATGCCGGCAAAGCAGATGGCGTACTGCCCGGCGGTGAAGCCGTCGCGGCGTGTGTCCGCCGCCTCGGCGCGCTCGGCGATGGTGCTCATGGCTGGAACTCCGGGGCGGTCGCGCCATCGAGGCGGACGAGACCGGTGAGGCTGGCAAAAGCATCACGCACCGTCGCGGCGCCTTGTTCCTCGACGATATCGGCGACGTTTCCCTCCGCCAGCACCTTGCCGTGGTGGAGGACGACGACGCGGTCGCTCTCCTCGATCTCGTCGATGAGGTGCGTCGCCCAGAGCACGCTGACGCCCTCCTGGCGCACCAGGCGCCGGACCTCGGCGACGATCTCGGCACGGCTGCCGATGTCGAGGCCGACGGTCGGCTCGTCGAGGAGGATCAGGCGGGGGGAGTGCATGAAGGCGCGGACGATCTCCACCCGGCGCAGCTGGCCGCCGGACAGGGTGCGGGCCTTGTCGCCGAGCCGGTCGGCTAGATCGCTGCCGGCGAGGATCTCGGCGGTCCGGGCGCGCGCGACCTTGCCGGGCAGGCCATGCAAGGCGGCGTGGTAGGCAAGGTTCTGGCGGATCGAGAGATCGAGGTCGAGCGTGCGTGCCTGGAAGACGACGCCGAGACGGCGCAAGGCTTCGCCCGGCTGGCTGGCGAGCGATCGGCCGAGGATCGAGATCTCGCCTTTCTGGGTGTTGTAGAGCCGGGTGATCAGCGAGAACAGCGTCGACTTGCCGGCGCCGTTCGGCCCGAGCAGCGCGGTGAAGCTGCCTTGCGGCACGCGAAACGAGACGTCGCCGAGCGCCAGCCGGCTCCCGTAGGAATGGCTGACGCCGACGACGTCGAGGGCCGGAGCGGCGTGCGCTCCGGTGCCTGTCAGATCACGCAGATCGGTTGATCCCATGCGGCCTCTTCGAACGGAGAATGCGGCGGTTCAAGGACGCTGCCCGCGTCATGGTATCACGGTGATCGTGCCTTGCATGTCCTGCGCGCCGTCCAGGCCCTCGATGTGCCATTCGTAGTCGCCGGGGCGGATGGTGGTGAACTGGATGGCGATGGTGCCCTTGTCGTCATATTCCAGCCAGGCGGGCGGGCCTGCCATGTGGACCTCGAGGTCCGAAATGACGATCTGGTTGAACCAGACGTTGCGGAAGAAGTCGTTGGCGTGGAACTTGTATTCCAGATCGCCGGCGGAGGTGATCTTCCAGCGATAGCCCTGGCCGGACCGCAGCACGAAATGCTTGTGGTTGGTGACGAAGGGCTTGTCGGCGGAGCCGAGGATCATCTCGGGAAGGTCCTGGCTGGACTTCGAGACCTCGGGCAGGCCGAGCTGCTTGGCGTTGAGGGCGCTGGCGGGCATGCCCTTGCCCGGCTTCTCGGCCGGGGCCATCGGCGAGGCCTTGGCCGCCTCGGCAGGCGCGGCGGCATCGTCGTCGCCATCATCGTCGTCGTCGGCCTGGGCGAGCAGCATCTTGCCGCTCCCGGCATGGGACATCTCGGCTTGGGACATCTCCGCATGGGCCATGCCGGCATGGGCCAGGGTCATCGGCGCGAAGGCAAGCGAGGCCGCGATCAGCGACAGCCAGACTGGTTTCATCAAAATTTCCTCCCGTGTCATTGTTCTTGGGTCCCGCCGCTCTGTGGCGACGGGGCCTTGGCGAAGGCCGAAAGCCTTTGGCCTTCAGCGTGCCCTTGCCTCAGGGTGCCTTGACGTCGGCGATGGCAACGCCCCAGGGCTGCTGGCCGACCTGCACCGACTTGATCACCTCGTCGCTGGCGACGTCGACGACCGAGATGTCGTTGGAGATGCCGTTGGTCGTGTAGAGGTATTTGTCATCGGGCGAGAAGGCGAGCTGCCAGACCCGCTGGCCGACGAGCAGATAGTCGGTGACCTCGTAGGTCTTGGTGTCGACCACCGCCACGCGGTTGGCCGGGCCGAGCGCGACGTAGGCCTTGCTGCCGTCCTTGGTGATGCGGATGCCGACCGGCTGGATCGATTCCGAATTGATGCCGGGGATGGCGAAGGTGATCTTGTGGGTGATCTCCTTGCTGGCATTGTCGATGACGCTGACCGTGCCGCCGATCTCGGCCGACACCCAGATCTCCGAGCCGTCATGCTTGTACTGGGCAAAGCGCGGGCGGGAATCGACCAGCACGTTGGCGACGATCTGCTGGCTCTCGCGGTCGATGAAATGCGCCATGCTGGTGGTTTCGGAGGTGTTGACGATGGTGTTGCCGTCCGGCGAGACGCCCATGCCCTCCGGCTCGACGCCGACCGGGATCTCGACGACGCGCGTCCCGTCCTCGAGGTTGATCACGGTGACGAGGTTGTCGTCCTCGTTGGCGACATACATCCGCGTGCCGTCGGGGGAGGCGACCATCAGCTCGGGATCAGGGCCGGAGGGCAGCGTGCCGATCTTCGCGTAGGTGGTGGTATCGTAGACCTCGATGGTGTCGTCGTCGCTGGCGCAGACGTAGACCTTCTTGCCGTCGGGGCTGGTGACGATGCCGCGCGGCCGCTGGCCGGCCTTGATGGTGTGGATGATTTCGTTGGTCTCGCCGTCGAGCACGGTGACGTCGTTGCCCTTCTCGTTGGACACGAAGACCTTGTAGGCGAAGGCGGGCGATGCCGACATCAGGAGCGTGGCGGCAAACGCCGCAGCGGTGAAAGTCCTCATCATTCCTCCCGTCGGCCCCATTCGGAGCTCGTTGCCGGGTTTTTCCCCGGCTCTTCCTTCAGGCTTTTGCCCAGGCTTTCGCCTTCCGGCAATCGTCGGTGCGATCGCCCTTGAGGGCAAGCGCAAAGACCGCCGCTCGCCTAGTCTATTCGTCGCGGGTCGCTCCCCGGTCCCTCCGGCACATGTCGGCGCAGGCGGAAACGGGTGCGTCCGGTGGCGTGCACGGCCTGAACCGCTCCCGGGCTCCAGCTCCTTGGGAAAGACCGGAGCCACGGGAGTGTTCACGAAATGCCTTCCGACGGGTGATCGCCTTGGGAGAGCGAGAACGGAAAGCCTGCCTTGCAACAACGACGCTAGCGAGGGCCTGCCCGCCGCGCCATGGGACAAGTTCCCGTTGTCGGTAGACGGGGGGCGTTCAGCCTTGGCCGGGATGTTGAGAATGAGATCGCGATCCGAGAAGCCGCCGCCAGCGTTTCGTTCGGTCAGAGTTAGAAGACGGCGAGGTTGGGTGGTTTTCGGACCGTCTCCTTTGGAGCCAAGGGGAGCAGAAACGGACGCCGCTCCGCATCAGGGCTACGACGTAGACGCCAGCAATGTCTTGAGCTCTGCGAACGCGGTCTCGATGTGGGCTGCAAGCCCGTCTGCAGGGGCGTCCATCCAAATCTGCGACGCCTGCACGAAGGCGGCCAAGCCGATCCTGGCCGAAAGCACGGCGCCGCGCCTCTCGACACCGCGCGACGACAGCGCGTCCGCAAGAGAAGTCGACAGAGCGTCTAGCTTCGACAACTCACGTTCGTGCAAGGCGGGCGTTGCCATGATGAGATCCTGGCGCGGCTTGGCGTAGGCGCGTTTAGCCTCGAGAGCAGGCGCGAATTCGCGAAATGCCCAATGCAGAACCTCGATCGGGCTCAGTCTTTCCGGAGCGCACCCGATCGCCTCGACCAGCGTCGCGCGCACTAGGGCCTCCCCGTCGAACAGCACCTCCCGCTTGTCGGGGAAGTAGCGAAAGAACGTTCTCTCGGTGACGCCGGCATGGGCGGCGATCTGCGCCGCCGTGACCCGTTCGAAGCCCTCGCGCGCGAAGAGGTCGAGCGCAGCAGCCTGAAGGCGTGTGCGCGCATCTTCCGAAGGCTTCGACATACCTACCCCCATTGCTCTTGTCAGTCACTGACATAGCCCGTATGTCAGTGACTGACACAGCCGAGCATGCTTGGCTTTGCCACCCTACGTCAAGGAGATCAACATGCTCGTATTCCTGACCGGCGCCAATGGGTGGCTGGGGTCCGCCATCGCATCCGAACTGATCAAAGCTGGACACGCCGTTGCCGGCCTCGTGCGGTCGATTGAGAAGGGTAAGGCGCTTGCCGCGGTTGGCGCCACCCCGATCGTCGGATCGCTCGACGACCTCGACCTCTTGCGGACCGTCGCTCGCGACTCCGACGGCATCATCCATACCGCCTTCGGCCTGGACTTCTCGGACTATGCCAAGCTTGGCCGCGAGGACCGCGACGCAATCCTGGCATTTGGCGATGTTCTGGAGGGCACAGACCGACCGCTCGTCGTGACCAGCGGGCTTGGGCTGCTCACCTCGGGCCAAGCGTTCACGGAGGATGCCCGACCAGCCGTGATGCCGGAATACCCCAGAGAGTCCGAGCAGACCGCTTTCGCCTTGGCTCAGCGCGGCGTCCGGGCTTCCGTCGTTCGTCCCGCGCGCTCCGTCCACGGCGTCGGCGAGCGCCACGGCTTCATTCCCATGCTGGCGACGCTCGCACGCGAAAAGGGCACCTCCGCCTTTGTCGGCGAGGGGCGGAACCCATGGTCGGCGGTGCATCGGCTCGATGCGGCTCGGGTCTATCGCCTGGCGCTGGAGCGCGCCGCAGGTGGAGAGGTCTACCATGCGGTCGCCGAGAGCTTGCCTTTCAAAGACGTTGCCGAGGCGATCGGCCGGCAGACAGGCGTGCCCACCGTTTCACTGCCCGAAGAGGAAGCCGAAAGCCACTTTGGGGCTCTCGCGCGATGGATCGGGAGCACGGATGTTGCATCGAGCGATCGCACGCGCGAGGGGCTCGGCTGGCAGCCGCAAGAAGTCGGCGTCGTCGCCGACATCGCCCGTGGAGACTACTTCTCCTCGGACCGGAGTTGATCCCATGCAGATCGACCGCATCGCCACGATGTCCGCACAGCAGGCTCCCGAGCCGACCTTCACGGGCGACGTCATCGTCGCCGGCTACTTCCGGCGCAATTTGCCGAGCCGCCTTGCGGGTGCGACGGTTGCATTCGCCCCCGGGGCGCGCACTCCATGGAAGGTCAATCCGCTTGGCCAGACGCTGGTGGTCACAAGCGGGGTTGGCTGGGCGCAGATCGAAGGAGAAGATGTCGCCGAGATCCGCGCCGGCGACCTCGTCTGGTTCCCGCCCGGGGTTCGACACTGGGAAGGAGCGACGCCGACCAAGGCGATGAGCTACGTCGCTCTGCACGAGACCGATGGGGGAACGGGCGTCGATTTCGGCCGAGAGGTGTCTGACGAGGAATACAGCCTCGGTGCGCCGAAGCTGTGACGCTTACCACTTAGGGCAACTAGCCTGTACGCCACTTCCCAATCCTGTGGGCACCTCCGACGAGAGCAGAACTTGTCGGCAAGGCAGGCGTCATGTCTGCTCTGGTTGAAAGGAAAGGGACCCGCGGATGGCTACGAAGGGGCGGTACCTGCCATCCGCCCGCTATGTTTAAAGTTCAACTTCCTGACGCTCTTCAAATATCCCCCCGCTCGAACATCCGCCCACCCCGTGTCTCGATGGCGAGGCGGATGAGGTCCGACGTCCTTTCGACGCCGAGCTTTTCCTTGATGCGGGTCGAGGTGTTGGCGATGGTCTTGTAGGCGACGCCGAGGCCGTCGGCGATGTCGGAGAGGCTCTTGCCGTCGCCGAGCATGTGCAGGATCTCCAGCTCGCGGGTCGACAGTTTGCGGGTATTGGGGGTGGCGGCGGCGCCGAGGTCGCCGAGGGTTTCGGTGTCGACGTAGGGCTCGCCCCGCGCCGCCTTGCGGATGGCGGCGAGGAGTTCGTCCGAGGGGGCGCTCTTCGAGACGTAGCCGAGCGCGCCCTCGCGCTGCGCCGAGGTGGCGTAGACGAGGTCGGAATACATCGAGAACACGACGATGCGGGCGTTCGGGTCGTCGGCGCGCAGCCGGCGGAGCACGTCGAGGCCGCTGCCGCCCTTCAGATTGATGTCGAGGACGACGACGTCCGGCCGCGTCTTGCGGAAGGCGGCGAGCGCCTCGAACGGCGTCTCGGCCTCGGCGATCTCGGTGGCGGGAATGGCCGCGACGAGGCGGCGCACGCCTTCGCGGACGATGACGTGGTCGTCGACGATCAGGATTTTCACGCGGCTTGCCTCGCGCCAGGGGCCGGTGCCGGACGGGGATCGACCGCCCCGGCGGGCCGGTTCACGGGGGCGAGCCCGTTCGCGGTGGCGGGTCCGTTCGCGGTAGGAGGCCCGTTCGCGCTCGTGCGATCGGCGGCCCCGCTGGCGAGCGCACCGGGAGAAGGCTTTTCGCGTCGGGCGGGGCGCGGCAGGAAGCCGGCGACGGCGATGCCGGCGGGCAGGCCGATCTCGACGAGGTCGAGCCTGCCGCCTGTAGCCTCGACCCGCTCGCGCATGCCGATCAGCCCGTAGCCCCCGGTCGGGCCCTTTGCGCCAAAACCGCCGCCATCGTCGGCGATGCGGAAGGAAACCCGGTCTGCCGCCGTTCGCAAGGTGATGCTGATGGTGCTCGGCCGGCCATGGCGCAGCGCATTGGCCAAGGCCTCGCCGACGACGCGGTGGAGCACGGCATCGAGCTCGGCGCCCAGCTCCTCCTCGCAGACCTCGAGCCGGAACAGGATGTCCGGGTGGCGGAGGCGGGCGGCGGCGACGAGGTGGCCGAGCGTGCCGGCAAGGCCGATGCCGGGCATCAGCCCGGGGCGCAAGGTGCCGAGGATGCGCCGTACCTCCAGCCGGGCCTGGCGGGCCGCCTGCCGGATCGCCGTCGCCCGCTCGTGCCGCGCATCCGTGCCGTCGCTGCTCGCCGCGGTATCGGCGATGTGGGCGGCGTCGACGTCGATGGCGAAGAGTAGCGGCCCGATGTCGTCGTGGAGGTTGCGCGCGAGCTCGGCGCGCTCCTCGTCCTGCAGCCGCAGCAGCTGTTCCGACAGGCGGCCGTTCTGCCTTGCCATGGCGCCGAGCCGGGCGGCCATGTCGTTGCAGCCGGCCGCGAGCGCTGCGAGTTCCGGTGGACCGGAGAGCGGCAGCGGGGCGGCATAGTCGCCGCGGCCGATGCGGCGGAAGGCCTGCGTCAGGTCGCCGAGCGGCGCCAGCGCGCGGCCGACGACGAGGAAGACCAGGCCGAAGGCGAGCGCCAGGAACAGCGCGAGCATGCCGAGATTGAGCACCAGATCGGTCCAGACCTCGGCGATCTCGTTGATCGGCACCACCACCAGCATGGCCGCCACCACCGGCGCGGCGTTCGGCGGCAGCGGGATCATGTCGCTCATCCGCTGCGGCGCCAGCACCCGCTCGAAGGCGGCGGGCACCGATATCTCCGGCGGCGACAGATGCGATTGCAGGCGGACGCCGCCGAACGCGTCGATCAGCAGCAGCCGCACGTGGCGGTCGCCGTCGAAGGTGCGCACGAGGCTCTCGAGGTCGCGCTGGGGCGCTGCGGAGCCCGGAAGCGCGGCGATCAGGCGGGTGATGCCGTTCGCCGCGACGCTGCGCGCGGCGGCCATCTCGGCGGCGATGCGGTGCTGCGCCCGGATGTAGCTCATCACCCCGCCGACGATCAGGATGACGACCGTCAGGAGCGCGATGGTGGCCGCCAGCCGTCCTCTCAGCGACATCGTCGCCTGTCCTTCCGATGGCCCGTGATCCGGACCTTATACGCTGGCCGGCCGGGGCCCGGCAAATGCCGCCGGGTGAGCGCCCGAAGGCTCAGAACCGGCACTTGGTCTCCGGCTTGTCGACGCCCAGCGTATCGAGCTCCGAGCCCTGGTGCAGAAAACCTTCCTGCGGCGAGCTGGAGACGACCGAGGTCTCGTCGCCGAGGAGGATCGGCTGGCGCAGCTGCCAGTTCCAGTCGCGGAAGGTCAGCCGCTGGCCCTTGAAGGCGGCGACGGTGAAGTCGGGGCCCTTGATGAAGGCATCGAGCTTCTCCGGCTCGAGCGACTGGGTGCGGGACGCCGCTTCGCCGACGACGCGCACGGCGGTCCAGACCTGCATGTCCTTCGGCAGCATGCGCCGGCCGATGGCCTTCTCGAAGCGGTTCTGGATCTGCGCGCCGCCCCATTGCTCGGAGGCGGGATGCCACGAGCCGGGCACCAGCCCGGCGGTGCCGGCGACCGGGCGAGGCACCCAGGTGTGCCAGGGGATGTAGCTGCCGAACACCTGGCTCTCGTCGGCGACGAGGACGACGTCGTGATCCGGCAGGCCTTGCATGAAGACCGGGATCTGCCGCTGCACCAGCGCCTGGCCGGAATCGGTGGAGCGCGCGCCGCCCTTGTCCTCGAAGACGCGCTCCTCGAGAATGGTCCCGCCGAACTTGCGGGCGGAGGTCTTCATCGCCTCGGCAAAGCGCTTGTCGGTCTCGTGGCTGCCGGAGATCAGCACCCAGTTCCGCCACTGCTTCCACATCAGGTACTGCGCGAGGCCATCGGTCAGCATCGAGCGGGTCGGCGCGGTGTGCAGCATGTTGGGCCGGCAGTTCTCCTCGCGCAGGGAATCGTCGACGGCGCCGGCATTGATCACCATCGCGCCCTTGGTCGCGGCCTTGTCGGCGACCTTCAGCGTATCCTCGGGCCCGAGATCGGTGACGATGTAGTGCACGCCCTCCGCGAGCATCTTGTCGACGGCGGGCGAGATGTCCTCGCCGGGCTTGGAGGTCACCGTCTCCAGCTCGAAATGCTGGCCCATGAAGCTGCCGGTGGTGTTGTTGTCGGCGATGCCGACCGTGCCGCCGGCGAGGCCGTCGTCGGCCGGCGGGATGTCGAGCACCGACAGCGCGAGCACCCGCTCATAGGTGCGGAGGAAGCCGATCTTCAAGGTCTTCATCGCCACGCCCTTCGGCGCGAAGGACGCGGCGGGCTTCGGCGGCGCGGCTTGCTGTGCTGCGGCGCCGGAGACCAGCAGGCCGAGGCCGACGACTGCCCCCAGCACGGGCGCGAGGATATGGTTCGGCTGGCAGCGCATGGCGCCTTCCTCCCTATGTGCGCCCGGCCTTCCTCTCGCCGGAGACGGCGGAGGATTTATCTTTGTCTCATGACCTGACGGCGCTAAGTCATGGGTCGGCGGGCGCCGATTGACGTGCATGAGGAGCAAAAACGCCATGCGAAGACAAGTCGGACTTTTTCCCGTTCTGTTGATCGGCCTTGCCGCGCTGCCGGCTCTCGCGCTGTCCCGCCCGGCCGATGCCGCCGAGAAGAAGGTGGCGGTGTTCGAGTTCGAGCTGATCGACACCAGCCTCGAGGGGGAGATCAACGGCGTCAATCCGGCCCAGACGGCCCGTCTCGTGACCATGGCGCCGCGGCTGCGCGCCGACATCGCGGCCGAGCCCGACATGAAGGTCCTCGACATCGGCGAGAAGGCCGCCCAGCCCAAGGACCGGCCGTTCTCGAAGTGCGAGAAATGTGCCCTCGATCTCGGCAAGGACCTCGGCGCCGACATCGTCATCACCGGCACCGTGCAGAAGGTCTCGAACCTCATCCTCAACATCAACGCCTACGGCCACGAGGTGTCGACCGGCAAGCTGGTCGCGCAAGGCAGCGCCGACATCCGCGGCAATACCGACGAGATGTGGGGCAGGGGGCTGGAGGCGCTGTGGAAGAACACGCTGAAGAAGCAGTTCAAGGCGATCGAGACCAATCCATGAGCCGGATGCCGGCGATGAGCAGGATGCCGGCCGAGATCAAGATGCTGGCGAGCGTGACGGGGCCGGAGGAGGCCGCCGTCGCGCTGGCGGGAGGCGCCGACTTCATCGACCTCAAGGACCCGTCGAAGGGCGCGCTCGGGGCGGTGTCGCCCGAGATCCTCGCCGCGACCATCGCCGAGATCGCCGGCCGCCGGCCGGTCTCGGCCGTCGCCGGCGATCTGCCGATGGAACTGGAGGCCGTGCGGGCCGCGGTCCTCGCGCGCCGAGAAGCCGACTTCGTCAAGGTCGGGCTGTTCCCTTCTACCCGAGCCGCACGGCGGGCGGTGATCGCGGGGCTCGCCGATCTGGCGGAGGAGATCCGGCTGATCTCGGTGTTCTTCGCCGACGGCGACCCGGATTTCGCCTTGCTCGACGATCTGAAGGCCGCCGGCTTTCACGGCGCGATGATCGACACGCTCGGCAAGGACGGCGGTGGCCTGCTGAAGCATATCGCGGCCGGCGCGCTGGCAGGTTTCACCGCCCGGTGCCGGGCACTCGGCCTCGTCAGCGGGCTCGCCGGTTCGCTGGAAGCCCCAGACGTGCCGCGGCTCGCCGTGCTCCAGCCCGACTATCTCGGTTTTCGCCGGGCGCTGACCGGCGGGGCGCGGGAGGCGGCGGTCGATCTCGGCCGCATCGAGGCGCTGCGCAGCCTCATCACCGCCGAAAGCCGGCAGGCCGAGCAGGGCGGCAACGATCGCGACGACGCTACCGACGCACTGGAGGGCGCCGAGACCGACCTGATCTTCGTGCGCAACTTCGTGCAGGAGATGGAAATCGGCGCCTATGGCTTCGAGCGCGGCCGCCGGCAGACGGTGCGCTTCTCGGTCGAGGCCGACGTCGTCCGCGCACCCGTCCGGCCGGGCGAGATGGCCGACATCTACTCCTACGACCTCATCATGGACGCCGTCCGCAGCCTCGTCGCCTCCGGCCATACCGACTTCGTCGAGACCCTGGCGGAAGAACTTTCGGCGACGCTTCTCGGCGACCGGCGGGTGCGCGCGGTCATGGTGAGGGTGGAGAAGCTGCAGCTCGGGCCCGGTGCCGTCGGCATCGAGATCCGGCGGCGAAGGCGCAGCTGAATCCTCCGACAGGCTGCAAACCTGCATGGCTGACGGGCAAGCCTTGCCGAATGAGCCTTTGCCAGCCGCCCTTATGCCGCCATATGATAGCCGGAGAGCGGTCACGATCCGAACGCGGCCGCAGCACATCATCCCGCCGTGTACTCCCCACCGCACGGCCGGTGAACAGGGCGCCGCAGCTGCGGCGAAGCCGACATGGACAGCATTCTCGTCGTCAAGCTCGGCGGCAGTTCCGCCGCATCCCCGGATTTCCTGCGCTGGATCGAGGCGATCGAGAAGGCCACCGGGCCGGTCATCATCGTGCCCGGCGGTGGCCCTTTCGCCAACACCATCCGCCGCTACCAGCCGAAGATGGGCTATGACGACGATGCCGCGCACCACATGGCGATCCTCGCCATGGAGCAGTTCGGCCTCGCCCTCGTCAGCCTCGGCACCCGCATGGTGCCGGCGTATTCGCGCGAGGAGATCGACCAGCTGCTGGCCGACGGGCGCATCCCGGTGTGGATGCCGGCTCGGACAGTGCTCGGCGTGCCCGAGATCATCCGCGACTGGTCGGTGACCTCCGACAGCCTGTCGGCCTGGCTCGCGGGCCGGCTGCCGCAGTCGAAACTCCTGCTGGTCAAGCAGATCGACGTGCCGCAGCATTCCTCGCTCGAGGCGATGCAAGGCGCGCAGATCGTCGACGACAGCTTCATGTCCATGCTGCAGCCGGGGACCGTGGTCTATGTCGCCGGGCCCGAAGATCTGCCGCTCGCCGGCATTCGGCTTGCCGAAGGCCTCGTTCCCGGCCATGAAGTGCCGGGGCGGCCGCATCTCCTGGATGCCGCGCAGTAGACGTCAGGAAGCGACAGCGAGATCATGCCGGCCGAAAAGCTTCTGTTTCTGACCGGCCATCTGGCCTTGCCGCGGCTGGAAAAGCTGCTGGGCGACCTCGGCCAGACCGACTTCGAGTGGGCGATCCACGACATCGGCGTCAAGGTGGCGGCGCTGATGACCGGCGAGATCATCCTGCGCCGGCTGAAGAAGCCCGTCATCGCCGACCGGGTGATCGTGCCCGGGCGCTGCCGCGCCGATCTCGACGCGCTGTCGCGGCATTTCGAGGTGCGTTTCGACCGGGGCCCGGACGAACTCGTCGATCTCCCGGCCTTCCTCGGCCGCAAGGGCGCGCCGCCGGATCTGTCGCGTCAGGACATGCGGATCTTCGCCGAAATCGTCGACGCCTCCGCGCTGACCGCGGGCGAGATCGCGGCGCGGGCGGTGGGGATGCAGGCGGCGGGCGCCGACGTGATCGACCTCGGCTGCCTGCCGGACACGCCGTTTCCGCATCTCGAGGAAACCATCGCCGAGCTGAAGCGGCACGGCCTGCGCGTCAGCGTCGATTCCGCCAGCCGCGAGGAGCTGACGCGGGCGACGAAGGCCGGCGCCGACTATCTCCTCAGCCTCAACGAGGAGACGCTGGACATCGCCGGGCTGGGCGACGCCGTGCCGATTCTGGTGCCCGCGGTGCCGCACGACATGGCTTCGCTCGACCGCGCGATCGCGCGCGCGCGGGAAATGGGCATCGCTTTCGTCGCCGACCCCATTCTGGATCCTATCCACTACGGCTTCTCGGCCTCGCTGGTGCGCTACCACCAGCTGCGCGAGCGCCATCCCGAGATCGAGATGCTGATGGGGACCGGCAACCTCACCGAGCTGACGGATGCCGATACCTCGGGCGTGACGGCCATGCTGCTCGGCGTCGCCTCCGAGCTCTACATCCGCAACCTCCTCGTCGTGCATGTCAGCCCGCACACGCGGCGCACGATCGAGGAGCACGACGCGGCCAGGCGGATGATGTACGCCGCCCGCGCCGACAGCGCCTTGCCGCGCGGCTATTCCAACCGCCTGCTGCAGGTGCACGACACAAAACCCTTCGCCTCGACGCCGGACGAGTTGTTCGCGCAAGGCGCCGAGGTGCGCGACCGCAATTTCCGGATCGAGACGGCGGTGGACGGCATCCACGTCTACAACCGCGACGTCCACCACGTCGAAACCGATGCCTTCGAGTTCTACCCGAAACTCGGCGTCGAGGACGATGCGGCGCACGCCTTCTACCTTGGCGCGGAGCTGCAGAAGGCGGAGATCGCCTGGCGGATCGGCAAGCGCTACGCGCAGGACGTGGCGCTCGACTTCGGCGTCGCTGCGCCGCGACCGGACGGCGATCGCACCCGGCTCGAGGCCGCCGGCCACACGCTGAAGCCGAAGACCGGCGAGGCCGGGGCGCGGCCGGTGGGGGAGGCCGGGGATGCCGGGGCGCAGGAGACGGGGGAGGCAGGGGAGCCAGGCGGCGCGCGGCTGGAAATTCCGGCCGAAGCCCGCGAGAACGACTGACCGCGAGAGCTGCAGAAGCCGCCAGCGCAGAAAAAGTTCCGGGAGGACCGATGCCGTACATCCGCGAGACCATCATCACCACCGTCGGTGCCGACGGCACGGTCCACATCGCCCCGCTCGGCATCATCGAGGACGGCGCCGGCTGGATCATCGCGCCTTTCCGGCCGTCGCAGACCCTCGCCAATCTCGAGGCCAACGGCATGGCGGTGGCGAACTACACCGACGACGCGCTGGTCTTCGCCGGTTGCCTGACCGGCCGCAAGGACTGGCCGCTGGTAGCGGTGGAAGGCTGTCTGGTGCCGCGGCTGGAGGCCGCCTTGGCGCACGATGTCTTGACGGTGCAGCGGGTCGACGGCAGCGACGAGCGTCCGCGCTTTCATTGCACGGTGACCGCCGCCGGTCAGCACGCGCCGTTCCAGGGCATGAACCGCGCCAAGGCCGCGGTTCTCGAAGCCGCGATCCTCGTCAGCCGCCTGCACATGCTGCCGCGCGACAAAATCGAGGCCGAGATGGCCTACCTCAACATCGCCATCGAGAAGACCGCCGGCGATCGCGAACGGCAGGCCTGGTACTGGCTGATGGAGAAGATCATCGCGCATCTGGCGACGGCGGAGGCGGGTTAGCTTTCTGCAATTCTTGTGGTTCAATGGCGTATGGGTTTATATGTGGAACCGCAGCGACATCGCCTTCACCATCGTCGACGACATCAGCGATCATCCGGTTCTCACGGTGGCGGTGGATACGCCCGATGGACGTCTCTGGATAATGGCGGAAGCCGAGGAAGTTGGGCGATCCTTGCTGCTGCATCGCTTCCACATCCAGGCGGCGGCGATTCCAAGGTTAAACCTCGGCCTCCGCAAGCTTCGGCTGCTGGCTGACTTCGCGATGGAGGCCATGGACTATGACGAGATCGTCGTTGAGGGAGCGGTTCCCACGTCTGGGGCCAATCCAGGCCGTCGACCTGGTGCGAGACGGTTCGCCCGCCGTCCTGGCACTGCGGCCATGCGCCGGCATCGAGGGGATTGAGACGATCGCGGCGACCTTGGTGCTGGTTCGCCGGGGGCTGACCCTTCTACGGGCCAAGCGCGCGATCGAGGCCGTCGTGGAAACCGGTCGGCACGTGGTCGAAGTTCCCTTGCTCGACGATATCGCTGTCGTGGCCGCGGAACTCTCCGCGCAGGGTATTGCCGCGCGCGCCGTTGCAAGCGCTCCGGTCGATGCCCGAGCGGTTCGTCAAAGCCTTGGTCTGACGCAGGAGCAATTCGCCTTGCGGTTCGGCCTCGATGTCGATGCCCTCCGCAACTGGGAGTATGGTCGCCGGTCGCCGGACAGGGCGGCCGAGAGCTATCTGCGGGCGATCGCGCGGTTTCCGGCGGAGATCAGCCTCGCGCAGGAGGAAGAGGCGAGCTGATGCCCCGCCATCACCCCGCCTTTTCCGCCAGCAGCGCCAGCGCGGCGGCGGGGGCGGCGCGGCAGGTGGCGTCGCGCAGGTCCGAGCGGCAGTCGAGGAGGTCGGCGAAGTCGACGACGCCGCGGTCGAGCCGGGCGGCGAGGCGCTTCAGCACAGAGCGACCGGCGCCGGCGACGACGACCGGAGCGTCGTCGGACAGTTCGCCGCGCGACAGCACCAGCAGCGCCGCATCGTGGATGCGCCGGATCTGCGCCTCGGCGAAGGCGCGGGCAAGGTGCTCGAAGGCGTCGGGCGTGGCTTCCGCGGCATCGCGGCCGATCATCCGCGCGAGGCGGGCGCGCGAGGCCTCGGCGGTCTTCTCCTTGCCGTCAGCGGCGGGATGCTGGTCGTCTGCCTCGTCGAGGCTGCCGAGCAATCGCTGGACGTCGGCCATGCCCGCGAAGAACTCGGCCATGATCGGCGTCGACCGTCCCCGGAACGGCACATTGCTGGCGACCGCCATCAGCGCCGTGCGGGTATAGCCCTGGTAGACGAGCTCGCCGGTCAGCAGCCGCTCGGCATCGGTATGGCCCTTTGCCAAAACGACGCCGCCCCGGACCGGCACGAGGTCGGTGGTGGTCGAGCCCATGTCGAGGAAGAAGGCCTCGTCGATCCTCTCGGCGGTGAGCGCGGCGCTCGCATGCCAGTTGGCCGAGGCGATCGCCGCCGCGTGCTCGCCCAGCCGGAAGGCCGGGACGAGGCCGGCGCTGCCGGCATAAAGGGATAGGTCGGCACCGAGGCTCTCGGTGAGAATGCCGGTGATCGCGCGCACGCCCTCGTCGCGGTCGGCGAAGATGTCGGAGAGCTCGCCGGTCATGGTCACCGCGTGGCGGTCGACCGGGCCGATACGGGCGAGGATCGACGTCAGCGATTCCTCGAGATGGTGCAGGCCCTTCCAGATCGGCGTCGGCTCCTGGTAGACGGCGACGATCTCGCCTTTCTCGGCCAAGGCAGCCTTCAGATGCGCGCCACCGACATCCCAACCCAGCGTCTTCATGTCCTGCCCCTCGAAATATCCGCGGTCTGGTATAAAGCGGCTCCTGCGGGAAACCAACCGGTCGGTGGCGACCGCGCGCATCTGCCCTAACATTCGGATCGTTCGTCGGGTGGTTGCGCAAGCTTCGAGAATGAGAGCCGCTCTCGGGCGAGCGACGGCACGCAGGACGCTGCAGGAGACGAGAGAGATGCGGATCATCCCGGTGCTCGACCTGATGGGAGGGCTCGTCGTGCGCGGGGTGATGGGCGATCGCGCCGCCTACCGCCCGATCACGACGCCGCTTGCCGCCTCGGCCGACCCGCTGGCCGTGGCGCGCGGGTTGTCTCGCCTCGGCGCGTTCGAGGCGTTCTATCTCGCCGATCTCGACGCCATCGAGGGGCGGGAACCCAACCAGCAAGCGGTATCGGCGCTCTGCGCGGCGTTTCCGTGGGCCGACTTCTGGCTCGATGCCGGCGTGCGCGACGCGGCATCAGCGCGTCGCCTCCTCGAGAACCCGCAGGTGACGGTGGTGCTCGGCAGCGAGAGCGTCGAGAGCGCCGGCGTGGTCGCCGAGCTCGTGGGGGAGCCGCGCGTGGTGCTGTCGCTCGACTACCGCGGCGAGAATTTCATCGGGCCGTCCGATCTGGAACGGGAGGCGCGGTTCTGGCCTGCCCAAGTGATCGCCATGACGCTCGCCAAGGTCGGCAGCGGCGCGGGGCCGGATTTTGGCCGTCTGCGCGAGATACGGGCGCGCGCCGGAGGGCGGGCGATATTTGCTGCAGGCGGCGTTCGCGGCGCGGCGGATCTGTCGCTGCTGGCGGCGGCCGGGATCGACGGCGCGCTTGTCGCCTCGGCGCTGCACGATGGCCGTCTCGACAGAGCGACGCTGGCAGCGCTGGCGACGCCCAGCGAAGGCCGGGCGCCGTCGGGCGCATAAAAAAAGGGGCCGAAGCCCCTTTTCTCGTATCACTGGAAACCGAAGATGGCGGCCAATCGCCGGAGAAGGCCGGCTTTCATTGCAGGCTGTTGATCTTCTCCGGGATGGTCTCTTGTCTAGGCGCCGGCGAACGGATGTGACGCCGAGCCCTTCTTGGCGACGACTTCCTTGGCGGTCGGCGTGCCCTTGATGGCGCGCTCGATCGACTCCTTGGTGGCCTGGTAGTTGTATTCGCGGATCTTGGCGTCGTCCGCGGCTTCCCAGTGGATGAACACGCCGACGCAGATGAACAGGTCATCGGCTTCGTCGGCCGGGATGGTGCCGTCCTCGACGCTGTCGGCGACGGCACGGGCGACCGCGGTCTGGGCCGGTCCGAACATCTGCACCGCCTGGCGGGCATCCTTGATCGTGACCTTGTTGAACATCAGGGTGTTCGGCTTGCACGGCAGGTTCGGGGCGACCACCGCGAGGAGCGAGGTGAAGCCGTCCTTGTTGTTGGTCAGCGAGTTGCAGAACGCGGTTTCCGCGGCGCTGCCCCGGGGGCCGATGATCAGGTCGATGTGCGCAACCTCGTTGCCCTCGCCGACCAGCGATTCGCCGACCATTACCTTGTTGATGACTGCCATGGTGTTTCCTCCAAAATTGACAAAAAAGCCTCCGGCGCCCTGCTGGGCCGGGGTCACAAGTTCCGTATTTCGGGACAAAGTTATGCCGCCGCATCGAGCGGCATTGATCTCTGGCTCCCTCCCGAACGCCGGACCTCAAAGTCCGGCACACGGCTATCCTTGTTCGCGGCGTCCCCTGCGGGACCGGTTGGCCAGATAGCTACCAGGGGGACATGGCCCCCGGCATTCGACAGTCAATCATTCAGGGCCGCATTCTTCAAGGCGTCTGACGAGTTCTTCGGTGAAAAGGCTGGCAACGGTCAGATCCGCGGAAGTGCCTGGATTGAGGCCGCGCTGTTTCAGCCGGGTATCGGCACCGAGCAGCGCCGCCTCGCGGGCGGCGCGATCGGGCAAGGCGGTAAGGCTCCGTCGGAGCTCGCCCATCTCCGCCTGCAGCGCCTCGGCCGTCGGCGAGCCGAACTTCCGGCCGACATGGCTGTCGGGAAACTTCTCCGCGAAGGCGAGGAAGCAGGCGATCGCCGGCCACATCCCGGTCTCGCCGGCCTGCCGTGCGGTCGCCAGCGCCGGCAAGCCGATGTCGAAGATGCCGGCAAAGCCTTCCGCATACTGCCGGGCGACGAGATCGCGCGGCGCGGCTATGCGCATCGCCTCGACGAGGCCGATGCGCGGCGCGGCGCGGACGTCATGCGCCCCGTCGGTGCCGAGCCCGCCGGGGGAGGCGCGGGCGATGGCGCGAAAGGCGTTGGCCGCATCGTCCGGGGTGAGATCGCCGAGGACGCCGCCAACCGCCGCCCGCAGCCGGTCGGTCCCGTTGCCGCGGGCGGATCCCGCCCCACGTTCGGCGCTCACCCGTTCAGTCGCGGCAGCGAGGGGGGCGGCGAGGAGCAGGATGCCGAGATTGGTGTTCATGCCGACGGCGGCCCATGTCGCCTCGACGGCGGCGAGAACGCGCGCTCCGGCGGGCGTGCCGGCCGCGGCGATCGCCGGGGCGGAGACGACGGCGCTCCGCTCGAACACGCCGACATCCATGCCGTGGCCGCCGGCGAAGCGGTGGACGTTGCCGGGCTTCAGCGCGTCGAGTTCGGCCCGGCAGGCCAGGAGATAGGCGTCGGCGATGGTCTCGGACGAGAGCATCAGGGGGCCCGGGCAAGGCTCGCCGGGCAATGGCCGGCGTCCCGGCCGGCTAGCCGTTCCAGGAGGTCGGCGACGCGCCGCGCGGGAATGTCGATGCCGCTCGCCTTTTGAAGGCCTGTCCAGGCCGGCATCGAGTTGACCTCGATCACCTGCGCCGCGCCGGCCGAGTCGCGCAACAGATCGACGCCGCAGAAGTCGCCGCCGACCGCCTCGGTCGCGGCGATCGCCAATGCCTCCAGCTCCGGATCGGCCGGCATCGGCAAGGCCGCGGCGCCTTGCTTGATGTTGGTGATCCACTGCCCGGCCTGGCGCATCATGCCGGCGGCGACGCGGCCGTTCGAGACGAGGATGCGGTAGTCGGTGAAGAGGCCGTTGCCACCGTGCCCGGCGAAGCGCTGGAGATAGTAGACGCCGGCGATCTCCGCCTCGGACGGCAGGTCGTCCGCCGTGTGCAGCAGGCGCAAGCCCTTGCCTTGCGCGCCGAACAGCGGCTTCAGCACCAGCGCGCCGTCCTCGCCGTCACAGATGCGCGCGGCTTCCTGGAGGCTTTCGACGGTCCAGCTGCGCGGGCTCGGCAGGCCGGCACGGGCGAGGAGAAAACTCGTCATCGACTTGTCGACGCAGCGCTCGATCGAGGCTGCATCGTTGGACACGAGGACGCCGAGCCGGCCGAGCGCGTGCAGGACGCCGAGGCGGCGGGTCACCTGCTCGAAGCTGCCGGCATCGAGCGTGCGCACGCAGACGGCATCCGGCAGGTCCTCGCCGAAGTGCGGCATCACCAGCCCGTGCCGGGCCTCGGTGTCGTAGGCGATGTCGGCGAGCTCGATCGCCGCCACTTCCGCGCCGGCTGCCGTGAAGGCGGCCAGCATGTCGCGGGCATGGCGGTCGAGATCGGCGGTGACGAGGGCGATGCGCGGCGCGGGCCTTGTAGCGCCGGGCCACGGCGCGAGGGCTTCGGCAGCGCTCACGAGAAGGAGGCGTCGAGCAACGCCGGATGAACCCCGCCGGCGCGGAAAGTCTCGCCGGTCTCGAGCGCGACCACGGCGACCTCGGCCGGGCTGAACAGGCTCGGGTCGATCTTGTAGAAGTCGCCGTCGTACTGCTGGAAGATCTTGGCGAAGGGCGTGCCGTAGTCGGCGGAGTTGCTGCTCGGCAGCGCCTCGGCCAGCGCCTTCGCCTCGGAAGCCGGGCCGGTGACGTGGAGGAGCACGCGGCCGCCATAGATCACCGCGTCGTTGGTGCGGCCCATGGCGGTGATGAAGTCGGGGTGCGGCGGCGGCAGCGGCACCGTGCCGATGCCCGACTTGATGCGCGACAGGTCGAAGGCCAGCGTGTGCACCTTGTGCAGGGCGACCTCGACGACGCGGCCGATGATCTGGACGGTGCCGGCAAGGCTCTGCGTCGGCGCATAAAGGATGGTCAGCCGGTCCGGCGCGACCTTGCAGTCATCGGCGATGCGGCGGACGAGTTCCTCCGGCGGCGGGCTGCCGGTCTCCAGCACCAGGATCGCCCGCTCGTTCGCATCGGCATAGGCGATGTCGGCAAACAGCGTCTCTTTGCCGGCCAGCGCCCGGGCGGGGCCCGAGCCCATCGAGAAGTAGTTGCCGACCTCCGAGGTCAGCTGCCAGCCGGCATACTGGCTGCCGAGGCAAGCGAGCACGGGATCCCAGGTCTCGACCGTCAGCGCGAAGGGATAGCGCGGAAGGCTGGCGTCGGCAACGAGGCTGGCGCGGCCGAGCCCGCCGAGGCAGATCTCGGTCAGCAGCCGGCCGGCCTCCAGGCTGCCGAACGCCACGGCGCCGGCATCGACCAGCGTTTCGCCGGCACTGCCGGTGGAGACCGCCACGCCGAGCGAGTCCGCGCGGTCGATGAGCTCGGCGACGAGCCGCTCGGCGCCGCGGCCGACCGAGGGGGTGCGCGGGCCGCGCGCGGGCATCTGCGGATGGGTCATTGCGGCATTCCCTCGATCGAATTCTTGATGGCGGCGAGCCGGCTGGCCAGAAGGGCCATGGCGGCGTCCGGTGTCTCACCGTCCGCCTTCAGCGTGCAGATCGGCTCGCCGTAGCGGATGACGGTTCCGGGCATCGGCCGGTCCGACACGAAGTCCGGCCAGGCGACACTGCCGATCGTCAGCATCTCGGCCTCGCTGTAGGCAAAGCCCGCGGCGCGGATAGGCGTCGCCGGCGGCGTACCCCCGGGGCCCGGCAGCCGGCCGGCGCAGGCATCGAGGTGGATCGTCAGGAGCGGCGCACCCGGCCGCTCGAACACGTCCATCGAGGCGCCGGGGCGCGGGTTGATCTCGAGGAGGACCGGCGCGTCGCTTCCGTCGAGGATGAAGTCGGCGCTGCAGATGCCGGCCAGCGCCGGAATCGCCGCGGCGATCGCCGCGATGGCGCGGCCGATGCCGTCCTCCAGGCCTTCGCGCAGCCGAACCGGGCCGCAGGCGCCGCCATAGCGGAACGGCTCCGTCGGGCTTGGGCTCGGCCATTGTTCGGAAAGCCCGAGGATCTCGGCCCGTCCGCCGGCTGCGACGAAGAGCGCCGAGCGCCGGTCGCCGGCGACGAAGCGCTGGTAGTAGCGGTCGGGGGCCGGGTCGCGGGTTGCCAGCGTGCCGATGTGCAGTCCTCCGGCCGCGCCCGCCCGCTTGCTCAGCCAGTGCGTGCCGCCGTCCGCCTCGGCTTCCGGACGCTCGCGCTGGGTTTCAGGATGGCGAATGCCGTTTCGGCTGCACAGCCCGGCGAAGCCGAGCGGGTCCTTGAGGGTCCGGACGGTGTCGCCGGTATTGCCGAGCAGCGGCCAGCGCGCGGCGATGGCGTCGATCAGCTCGGGCCGGTCCTCGAAGCCCGGACCGCAGACGACGCCGACGGGATCGCGCCCGGCCGCCAGCGCACCCAGCGCTGCCAGCAGATCGTCGCCATCGAAGCCATCGACGAAATCGCCCTCGACGGTGCGGAAATCGGCGACGAGATCGCGCAGGTCGTTGTCGGCGAAGAGGTCGGCGACGAGCGGCGTATAGCCGGCCGCGCGCGCGCTGGCGGCGAGCGAGCGGCCGGAGAAGGTGGCGATGAGCAGGAAGGGTGCCGCCATCAGAGCTCGGGGACGAGCGTGCGGGCGAGGGTGAACGCGTCGCGGAAATCGAGCGCCAGTACCTGGTCGGCCTCGATCATCCGCCGGAACAGGCCGGATTCGGTCTGGTACTTGACGTTGCCGATGGCCAGCGCGCCGACGCCGAGGATCGAGGATCCGGCGATGGGCTTGCCCATGTCGAAGACGTCGACGCCCTCGATGCCGGACGGCGGCACGGCGTTGACGTCGGCGGCGGCCAGCAGCTTGGGGGCGGCCTTGAGGTTTTCCGCGGTGAGGACGCGCACGCCGGCCTTGGCGGCGGCGAGCACGATCTCGGCGCCCTCCAGCACCGCGGCCTTCTCGGCGTCCGTCGCGCCGTTGACCGCGGCGACGTCGACGCCGAAGCGCGCCTTCATCTCGTCCGCCCGGGCCTGCACCCGCGCGACGCCGCTGTGGCCGACAAGGGTCACCTCGGCGCCCTCGAGCGCGGCGATGACGGCCGAGCAGTAGCCGACGACGCCGGTGGCGCCGAACACGGCGATGCGGGTGCCGGCGAGTTCGCGGCCATGCTTCTCGCGCACAACCTTCTCAGTGCAGGCGACCATCGCGGCGGCGGTGGTGAAGGAGCCGGCGGGATCGGCGAAGATGTTGGTGCCGAACGGCGGCACCAACGCGGCCTTGGCGGCATCGATCATGTCGAGCGCCAGCACGGCGTCGTCGCCGCCGAAGAAGATGCCGGTCGAGACGCCGAAATGCGGCGGCCGGGAGAAGATCGCGTCCTGAACGAGGTCGGCCACCTCGTCCAGGGTCACGTTCTCATAGGGCACGATGACGTCGTAGCCGGCGTCGGCCGCCATGTTCACGTCGAACGGGCTGACATGCTTGTGCGGCGTCAGCATGTGCAGGATGTTTTTCTGGGCCATGTTTCCTCCAGGATTTTTTCGCCGGTTTGCCCGGCATTCTTGTTCGGGCGGCAGCGTTCAGGCGGCCGCTGATGTCGTGATGGTGGCGCCGCTGTTGCGCCCCTCGACGACGCGGATGTCGAGGCTCTCGCCGGCGCCGCGCACCTTGGCGACCATGGCGCGGGCCTCCTCGAGGCTGGCGGCGAAGGCGAAGCCGGTGGGTCCCCATGAGCTCTGGCCGATGCCGGTCGCGCCCATGGCCTTCAGCTGCGCCATGGCGCTGGCGACGCGCGGGCTGCTGAACAGGCCACCTTGCGCGGCCGCGAAATGCTCGCCGACATGGCGCTGGATTTCGCTCAGCGCCGCACCGAAATTGGCGAGGTCGGTTTCGACGAGGGCCGGCAGCAACTGCATCAGCACGAGGCGGCAGATCTGCGCCGCGGTGGTTTCGGGGAAGGCCGGCAAGGCGGCGAAGGCGTCGATCTCCTCGCTGCCCTCGAGGCCGTTGCGGGCCGGATCGATCACTAGGATCACCCGCCAGGCCTCGGGAAACCGCAGCCGCGCGATGACCGGCGGCGGCAGGTTCAGCGCGCCCTTGCCGCCGTCGACGAGAAACCCGCCATCGTTGAAGAAGCCCGCGCCGACGCCGGACCGGCTGCCGCGGCCGAGGAAGGCGGCATCGCCCTCCGGATCGAGCGGCATGCCGTTGAGCCGGCGCAAGGCCCCGGCCACCGCGAGCGCCAGCTGCGTGCCCGAGCCGAGGCCGGCATGCGCGGGAATGACGCTGGAAATCGCAAGGTGGTGGTGATGGTGGCTGATGCCGAGATGGGCGCGCATCGCCTCGATGTGCCAGCGGGCGCGCGATTTCTCCGGCCCCTCGACCACCGTCGCTTCGGCGCGGCGGAGGGTGAGGCGGGTCGATGGTTCCGACACGGCCATGCCGATGCCGCCGAACCGGCGGCCGAGGCCGCCCTGCATGTCCAGGAACCCCAGATGCAGGCGCGCGGGCGCTGCGACGCTGACGACGTCCGTTGTCACGATATGTCCTGTCTTCTGATGCCCGCTCAACTATTATTCTTCTTTGGCGAAGGCCGGCAAGGGGAGAAACCGAGGCGATGACGAACGAGGTCACCTATTGCGATGACGCGGTCAACGAAATCCTCCGGCGCGACCTGCCGCGCTGGCGGCTGGAGGACGGCTCGATCCGGCGGACCTTCAGGACTCATGGCTGGAAGGCCAGCCTGCTGGTCGTCAACGCCATCGGCCATCTGGCGGAGGCGGCGTTCCACCATCCCGATCTCCTCGTCTCCTACGCCGCGGTCGAAGTGCGGCTCTCCCACCATGAGGCCAAGGGGATTACCGACCTCGATTTCGAGTTGGCACGGAAGATCGAGGCGGTCATCGGCTGGCAGCCGGGCCGGGAAGACGGGGCGCTGACCGGGCCGCCGGACGACCCGCGCTTCGCCTATATCCGCTACGAAGACTGAGGCGGCGGCTGAGATCGCGGCTGATTCTGTGACGGCGCTTACGACCTGCCGCGACAATTTTTGTGCGCCGGGGCTTGGCGCTTGGGTGTCCTTGGCTTTAACTGGCCCCCGGGCGCCAGGAAGCGATGTCTTTTGGGCAATGTAGGGACTGACGGGCCGAGAGCGCCGCGGGACGGGTTGGACGGGGCGACAGCGCCTGTTGCCTGGATCGAAGGGGCCGGAGCCGCACAGGACGGAGCGATCGCGGCGGCAGCGCAGCTGATCGGTCGCAGCCGGATGCCGCTGTTCACCGGGCTGTCGACGGACGTCGCCGGTGTGAAGGCGGCATTGCGGCTGGCGAAGCTTTCGGGCGGCGTGATCGACCACGGCGCCTCGGACGCGCTCTACCGCAATATCGAGGTGCTGCGCGGCAGCGGCATGTTCCTCGCCGTGCCCGCCGAAATGCGCCGGCGTGCAGATCGTTTCCTCATCGTCGGCGGCGATGCCGCGACCCTTTCTCCGGACCTTCTCGGCTTTCTCTTCGATGGCACCCGCGATCTCGGACGAGACGGCGAGGGCGGTGGTGAACGGCGAATCGTCTGGCTCGGCGGGCCGGCCGATCCGCAGATCGCGTCCGGCCGCATTCCGGTCGAGGCTGTCGCCTGCGACATCGGCGATCTCGCCGATGCCGCGGCGATGATCCGCGCGGCGCTCGCCGGACGGCGTTTCGGCGACGGGCCGATCGACCGCGACAAGGCCGCCGAGATCGCCGCCTGGCTGAAAGGGGCGGGCTTTGCCTGCGTCCTCTGGTCCGCGGAGGGCCTGGACGCGCTCGGCGTCGAGATGCTCGCCGGCCTCGTCGCCGACCTTAACCTCACCACCCGCGCCTCCTCGATCCCGCTGGCCGGTCCCGGACAGGCCTGGGGGGCGGCGCAGATCGCCACCGCGGTGACCGGCTATCCGCTGCGGGTGAGCTTCGCCCGCGGCGACGCCGAGCACGATGCCTTCGCCTATTCCGCCGGCCGGCTGATCGCCGCGGGCGAGGTCGACCTCGTCGTCGACATCTCCTCGCTTGCCGCCTTCTCGGGCGCCGAGCCGAAAGGCGACGTGCCGCTGATCGTGCTCGGCACGCCGACGGCCGCCTCGGCCTTGCGGCCCGAGGTCGGCTTTGCCGTCGCCGAGATCGGGGCGGGGAGCCTCGTCTATGCCGACGAAATCGCGAGCTTCGTGCCGGTGGATGCAGACGAGGAGGAGGGCGCCGCGCCGGGCCATCTGCCGACGGCTGCCGCCATCCTCGACGCGCTCGCCGCTGCCCTCGAAGCCGGCCTCGGCGGTTCCGAGCGAAAGGCCTGACGATGCTGACGAAACTTTCCGGCGGCCATGTCGTCGATCCCGTCAACGGCCGCGACGGCATCGGCGACCTCTTCTTCGAGGACGGCCTGATCGTCGCCGCGCCGGGCGAGGCGCAGACGCCCGACAGGACCCCCGACAGAACGATCGACTGCACCGGCATGGTGGTGATGGCCGGCGCCATCGACATCCACTCGCACATCGCCGGCGGCCACGTGAACACCGCGCGGCTGCTGCTGCCGGAGTTCCACAAGGCGTTCAAGGCGCGGCCCGATGCGACGGCGCTGACCAAGGTCGGCTGGACCACGGAGGAGACCGGCACCCTCTATGCCGGGATGGGGTTCACCACGGTGGTCGAGCCGGCGATGGCGCCCTCGGCGGCGCTGCACGCCCATCTCGAGCTCGCCGACATCCCGATCATCGACAAGGCGACGCTGGTCATCCTCGGCAATGACGACTTCCTGCTGTCGCTGATGCGCGCCGGCGAGAGCGAGGCCGCCATCGAGGACTACGTCGCCTGGTCGGTCTCGGCGGCGCGGGCGCTCGGGGTGAAGACCATCAATGCCGGCGGGTCGGCGGCGTTCAAGGACAATGTTCGCGGCTTCTCCTTCGACGACACCGTGCCGGAGTACGGCGTCACCTCGCGGCAGATCGTCAAGACGCTGCAAGGCGCGGTGACGCGGCTCGGCATTGCCCACCCGCTGCATGTCCACTGCAACAATCTCGGCATTCCCGGCAGCAGCGCCGATGCCGCAGCTCAGACCATGGACGCGGCGGAAGGGCTGCCGCTGCACCTCGCGCACATCCAGTTCTACGGCTATGGCGCCGACGGCAAGCGCGCCTTCTCGTCGGAGAGCGAGCGGCTGGCCGCGGTCGTCAACGCGACGCCGGAGGTCACCGTCGACATCGGCCAGGTGATGTTCGGCCAGACCGTCACCGTCTCGTCCGACGCCATGCGCCAGTTCGGCGGGCGGGCCGGCGCGAGCCCGAAGAAGAGCGTGATCCAGGATGCCGAGGCGAACGGCGGCGGCGTCGTGCCGATCGACTACCGGCAAGCCAACTACTTCAACGCCCTGCAATGGGCGATCGGGCTGGAGCTGTTCCTCTTGATCGAGGACCCCTGGCGGGTCTTCTTCACCACCGACCATCCGAACGGCGCGCCCTTCACCGCCTATCCCGAGATCTTCGCCTTGCTGATGGACCGGGAGGTTCGCGCCCGCTGGATCGAGGCGATGCCGAAAGCCGCGATGCGGATGACCAAGCTGCCGGAACTCGCGCGCGAATATACCCTCGCCGAGATCGCCATCATGACCCGTGCCGCGCCCGCCAAGCTGCTCGGCCTTGCCGACCGGGGCCATCTCGGGCCGGGCGGCATCGCCGACGTCGCGGTCTACCGCGCCAGCCCGGACAAGGCGGCGATGTTCGGAAAGGCGGCCTACCTGTTCAAGGACGGCGACCTGGTGGTGAAGGACGGCGACGTGGTGGCGCGGCGGATGGGCAAGACCCTGTCGCTCGGCACCAAGGCCGACCCCGCCATGCGGCGGCGGCTCGAGGCCTATTACGACGAGACATACGGCATCCCGATGCGCTGGTTCGAGGTGCCCAAACATGCCCTCGGGCTCGGCGATCCATTCAAGGTGGTCCCATGGCAGCGCTGATCCGCAACGGCGTCACCATCGACGATACCTTCGCCGAGGCCTTCCCGATGAGCGGCACGGGGGTCATCGTCACCGCCGTCAACGAGCGCTGGGTGATGGCCGCGGCGCAGTCGATGACCGGCTTTGCCACCTCCGTCATCGCCTGCGGCTGCGAGGCGGGCATCGACCGGATGCTGTCGCCGGACGAGACGCCGGACGGGCGGCCCGGCGTGCGGCTGCTGATCTTCGGGATGGAGCCGGTGGGGCTCGCCAAGATGCTGGCGACGCGGCTCGGCCAGTGCATCCTGACCAGCCCGTCCTCGGCCTGCTATGCCGGGCTGGAGGGCGAAACGCGCATCGATCTCGGCAATGCCATCCGCTATTTCTCCGACGGCTGGCAGGTCTCGAAGAAGTTCGGCGACCAGCATTTCTGGCGGATGCCGGTGATGGAGGGAGAGTTCCTCTGTGAAGCGCAGACGGGGCTGACCGGCAAGGCGGTCGGCGGCGGCAACCTCCTGTTCCTCGCATCCGATGCCGCGCATGCGCTCCGCGCTGCCGAGGCGGCGGTCGACGCGATCCACGCGGTGGACGGCGCGATCATGCCGTTTCCCGGCGGCGTGGTGCGTTCGGGCTCGAAGATCGGCGGCAAGTACAAGGGCATGATGGCCTCCACCAACGATGCCTTCTGCCCGACGCTGAAGGGCGTCACCAACTCGGCCCTCGACCCGGAGATCGGGTCGGTGCTGGAGATCGTCATCGACGGGGTGACGTCCGAGGTGGTGGCCGAGGCGATGCGCGTCGGCCTGAAGGCGGTGGTCGACCTCGGCCCCGACAAGGGCGCGCTGCGGGTCAGCGCCGGCAATTACGGCGGCCAGCTCGGCCCCCACCACTACCACCTGCGGGATCTCGCACCATGAGCGGCCTGACCTTCACGCTGCGGCACGCGCCGGACCAGCGGCTCGACCTGTCCGCCCTGACCGCCGCCCGCCTCGCGGGGCTTGGCACCGCGGCGATCGCGGCGCTGCCGATCGGCACGACCCGTCGAGGCCTTGCCGTCGGCGACGTCTTCGCGGTCACCGGCGACGATCCCGCCGACATCCGCATCGTCGGCGGCTCCGAAAGGTTCGACCGGGTCGGCGAGAGCCAAGCGGGCGGGACGATCCTCGTCGAGGGCGATGTCGGCCAGCGCGCCGGGCGGGCGATGTCGGGCGGCACGCTGGAAATCCGCGGCTCGGCCGGCCCGTTTGCGGGCTCGGGCATGACGGGCGGCACGCTGACGGTGACGGGCGATGCCGGCGACGACCTCGGCGGTCCGCTGGCGGGCGAGATGGCAGGCCTCCGGGGCGGGACGGTGAACGTGCTGGGTGCCGTCGGTGCGCGGGCCGGCAACCGGATGCGCCGCGGCGTCGTGCGGGTCGGCGGATCTGCCGGACCGAATGTGGGCGCCCGTATGATCGCCGGAACGATCGTCATCGGCGGACGGGCGGCGCGCGGTGCTGGCATGCTGATGAAGCGGGGCACGATCGTTCTGGCGGGCGGCGCGGAGGCGACCGGGCCGACCTTTCTCGACAATGGGCCCGCCGACCTCCTGATCCTCCGCCTGATGGCACGGACTTTTGCGGCCGAACCGTTCGCCCATCCCCTCTTCGACGGCAGTCCGATGCGGCGATTTTCCGGGGATACCGCGGTCTCGAGCCTTGGAGAGCTGTTCCTGCCGCTGGACTAATCAGTATCCGGCCTCCGCTGTGTCGCATGGTTCGCGGACGCGTCAGGGCGGATCATAGAAAAACCGCCGGCACCTTTCGATGCCGGCGGTTTCAAAATGAGCTAGCGGCTCTCTGGGAGACGCCGCAAGACGAGCTTCCGCTAGCTGCCAAAGGCCTTGGTCAGCGCCTTGACGGCCATGTCTGTCGCTTCCTTCGCCTGCGGCACGATCGCCGCCATGCCGAAGAACTCGTGCGTGACGCCGTCATAGGTCTTCTGCTCGGTGGCGACGCCGGCCGCCTTCAGCTTCTCGGCGAGCATTTCGCCTTCCGACCGCAGCGGATCGATCTCGGCGTTGATGATCGTGGTCGGCGGCAGGCCGGAAAGATCCGTGCGGTTGACGAGATCCAGCCTCGGGTCGGACGCCTGGTCCTTGCTCTCGAAGACGTTGGAGACGAACCACTCCATCGCCTGCTTCGATAGCGGCATCGCGTCGGCGTTTTCGACATAGGACGGGGTCGTCATGTCCTTGCCGGCGACGGGGTAGACCAGCACTTCCGCGAGCGGCATGGCGAGCTTCTGGTCGCGGGCCGCGATGGCGACGTTGGCCGCCAGATTGCCGCCGGCGCTCTCGCCGACCAGTGCGACCTTCTTCGCATCGCCGTTGAAGCTGCGGGAATTCTCGATCGTCCACTTGTAGGCGGCGATCGCGTCCTCGTGCGCCGCCGGGAACTTGTGCTCCGGGGCATGACGGTAATCGGCCGAGACGACGATCGCCTTGGCGTTGGCCGCGATGCCGCGGGCGGAGGCATCATAGGTGTCGATGTCGGCGATCACCCAGCCGCCGCCGTGGAAGTAGACGACGACCGGGAACGGGCCGCTGCCTTCCGGCGTATAGACGCGGACCGGGATCTCGCCGGCGGCGCTGGGGATCATCATGTCCTTGGTCTTCACCGCCTTGAAGGCGGCATCAGGCTCGATGCCTTTTTCCTTCATCACGGCCATCGCCGCGTCCGCAGGTGTCGGACCTTTGCGGGTCGCCTCGACGGACTGCGTGCCGATCGGCTTGGCGCCGAGTTCCTTCAGCTTATCGAGCACGGACTTCATCTCGGCCGTCGGCTGCGCCATCGCCGGCTTGGCCATGTCACTGGCAGGGGCGGTCGCCGGGGCGGCGGTCTGCGCCAAAGCGGCGGTCGAGAGGAGCGTTGCCGAAGCGAGCGCCAGCGCCAGACGGGTTGCGGTCTTCATAAGGTATCCTTCGTAATGCCGATGTCGGATGGAGAACCGTGCATCTCCCGAATGCGTTCCAAGTCACTGAGCGAACAGAAACGTGATTGATTCTGAACGGTGTTTCGGCGCTTCAGAGTTGGGTGAACGGAACCAGAGGACGTCTCGGGCGTGCCTTGGCGTACGGGATGATGGTGGCGAATTCGAACGTCACGGTGGCTCGCAGGCCACGGCTTTGCTGGCGCTCGCGAAATCTTGAGAGATCTGGTGCGCGCGCGTGTCTTCCTCCACCGGCAGGCTGCTCTACGATGACGAATAGCGGGAGATAGCCCGGGACGATGCGGTGCTCTCCCTGTTCCTGCGGTGGGCACCGAAATTGGGCTGTTGGCCCAAGGAGCGCGAAATGATCGACCTGATCCTGTCCGTCTGCATGGTTTCCCAGCCGCAGACCTGCAAGGAAGAGCATCTCTACTACGAGAGCCGGGGCACGTTGACGCAGTGCATGATGCTGTCGTCACCCTACGTCGCCCAGTGGGCGGGCGATCACCCGCAGTGGAAGGTGACGAGCTGGAAGTGCGGTTGGCCGCAGGCCCGCAAGCAGCCGATCTGAACAGCGGCGCCACACCTGCCTAATATATAGGCAATACTGACATTGCAGCTGGCGAAGGCACGGGCAGCGAAGGCCCGGCAGCCCGCGGTTGCAAATTCTCGCGGCATTCCAACCGCGCGCAACGCCGTGCCGTGCCTTGCTCAGCAGTCGACTGACCATTTTGTGGCGGTTGAACTGCCCCTGTCCGCGATATGGCACGAGGCTTGCCAATCCACTTGCGAGGATCCGTCAGGGGGCGGGTCGGAACGTGTGGAGTGCGGGTATGTTTTCAGCGAAGAAGTGGCTGCGTGGGGCGGCAGCGGCCATGGCCCTCGGATCTCTCGGGGCGAACGCCGCCCTGGCGCAGGAGACTATCAAGGTCGGTGTGCTGCATTCGCTGTCCGGCACGATGGCGATCTCCGAGACGACCCTCAAGGACGTCATGCTGATGCTGATCGAGGAGCAGAACGCCAAGGGCGGCCTGCTCGGCAAGAAGCTCGAGCCCGTCGTCGTCGACCCCGCCTCTGACTGGCCGCTGTTCGCCGAGAAGATGCGCGACCTGGTGTCGGCCCAGAAGGTCGCGGCGGTGTTCTGCTGCTGGACCTCGGTCTCACGCAAGTCGATCCTGCCGGTCGCCGAAGAGCTCGACACCGTCGTGTTCTACCCCGTGCAGTACGAGGGCGAAGAGTCCTCGAAGAACATCTTCTACACCGGCGCCGCTCCGAACCAGCAGGCGATCCCGGCCGTCGACTACATGATGGAGGAAGGCGTCAAGCGCTGGGTGCTGGAAGGCACCGACTACGTCTATCCCCGCACCACCAACAAGATCCTCGAGGCCTACTTGCTGTCGAAGGGCGTCCCGGCCGAGGACATCAAGGTCAACTACACGCCTTTCGGCTTCTCCGACTGGCAGACCGAGGTTTCCGCGATCAAGGAATTCGGCGCGGCCGGCAAGAAGACGGGCGTCGTCTCGACCGTCAACGGCGACGCCAACGTGCCGTTCTACAAGGAACTCGCCAACCAGGGCATCACCGCCAAGGACATCCCGGTCATGGCCTTCTCGGTCGGCGAGGAAGAGCTCGCCGGCATCGACACCGCGCCGCTGGTCGGCCATCTCGCCGCCTGGAACTACTTCCAGTCGGTCGATACCCCTGAGAACGCCGCCTTCATCAAGGCCTGGCACGCCTACATCAAGAACGACAAGCGCGTGACCAACGACCCGATGGAAGCCCACTTCATCGGCTTCAACCTCTGGGTCAAGGCGGTCGAGAAGGCCGGCACCACCGACTCCGACAAGGTGATCGACGCGATGGTCGGCCTCTCCGTGCCGAACCTTTCCGGCGGCATGGCGACGATGGGCAAGAACCATCACATCACCAAGCCGACGCTGATCGGCGAGATCCAGGCCGACGGCCAGTTCGAGGTCGTCAAGGAAATCCCGGCCGTCGAGGGCGATGCCTGGTCGGACTTCCTGCCGGAGTCGAAGCCCTTGATCGCCGACTGGACCGACCCGATCCGCTGCGGCAACTACAACACAGAGACCAAGACCTGCGGCGGTTCCGTCAAGGCTAACTGACGCCTCCTCTCCCGCGCCGCTCCGGCGGCGCGGCCTCATGGCAGTCCGGCGCGATACGGCACCCTCTTTCGCCAGGACTGCCCGGAAGGCCCGCATGACCTCCCGCATGCGTTCCTTCCCCCCGGGGCGGCGGCCAGCGCCGCCCCGGCATTTCCTTTCCCTCGCGACCGGCGTGCCGATGATCCTCTCCTCCCCACGATCCCTGCTTTTCGCCGCCTTGATGCTGCTGGCTGTCGTCGTGCTGCCGGGCCTCGCGCTGGCGCAGGACCAGGCGAGTATTGCCCCGGTCATCGCCGAATTTTCCGGCAAGAAGAGTTTTGACGAGACCGAGGCGACCGTTCGCAAGCTCGCCGCCACCGGCGATCCGGCCGTGGCTCTCGCGCTGAACGCGCTCGCCGCCGGCGAGCTGTTCTACCGCGCCGACGGCAGCGTGGTGATCGCCCGGGGCAAGGCCGACCCAATCGAGATTCTCGATCCCTATACCGGCGCCTCGCTCGGCAGCGTCGCCGTCGCCGACCTGCAGAAGGTCCGCGTCAAGAATTCCATCCGCGTCGTCGTCGCCGATGCGCTGGGCACGCTGACCCTCGGCTCGCCCGATCCCGCGCGCCGCCTGTCTGCCGCGATGAACCTCTTCACCTCCGCGACGCCGGAGCAGGTGGGCGTGCTCGACGCGGCCATCGCAAAGGAGGATGTGCCGGCGGTGAAGCTGCGGCTGGAACAAGCCCGCGCCGCCGCCGTCATCAAGTCGGACCGGCCGGTGGCCGAGAAGCTCGCCGCGATCCAGCTGATCGCCGAGCGGGGCGACCGTCAGTCGCTGGTGGTGCTCGGTGAGATCCGCGCGGCCGAAGCCTCGGAGTTGACCGCCGCGGCGACCGCCGCCGCCGAGGCGATCGAGCAGAACATCACGCTCTGGGGCTACGCGCAGAACGTCTGGTACGGGCTGTCGCTCGGCTCGGTGCTGCTGCTCGCCGCGATCGGCCTCGCCATCACCTTCGGCGTCATGGGCGTCATCAACATGGCGCATGGCGAAATGGTGATGCTCGGCGCCTACACCACCTTCGTGGTGCAGGAGGCGATCCGCACCCATGCGCCAGGCCTGTTCGACTGGTCGCTGCCGATCGCGTTGCCGCTGGCCTTCGCCGTATCGGCGTCGGTGGGCCTCGTCATGGAGCGCTTCCTGATTCGCTTCCTCTACGGCCGCCCGCTGGAGACGCTGCTCGCGACCTACGGCGTCTCGCTGATCCTGCAGCAGGGCATCCGCACCATTTTCGGCCCGACCAACAAGGAGGTCGGCAACCCCTCCTGGATGTCGGGCGCCTTCGACATCGGGCTGATGTCGGTGACGTGGAACCGCGCCTGGATCATCGTCTTCTCCGCCGTGATCTTCTTCGCGCTGCTGGCAGCGCTCAACCGGACGGCGATGGGCCTGCAGATGCGCGCCGTCACCCAGAACCGCAAAATGGCCTCGGCCATGGGCATCCGCACGCCCTGGGTTGACGCCGCGACCTTCGCGCTCGGCTCGGGCATTGCCGGCATTGCCGGGGTCGCGCTCAGCCAGATCGACAACGTCTCGCCCGATCTCGGGCAGGGCTACATCATCGACAGCTTCATGGTCGTGGTCTTCGGCGGCGTCGGCAATCTCTGGGGCACCCTCGTCGGGGCGATGAGCCTCGGCATCGTCAACAAGCTGCTGGAGCCCTATGCCGGCGCGGTGCTCGGCAAGATCGTGGTGCTCGTCCTCATCATCCTGTTCATCCAGAAACGCCCGCGCGGCCTGTTCGCCCAGAAGGGGAGGTTCGTGGACGCATGATTTTCGCGAAATTTCTCGGACCGCGCGTCTGGTTCATCGTGCTCTCGCTCATCGCCGCCGCCATCCTGGTGCCGATGGCGAACCAGTGGGTGCCGGAAGGCGGCGCGCTGCACATTCCCTCCTACGCCATCCCGCTGATCGGCAAGTATCTCTGCTACGCGCTGCTGGCGCTCTCGCTCGATCTGGTCTGGGGCTATGTCGGCATTCTGAGCCTTGGGCATGGCGCGTTCTTCGCGCTCGGCGGCTATGCCATGGGCATGTACCTGATGCGCCAGATCGGCACCCGCGGCACCTATGGCAACGCGGTGCTGCCGGATTTCATGGTCTTCCTCAACTGGAAGGAGTTGCCCTGGTTCTGGACCCGCTTCGACCAGTTCTGGTTCGCCGCGCTGATGGTGTTCCTGGTGCCCGGCCTGCTCGCCTTCGTGTTCGGCTACTTCGCCTTCCGGAGCCGGGTCACCGGCGTCTACCTCTCGATCATCACCCAGGCGCTGACCTACGCGCTGCTCCTCGCCTTCTTTCGCAACGACATGGGTTTTGGCGGCAATAACGGCCTGACCGATTTCAAGGAACTGCTCGGCTTCCCGCTGGCTGCCGCCTCTACCCGGCTTGGCCTGTTCGTCGCCAGCTGCGTGGCGCTGGCCCTCGGCGTCGTGCTGGTCGGGCTGATCACCCGCTCGAAGCTCGGCAAGCTGATGATCGCGGTGCGCGACGCCGAGAGCCGCACGCGCTTCCTCGGCTGGCGCGCCGAGCACGTCAAACTCTTCGCCTTCACCGTCTCGGCGATGATGGCGGGGCTCGCTGGCGCGCTCTACGTGCCGCAGGTCGGCATCATCAATCCCGGCGAGTTCGCCCCGGTCAATTCGATCGAGGTGGTGGTCTGGGCGGCCGTCGGCGGCCGCGGCACGCTGCTCGGTCCGGTGATCGGCGCGCTCATCGTCAATGCCGGCAAGAGCTTCTTCACCGCCGCAGCGCCCGAGTTCTGGCTGTTCGTGCTGGGTGGGTTGTTCGTCTTCGTGACGCTGTTCCTGCCGCGCGGCATCGTCGGTACCTTCGACGCCGGCTGGAGCGGGCTTCGCGACCGCCGCACCTCGCGCGCGGCCGAAAAAGGCATCGGCGATGCCGGCACCGGCAGCGATGCCGCCGTCCCGAGCGCGTCGGCCCCGAGGGCGATGGCCCCGAGTGCTGCGGTCCCGAGTGCGGCGGAGTAATGGTCATGCCTCAGATCAACCCCGCCTTCTCCGCCCTCGACGGCGCCGGCTTCGTCGTCTCGCCGCATCCCTATGCCACGCAGCGCGCCGCCGAGCTGGCGGCGCGGGCGAGCATCATCTCGCCGCGGCGCGAGACTCTGCTCTACCTCGACGGGGTGACCAAGACCTTCGATGGCTTCAAGGCGATCAACGGCCTGTCGCTGGTCATCCAGAAGGGCGAGATGCGCGCCATCATCGGCCCGAACGGCGCCGGCAAGACGACGATGATGGACATCATCACCGGCAAGACCAAGCCCGACAGCGGCGAGGTGTTCTTCAAGGGCGACGTCGACCTCACAGAGCATGACGAGGCCGACATCGCCTCAATGGGGATCGGCCGGAAATTCCAGAAGCCGACGGTGTTCGACAGCCACACGATCGAGGACAATCTGCGCCTTGCGATGGCCGGGACGCGCAGCGTCTTCGCGGCGCTGCTCCACCGCAACGTCCCGGCCGAGGCGCACAAGATCGACGAGATCCTGACGACGACGCGGCTCGGCGCGCGGCGTGCGACGCTCGCGGGGGATCTCAGCCACGGGCAGAAGCAATGGCTGGAGATCGGGATGCTCCTGGCCCAGGACCCGGAACTGCTGCTGATCGACGAGCCCGTCGCGGGGATGACCGATGCCGAGACCGAGGAGACCGCGCGGCTTCTGAAGGACATCGCCCGGACGCGCTCGGTCGTCGTCGTCGAGCACGACATGCATTTCGTCCGCGCGCTCGACGTGAAGGTCACCTGCCTGCACGAGGGCTCGGTGCTCGCCGAGGGCACGCTCGACGCCGTCAGCGCCGATCCGCGCGTCGTCGAAGTGTATCTGGGGCGGTGAGGGCCGTGGGGGTGGCCTTTCATCTACGCCGTCGTGGGTATTGGGGTGCGTCGTCGCCAGCCGTCACGGCATGGGTCCCCGGGGCTACGGCCCCGAGGATGACGACCGCTGGGGTTGGAGTTTGGGGTACTGTTTACCGCAGTGCTCCCCGAAGCGCGGTGGCGAGCACTACCAATTCACGCACAACCCGTCCGTCGTCATCCTCGCCCGCAGGGCGGGGACCCATGCCTTGGCGTCTGTCCAGGCAGGTCCGGTACCGGATGGGCAAGGCACCCGATCCTGAGTGCATTCCCTCGCAAAGCCCGAGGTTTCGAGGCGGTCAAGCCCGCGATGACGGCTTCTACTGCGGTCGCTTTTCGCCACACGACACCCGTCTCGTCTCGAAAGGCCTCCCATGCTGAACGTCTCGAACATCGACCTCTACTACGGCGCGGCCCAGGCGCTGCGCGGCGTGTCGATGAATGCGGCGAAGGCCGAGATCACCTGCGTCCTCGGGCGGAACGGCGTCGGCAAGACCAGCCTGCTGCGCGCCATCGTCGGCCAGCAGCCGATCCGCTCGGGCGACATCTCGCTGGACGGGCATTCGCTCGGCCGCGAGGCGCCGTATGCGCGGGCGCGGCGCGGCATCGGCTTCGTGCCGCAGGGGCGCGAGGTGTTTCCGCTGCTGACGGTGAAGGAGAACCTCGAGACCGGCTATGCGCCGCTGAAGCGGACGGACAGGCATATTCCCGAGCACGTCTTCGAGCTCTTCCCGGTGCTGAAGACCATGCTCGGCCGGCGCGGCGGCGATCTGTCCGGTGGCCAGCAGCAGCAGCTGGCGATCGGCCGGGCGCTGGTGACGCGGCCGGGCCTCCTGGTGCTGGACGAGCCGACCGAGGGCATCCAGCCCTCGATCATCAAGGACATCGGCCGGGCCATCCGCTACCTCAAGGAGCATTCGGGCCTCGCCATCCTGCTGGTCGAGCAGTATCTCGACTTCTGCCGCGAACTCGCCGACAAGGTCTACATCATGGATCGCGGCGAGATCGTCTTCGAGGGCACGGCCGAGGATCTCGACCGCCCGGAGGTTCGCAAGCATCTCACCGTCTGACGCGCTGCCCATCGACATCGCCCCGGCAGCTCCCGCGCCGGTCCCTGACATGCAGCGGGCCCGCGGCCGGGCGATGGCCGAGTTCCGCCTGACGGACGGCCGCTCCCGGCTGGCGAAGCTGCATCAGGCGGGCTGCCTGAAGCTGCGCTTTCCCCGGAACGGCGCGGCGATGGCGGAAGCCGTGCTGATCAACTCCTCCGGCGGTCTCACCGGCGGCGACCGGCTGCAGCAGGACTTCGCCGCCGGGGCGGGCGCTGCCCTCAGCCTGACGACGCAGGCCTCGGAGCGCGTCTACCGCGCCTCCGCCGGCGAGGCGCGGATCGCGACGACCATCCGGGTGGGCGAGGGGGCAAGCTTCCATTACCTGCCGCAGGAGACGATCCTGTTCGACGGCGGGGCCTTGGCCCGGACGCTCGATGTCGACTGTGCCGCGTCGAGCCAGCTGCTGGTGGCCGAAAGCGTGGTGCTCGGGCGGACGCTGATGGGCGAGACCGTGCGGGAGGGGTCGCTGCGCGATCGCTGGCGTATTCGCCGCGACGGTGTCCTGGTCTTTGCCGACAATCTGAGCCTCGTCGGCGCGATCGACGACATCGCCGCGTCCGCGGCAAGCCTTGCAGGCGCCAAGGCCTTCTCCACCATCCTCTGCCAGGCGCCGGGCGCCGAGACCTTGCTGGACGAGGTGAGGCACCGCATCGGCCCGGACGGCGGCGCCAGTCTCGTCGATGGCCTCCTCGTGGCACGGCTGGTGGGGCCGAGCGGATTTTTGCTGCGCAAGCGGCTGATCCCCGTGCTGCAGGTGCTGGCAAACGCCCCGCTTCCGCGGGTATGGTCGATATGACAGTTTCGACGGGTTCAGAGAAGAGAGTGATGCGATGCAACTGACGCCGCGCGAAAAGGACAAGCTGATCATCGCCATGGCCGCGGAGGTTGCCCGCAAGCGGCTGGCGCGCGGCGTGAAGCTGAACCATCCCGAGGCGATCGCCATCATCTCTGACTTCGTCGTCGAAGGCGCCCGCGACGGACGCTCGGTCGCCGATCTGATGGATGCCGGCGCCCATGTCGTCACCCGCGGCCAGGTGATGGAAGGGATCGCCGAGATGATCCACGACATTCAGGTCGAGGCAACATTTCCGGACGGGACCAAGCTCGTGACGGTGCACCAGCCGATCCGCTGAAGGCAAAAGCGAATCTGCGGCTTTTGTTGTCGCCAGCGGATGCAGGTCGGAAAGTCTTTGCGTGACGACAGGCTACTGGGTGTCGGTGGCGTCGAGGCCGGCAATTTCGGCGTCGTTGGCGGTGCCGACGGCAAGATAACGTCGCTCCAGGCTGGAATAATAGACCGGGCCTGTCACACCATCGATCGTCGCGGTGCGGATGATCGTGCGCTCGGGTCCGCCGGTCTGGCCGGCGAGCGCGAGGAGGGTGGCGACGGGGAGGCCGAGAAGGAGGCAGCGGGAGAGTGTGCGGGGCATCGTGTGTTCCGTGGAGCGGCGTTGGCTGTCTGTCTCGCCTTGCCGCCAGCATAAGGGCAAAGGTCTTGGCGGAGCGGCTGCAAACTGTCTCGCATTTGAACGAACAGGCGGAATGCACTTGCCGGCGGGGATGATCTGCTGATGATCTTTGACAGGAACGGCCGGGTCTTCCAAAGTATCCCGGCGTGAACGGTTTTTTAACCTGACTCGCCATGCCGGGCGCGACCCAAACCCGGGCGCCCATGTTGACCTTCGAGGAACAGATGCTGAAACCTATCGCTCTCGCCGCCGCAGCACTCCTTGCCGGAGTTGCCCCCGCCTTCGCGCACCTCAATCCCGCAGAGCACGGCTCGCTGATGGCTGGCCTGTCGCACCCGCTGTTCGGGTTGGATCATATCCTGGCGATGGTGGCTGTCGGCCTCTGGGCGGCGCAGCTGGGCGGCCGGGCGACCTGGATCGTTCCGACGGCGTTCGTCGGCACCATGATGGCCGGCTTCGTCGCGGGCACGGCGGGCTTCGCACTGCCCTTCGTCGAGCCGACGATCCTCGCCTCGGTCGTCGTCCTCGGCCTTCTCGTCGCCGCGGCCGTCCGCTTGCCGCTGGCCGCATCCGCGCCGCTGGTCGGCGTGTTCGCACTGTTTCACGGCCATGCCCACGCCGCCGAGCTCGGTTCGGCGGGCGCGCTGAGCTTCGGCCTCGGCTTCGCTTTGTCGACGGCGCTGCTGCATGCGGCAGGTGTCGGTCTCGGGCTGTCGCTCGGCCGGTTCCAGGTCGTCGCCCGGCTGATCGGCTTGGGCACCGCGATCGTCGGCGTCGCGCTGATGGCGGGCTGACCATGATCCCCGGCGAAGTCATCACCGCACCCGGCGACATCGTGCTCAACGAGGGCCTCGATGCCGTTATCCTCGAGGTGTCGAATACCGGCGACCGGCCGATCCAGGTCGGCTCGCACTACCACTTCGCAGAGACCAATCCTGCGCTAGACTTCGATCGCGCCGCAGCGCGGGGCCATCGGCTCGACATCGCCGCAGGGACGGCGGTGCGTTTCGAACCCGGCCAGACCCGGGAGGTGGCCCTGGTACCGCTTCGCGGTCTGCGCGAGGTCTACGGCTTCAATGCAAAGGTCATGGGCGCGCTGTAGCGCCCACGACCGGTTTCGAAGTCCGAGGCCTTGCGTGACTTCTCAGTCACCGTTCGGCTTCGGGGTCGCGCTGGGCTGAGCCTCGAGCGCCCCGCGGATCTGCTGGGGGTCGACGGCGATCTTCGGGGCCGGGATGTTGTAATCCTCGGCCCGGCCAGCGCCCGAAGCGCCCATCCCGGTGCCGCCAGAGCCACCAGAACCGCCGATGGCGCCGCTCGATCCGCTGGAGGACGTCGTCGCTCCAGCATTGCCGGTGCGGGCGATGGTTTCGGCATTGGTGCTGTTGACCGAACTCGAGCCCTGCGTCGCCGTCCCCTCGCTGCCCATCGTATCGGCCGGCGCGCTGGTGGAGATGCCGCCGGACGGCCCGACATTGCCGCTGCCGACCGTGCCGCTTGTCGTGCCCGGCCCTGCCGTGCCCATCGCGCCCGATCCGACCGTGCCGGAAGAGCCGAGGCCGCTGGCGCCGGAGCCGGTCGTGCCGGAGCTTGCCCCGCTGCCGACGCTGCCGCTGACGCCACTGCCGCTGCCACTGGCCGCCGAACTGCCGCTGACGCCACCTGAACTGCTGCTGCTGCCCGAGCCGCTCGCGCCGCCGCCGGAGGTGCCGCCGCCCGAGCTGCCACCACCCGAGCTGCCGCCGGAAGACTGCGCAAACGCCGGTGCGCCGGCGAGCAGGACGGAGGCGGAGAGGGCGAGAAGGAATGTGCGAGACATGGCATTGATCCTGTCGGTTGGTTCGAAACGCCACCCGTGCCGTATGCAGGAGCGGCGACGAACGTCCTGTTTCGTTAATGCTTTGTCTTCTCAGGCGTTCCGATATCCGTCGCGAGCCAACGGAGCGAACGTCGTTCCGTCTACGGTGCGGGCTTGACGATCCGCGCCCGGCCGCTGCGGCTGAAGGTGCTGTTGCGGGTGACGGCGCTGCGGCCGATGGCCGTCGGACCGTCCAGTGCATAGGCGCCGGCGGCAGCGGGGTCGAGGCTTGACCGTCCCTCGGCCGCGCGCTCCGCATTGCTCTTGCCGGACCTGATGCCCTTGCGCACTTTCGGCTTGATGTAGCTGTCGTCGAAGTCCTTGCCGTAGGCGCGCTCCTCGGCCGTGTCGCCGAAGACCCGCGCGTTCGGAACCCTGTTGCCGCTTCCGACCTTCGGCTGGCCGACGATGCGGGCGCCCGACATCGAACTGCCGGTGGGAGTGCCCGGGGGGCCGCTGCCGAAGGACTGTGCCTGCGCTGCGCCGGCAGAGAAGGTGAGGCCTGCAAGAAGGGCAGCCAGCGTCGGTGCGAATATTCTGTTCATCTCCCCTAGGTGGGGCGGGGAGCGGCCTTTGACAAACCGGATGGTTTGCGGTCCGAATGCGCTTCGGCGCTGCAACACGGTTCGACCCGCTCGAATCCCGTCAGCGCCGGTCCCGCGCCGTCCATGAGGTTTCCGATGTCGTTCCGAATTGCCCGCTCTTCCTATGCCGCGATGTTCGGCCCGACGACCGGCGACAAGGTGCGGCTTGCCGACACCGAGCTGTTCATCGAGGTGGAGAAGGACCTCACCACCTATGGCGAGGAGGTGAAGTTCGGCGGCGGCAAGGTGATCCGCGACGGCATGGGCCAGTCGCAGAGGAGCCGGGCCGAGGGCGCCGTCGACACGGTGATCACCAATGCGCTGATCCTCGACCATACCGGCATCTACAAGGCCGACATTGGCCTGCGCGACGGGCGCATCCACGCCATCGGCAAGGCCGGCAATCCCGACACCCAGCCGGGCGTCAACATCGTCATCGGCCCGGGCACCGAGGCGATCGCCGGCGAGGGCAAGATCGTCACCGCCGGCGGCTTCGACGCGCACATCCACTTCATCTGCCCGCAGCAGATCGATGCGGCACTCTATTCCGGCATCACCACTATGCTCGGCGGCGGCACCGGACCGGCACACGGCACGCTCGCCACCACCTGCACGCCCGGTCCCTGGCACCTCGCACGGATGCTGCAGGCGGTCGACGGCCTGCCGATGAACATCGGCTTCTCCGGCAAGGGCAATGCGTCGAAGCCGGCGGCGCTCGAGGAAATGGTGCTCGGCGGTGCCTGCGCGCTGAAACTGCACGAGGACTGGGGCACGACGCCGGCGGCGATCGACTGCTGCCTCTCCGTCGCCGACGCCTACGACGTCCAGGTGATGATCCACACCGACACGCTGAACGAATCCGGCTTCGTCGAGGACACCGTCGCCGCCCTCAAGGGCCGCACCATCCACGCCTTCCACACCGAGGGCGCCGGCGGCGGCCATGCGCCGGACATCATCAAGGTCTGCGGCTTGCCGAACGTCATTCCGTCCTCGACGAATCCGACGCGGCCCTACACCGTCAACACGCTCGAGGAACATCTCGACATGCTGATGGTCTGCCACCACCTCGACGCGTCGATCCCCGAGGACATCGCCTTTGCCGAAAGCCGGATCCGGCGCGAGACCATCGCCGCCGAGGACATCCTGCACGACATCGGCGCGTTCTCTATCATCTCGTCCGACAGCCAGGCGATGGGCCGCGTCGGCGAGGTGCTGATCCGCACCTGGCAGACCGCCGACAAGATGAAGCGCCAGCGCGGCCGTCTGGTCGGCGAGACCGGCGACAACGACAATCTCAGGGCCCGGCGCTACGTCGCGAAGTACACCATCAACCCGGCGATCGCGCAGGGCATGAGCCGCGAGATCGGCTCGATCGAGGTCGGCAAGCGGGCCGACATCGTGATCTGGGACCCCGCCTTCTTCGCGGTCAAGCCGGCGATGGTGCTGCTCGGCGGCATGATCGTCGCCGCCCCGATGGGCGATCCCAACGCCTCGATCCCGACGCCGCAGCCGGTGCACTACCGGCCGATGTTCGGCGCCTTCGGCAAGGCGACGGCGGCGATCGGCGCGACCTTCGTCAGTCAGGCGGCGCTCGACGACGGCTTGCGCGCGCGCATCGGCTGCGACAAGACCTTCCTCGCCGTCGAGAACACGCGGGGCGGCATTTCCAAAGCCTCGATGATCCTCAACGACGCGATGCCGCACATCGAGGTCGACCCCGAGACCTACGAGGTCCGCGCCGACGGAGAGCTCCTGACCTGCGAGCCCGCCACGGTGCTGCCGATGGCGCAGCGCTACTTCATGTTCTAGGATCGGCCGATCGAGCCGCGTTGCGGCGTGGCTCTCGTCGCGAAGGAGCCGAACCGGTGTCCCGTCAGCTTGGCCAGTCCCGAGACGTTCCCGCGCGCCCGCGCGAAACGACGGCCTATGCCGCGGACTATTTCGCCTGGGTCCAGGATCAGGTTGCGGCCCTGAAGGCCGGGGAACTCGATCGGCTCGATCTCGAAAATCTCGCCGAGGAGCTGGGTGACCTGGGTAACTCGGCCCAGCGCGAGATCGCTTCTCGGCTCGTGGTGCTTCTGACACACCTGCTCAAATGGCGCTTCCAGCCCGCGCGCCGGTCGAGCAACTGGAAGGCCACCATCGTCGAGCAGCGCCGCCGGATTCTCGATGAACTTGCGACAAGCCCGAGCCTGAAAGCCTATCCCGCCAAAATTCTCGGCAAGGAATATGAAATTGCGCGCCTGAAAGCTGCCGGCGAAACGCGGCTTCCGGAGAACACCTTTCCGCAAGAGTGCCCCTTCGCCATCGCCGCCATCCTGGATTTGCACTTCTATCCCGAGGGCGGTGCATGACCGCATCCCTGAAGAAAACCGAGCCGAGCCTCTACGACACCGACCTCTATGCCTGGGCACAGGAGCAGGCTGCGCGGCTTCGCGCGCATGCCTCCGCCGCCATCGACTGGGAGAATGTCGCCGAGGAGATCGAGAGCGTGGGCAATTCAGAATGCAGCGAGATCGAGAACCGGCTGGCGGTCCTTCTCCTGCACCTCCTGAAATGGCATTTCCAGCCGGGGCAGCGGAGCGGCAGCTGGCGATCGACCATCCGCGAGCAGCGCTTCCGGCTGGCCCGTCGGCTTCGGCGCAGTCCCAGCCTCCGACAGTATCCATCGGAGGTGCTGATGGAGGAGTTCGAGTTTGCCCGCCTCAAGGCGGCGGACGAGACCGGGCTTCCGCCGGGCACCTTTCCGGCCGAATGCCCTTACACCATCGCCGACATCCTCGACCCCGACTTCTATCCCGAGGGCGACGAATGACCGCGCCGCTGAAGAAGCCCGAACCGAGCCTCTACGACACCGACTTCCACGCCTGGACGCTAGACCAGGGGGCGAAGCTGCGGGCGCGTGCAGGCTTCGACAACCGCGGCGACATCGACTGGGAGAATGCAGCCGAGGAGATCGAGAGCATGGGGCGGCGCGAGAGACGCGAGATCGCCAGCCGGCTGACGCTCATCCTCACGCATCTGCTGAAGTGGCGGTTTCAGCCGATGCACCGTTCTCGCAGCTGGAGCGGAACGATCAGGGAGCAGCAGCGCATGCTGCGGAGGGTTCTGGACGACAGCCCGAGCCTTGCGTCTTTTTCAGCCGAAATCCTTGCCGAGGAGTATTCGGCCGCGGTGTCCCAGGCGAGTGGCGAGACCGGTCTTTCGCCTGACGTTTTTCCCGCGACGTGCCCCTTCGTTATCGACGATATCCTGACGCCCGATTTTCTACCGGAGGCCGAATGACCGCGCTCAAGGCCTTTGTCGCCCTGGCAGTATTTTCCATCGCAGCCGGTGGCATGGCGCGGGCTGCGACCGTGACGCTCGACCTGCCCGGCACGCTCGACCAGCAGTCGGTTTCCTACGCCTGCGCGGGCAGCGACGCCAAGCTTGCGGTGACCTACTACAACTTTCCCGACACGCAGCTGGCCGTGCTGGCGGTGCGGGGCACGCCGCGTGCGTTCGTCAGCGTTCTCGCGGCGTCGGGCGCCAAATACGCGTCGGGCTCGACGATCTGGTGGACGCGCGGCAATATCGCCGACATCTACGACGAGAGAACGCCCGACGTGAAACCCATCCGTTGCAAGGTAAGCCGATGATCCGCGCCACCAACGTCAAATCCCGCGACCACAGCTTCGACTTCGCCGACACCATCACACTCGACGAGATGCAGCGGCACCGGCGGCGGATGGCGATGGTGTCGGACGGCGGCATCGCCTTCCTGCTCGACCTGCCGGAGACGGTGCGCCTGCGCGAGGGCGACGGCATCGCGCTCGACGACGGCCGGTTCCTGAAGGTGCGGGCGAAGGACGAGCCGCTCTACGTCGTCCGCGGCTCGAACGCGACGCATCTCCTGACGCTCGCCTGGCACCTCGGCAACCGCCACCAGGCCGCGCAGATCTGTGCCGACCACCTGTTCATCCGCCGCGAGCCGGTGCTGAAGGACATGCTGGAGGGGCTCAACGCCAGCGTCGTCGAGATCGACGGGCCGTTCGATCCCGAGGGTGGCGCCTATGGTGGTGCGCATAACGACCATCACGAGCACGAGGCGCCGACGGCGGATCACGGCACCGATCATCATGCCCATGATTGATGGCGCCGGGGCATCTTCCGACGCTGCGTCTCGTGGTGAGAACAAGCCTCCGTCGGCAGACGGCGGTGCGGCACTGCTGCGGCTGTTGACCTGGATGTCGCCCGCTTTCCCGGTCGGCGCCTTCGCCTTCTCGCATGGGCTGGAGAGCGCGATCTCGGCGCGGCAGGTCGCGGATGCCGAGACGCTGTTCGGCTGGGTGCGGACGCTCCTGGTGCACGGCTCCGGCTGGAACGACCTCGTCCTCTTCGCCGAAGCGCATGCGGCTGCGGGCGATCCGGTCCGGCTGCAGGCGGTCGCGGAGCTCGCCGTGGCGCTCGGTGGCAGCCGCGAGCGCCGGACCGAGACGCTGGCACTTGGCGCCGCCTTTGGCCTCGCGTCGGCGCCGTGGCGGACGGCGCCGGGGGATCTGCCGGACGCACCTTATCCGGTCGCCGTCGGCCGGCTTGCCGCCGATGAGGACGTGGCGCTGCTGCCGGCGCTCACCGCCTTCGCGCACGCCTTCGCCGCGACGCTGGTCACCGCGGCGACGCGGCTCGTGCCGCTCGGCCAAGGCGACATGGTGCGGGTGACCAAGCGCCTGGAGCCGGTGATCCTCGCCGCGGCAGAGAGGGCAGCCGGGTCGACGCTGGACGATCTCGGCTCGGCGGCGATCCTCTCCGACATCGCCGCAATGCGGCACGAAACCATGGAAACAAGGCTCTTCCGCTCATGATCTCCCAGAATGCACCGCTTGTCTCGCAGAATGGCCCTTTGCGTGTCGGCATCGGCGGCCCCGTCGGCTCCGGCAAGACGACGCTGGTCGAAAAACTCTGTAAGGCAGCGCGCGACCACTGGTCGATCGGCGTCGTCACCAATGACATCTATACCCGCGAGGATGCCGAGGCGCTGGTGCGGCTGCAGGCACTCGCCGCCGACCGTATCATCGGCGTCGAGACCGGCGGCTGCCCGCACACGGCGATCCGCGAGGACGCCTCGATCAACATCGCCGCCATCAAGGAACTGCGCGCCCGGCATGCCGACCTCGACCTGGTGCTGGTGGAATCCGGTGGCGACAACCTCGCCGCCACCTTCTCGCCTGATCTCGTCGACCTTTCGATCTACGTCATCTCGGTCTGCCAGGGCGACGACATTCCGCGCAAGGGCGGCCCGGCGATCACCCGGTCTGATCTCTTGATCGTCAACAAGACCGACCTCGCGCCCTATGTTCACGCTGACCTCGCCCGGATGGAGCGGGATGCCGCGAAGGGCCGGGGCGACCTCCCGACCATCTTCGCCGACCTCTCACGCGGCAACGGGCTCGGCGACATCCTCGCCTTCCTCGCGGCGCAAGGCGGCCTTCCCGTCATCGCTGCGGCGGCCTGACCATGGCGCGGCTGTTCCTGAAGGAGCCGCTTGGCATCCTCGCCGAGGGCGCCGAGGGTGGGCTCGTCGTCGAGGACGGCCGCATCGCCGAGCTGGTGCCAGCGGGGGCGGGCCCGTCGCAGCCGGTGGACGAGACCTTCGACGCTTCGCGCCATGTCGTCCTGCCGGGCCTCGTCAACGCCCACCACCATTTCTACCAGACCTTGACCCGCGCGCACCCGGCGGCGGTCGACAAGGAGCTGTTTCCCTGGCTGAAGAGCCTCTACCCGATCTGGGCGCGGCTTGATCCGGACGCGTTCCGCCTTTCCGTGCGGCTCGCCCTGACCGAGCTCCTGATGTCCGGCTGCACCACGGCGGCCGATCACCACTATCTCTTCCCCAAAGGCCTCGAGAACGGCATCGACATCGAGGCGGAAGAGGCGGCAGCGCTCGGCATCCGCGTCACGCTGACCCGCGGCTCGATGAATCTTTCCGAAAAGGACGGTGGCCTGCCGCCGGACGGCGTGGTGCAGGATGAGGACACGATCCTTGCCGACAGCGAGCGGCTGATCGCGAAATACCACGACCGCAGCGAGGGCTCGATGCTGCAGATCGCGCTGGCGCCGTGCTCGCCGTTCTCGGTGACCAAGAGCTTGATGTTAAGGAGCGCCGAGCTCGCCGAGCGCGAGGACTGCCGGCTGCACACCCATCTCGGCGAGACCCGCGACGAGAACGACTACTGCCAGCAGCTGTTCGGCTATCGCCCGCTCGACTATCTGGAAGAGGTCGGCTGGCTCTCCCCGCGCACCTGGCTGGCGCACGGCATCCACTTCACCACCGAGGAATGCGCGCGGCTCGGCCGCCACCGCGTCGGCATCTGCCATTGCCCGACCTCCAACGCCGTCCTCGCCTCCGGCTTCTGCCCGGTGGAGGCGCTGACGGCGGCAGGCAGCCCGGTCGGGCTCGGCGTCGACGGCTCGGCCTCGAACGACGCCTCCAACCTCATCGAATCCGCCCGCCATGCGCTGATGGTCGCGCGCCTCCGCACGCAGTCGGCGGCAGCGGTCACCTCGCGTGACGTGCTGCGCTGGGGCACGGAGGGCTCGGCCGCTTGCCTCGGCCGCAGCGACATCGGCCGCATCGAAGTTGGCAGGCAGGCGGACCTCGCGCTGTTCACGCTGGACGAGCTGCGGTTTTCCGGCGCGCACGATCCTGTGGCGGCGCTGGTCCTCTGCGGCGCGACGCGGGCTGACCGGGTGATGGTCCGGGGCGAATGGCGGGTCGTCGACGGCATGCCGCTCGGCGTCGACGTCGCGCGTCTGAGGGCCGAACACGGGGCCGCGGCGGCGCGCTTCGGCTGAACCGGCGGCGATGTAGGAATTCCGCAACGCCGCCACCGCCTTCTTCGCCCCTCCGGGGAGAAGTGGCCGGCAGGCCGATGAGGGGAGGCCTGCATCTGCAAGGTTGGCGCGGCCCCTCATCCCGCTGCCGCGACCTTCTCCCCGGAGGGGCGAAGAAGGCGGCGGGACCGCCGCTCCTCCGCTCTCCCATGTCATATGACTGTCGGATGATCGGTCTATCAGGGGCGCCTTCGCCGGTTGGGTGAAGCTTTCCGGAGACTGGCATGGCCTATCCCGCCCTCGAACGATTCCGCGCCGCGAACCATGCCGAGCCGCCACCCCACCTCGGATCCCGCTACGACCAGGACGGCCGCTTCCAGCCCGAGCATGGCAACACCGTCGTCTGCCATCTCGTCGAGGGCTCGCCGTCGTCAGCAGTGTTAATCGCGGCGCGGGCGCGGCTGATGGCGTTCGCGCCGCCGGGCAAGCTCGCCTTCACCCCGGTGGAAAGCCTCCACATGACGCTGTTCGAAGGCCTGACGGAAACCCGGCGAACGCCCGCCTACTGGCCCAAGGACCAGCCCGTCGACGCCGGCATCGCCGAGCTGACCGAGCATTACCGCCGCCGTCTTTCTGGATTTGCGGGCTGCGGCACCTTCGACGTCGCGGTCGTTGGCGTGACGCCGAACGGCCTGCAGCTGGCCGGGGCCAGCGACCGGGACGAGGCAGTGCTGCGCGCCTGGCGCGACGCCCTGACGGTTCCCTTCGGCCACCGCCAGCCGCAGCACGACGACTACCGCTTCCACATGACCTTCGCCTACATGATCGACTGGCTCGAGGACGCCGAACTTCCGGCCTGGCAGGAAAAGCTCGACGCCGAACTCGCCCTCCTGCAGCGCGACGCCCCGCTGCTCGGGCTCCGCCCGCCGGCCTTCTGCCGCTTTGCCGACACGACGCATTTCGAGGAACTGCTGGTCCTCGGATGAGGGGCGGGTGCGAAACCGCAGAAGTTTTGGCGGGTCGCGCCCCCAGGAGCTTCGTCATCCTCGCCCGCAGGGCGGGGACCCATGCCGCAACTGCGGCGCTGCCGCTTCGGCACCGAATTAGCGCTTCACCGCAGCGGCATGGGTCCCCGCGCTACGCGCGAGGATGACGAGCTTCGAGAGATCGCGCCTTCAACCTCGCTTGTCGGATCCGCAGGCAGCGCCGGGCACCGTGGCGGCACGCGCTGCCACTCGCTGAAATTCGTCATCCTCGCCCGCAGGGCGGGGACCCATGCCGAGGCGTGGAGCGCAATTGCTCCGGTCGACGCGAGCTGCCTTTTCCTGCGATGAAGCCGTGTTGGAATCGGCGGCGGTATGGGTCCCCGCGCTGTGCGCAAGGATGACGAGCGTTGGGGTTTGCGTCCCTGAGCGACCGGCTACCGGAGTCTTGCGCCAGAACGCCGCGCTCTACAGCGCCTCGATCCGGAACGGGGCGTCGTAGATCGCTTCCTCGAGGTTGGCGCCCTCGCCGCCGCGGTCGATGACCAGGAAGTCGCTGATCACGTCGAGCGAGACCAGCGGGTGGTGCCAGGTGTTGCGGGCGTAGTTCACGCCCTGGCCGCCCTCGGCGACGAAGGCGACCGGCCGGCCGGGGCGGCCTCCCTCGTCGGGCGCCACGACGATCAGGAACGGCCGGTCGTGCAGCGGCACGAAGGCCTGGCTGCCGAGCGGGTGGCGCTCCATCATGGCGATCTCCACCGGCAGCGCGAACGGCTTGCCGCGGAAGATGTTGATCAGCGGCCTGCCGCCCTCTGTGCCGACGTCGACCTTGGCAAGGTCGTGGAAGCGGGTCGTGGTGCCGCCGTTGATCAGGCGGATCTCCTCGGCATTGTCCGGCTCGATCACCTGCCCGAAAGGCTCGAATGCCTCTATGGTCAGCGGCAGGACGCCGAGGATTCTGGCCGCCATTAGGAGGTCTTCCGGCCGAACAGGCGCAGCCGCGAGATGCCGCCATCGGGGTAGATGTCGACCCGGAGATGCGTCACCGGTCCGGTGCCGGCGGGGGCCGTGAACTCGGCGACGGCATCGGCGGCGAGCTTGGTCTCCGGCAGGAGGACCGCCCAGCCGGCGCTGACAGCCTCGATCGTCTCCGGCGACGGATCGCCGTCGAGCCGCACCGCCTTCAGCGAGAACCGGTCGGGGAAATTGCCCTTGAAGTGCTTCGTGTCGCAGACGATCCGCTCGATCGTGCCGGCATGGCCGAGCCTGATGACGCACCAGTCATTGCCCGGCCGGCGGCGGCGCGCCGTCTCCCAGCCGTCGCTCATCACCGGCGCGCGGCCGGGCGCCAGCATGTTGGCGGGAGCGCCGTAATGGGCGTCGTTCCAGGCGATCGCCGTGCCGCCATTCTCCTGCGCGGCGAGATCCAGCACCACGTCCGGTGAGACCGTGCTCCAGTCCTTCTCGATCGTGCCGTAGACGCGCAGCCGCGCGACGCCGCCATCGGGATAGATGTGGAGGCGCAGCCAGGTGAAGGCGCGGTCGGGCGACGTCTCGACCACGTTGTGGCTGTTACCGGCGAGCGGGCGCCGGTCGACCAGCACCGTCCAGTCGGCCTCGCCGGGTTCGCCCACCGTGTCGGCTGCCTCCAGCATCGCCTCGGGCGGGAAATTGCCGGTGAAGAACGCGGTGTCGATGTCGACGGCGTGGATGCGGCCGCGCTGGCCGAGCTTCACCACGCAGAAGTCGTGGCCGGGCACGCGCTTGCGGCGCGATTCCCAGCCGTCCATCCATTTGCCGTTGTCGTCGAAACGGTCGGGATAGAACACCGGCGCTGCCGGCTCGATCAGCCGGCTCTTGTCGGCGAAGAAGTCGTCGGTGGCGTAGGTCACCTCGGTGCCGAGGCGGGGATGGGCGAGGTCGATGGTACGCCGCAGGAGGTCGGCGGCCTCGGGGGCCTCCGGTGCCGTGATGAAACGCTCGCTCATGCCTGTTCTCCGAAAATGCTGGATATGCGGATGGCCGCAATCGTCTCGACTTCGCGGGCCGCCGTGTGAAGCTCAGTGTCGCGGTCGTTGGCGATCCGCTGCTCGAACGCGGCGAGGATCTCCGCCGTGGTCCGCCGCCTGACTGCGATGATGAAGGGGAAGCCGAAGCGGGCGACGTAGTCCGCGTTCAGCCGTTCGAACCGCGCGCGGTCCGCGGGTGTCAGCCGGTCGAGCCCCGCCGATGCCTGCTCGCCCGCCGATTCCGCCGTCAGTTCGCCCGCCTGTGCCAGCCTGCCGGCGAGATCGGGATGCGCCTTGAGGACGGCGAGCTTCTCGTCGGCGCTGGACCGGCGGAAGGCCGCCTGCATCGCCACCGTCAGGCCGGGCGCGCTGTCGTGCGCGGCAGAAAGGCCGCGGTCGAAGGCGCGTTCGGCGACGAAGGGCGAGTGCTCGAACACGCCGCCAAAACGGGCTACGAAGGCCTCGCGGTCCATCGCGCTGGGGCGCAGGCCGGGGGAATAGGGGAAGTGCGTGTGCCAGTGCTCGGCGATGTCGATGCGCTTGGCGACCCAGACGTCCGGCTTCGACTGGACATAGTCGAGGAACCGGGCCAGCGCCGCCGCGCGCCCCGGACGGCCGACGAGGCGGCAGTGCAGGCCGATGTTCAGCATCTTGGCCGAACCGGCCTCGCCTTCGGCGTACAGCACGTCGAACGAATCCTTGAGGTAGGCGAAGAACTGGTCGCCCGAGTTGAAGCCCTGCGGCGTCGCAAAGCGCATGTCGTTGGTGTCGAGCGTGTAGGGCACCACCAGCAGCGGGCCGGAGGGCGTTTCCTGCCAATAGGGCAGGTCGTCGGCATAGGCGTCGGAGGCGTAGCGGAAGCCCCCCTCTTCGGCGACGAGGTCGAGGCTGTGGATCGAGGAGCGGCCGGTGTACCAGCCGGTCGGGCGGCAGCCGGTGAGGGCCGCGTGGATCTCGATCGCCTCGGCCATGTCGGCCCGCTCGGCCTCGATGGAATGGTCGCGGTAGTCGATCCATTTCAGCCCGTGCGAGGCGATCTCCCAGTCCGCCTCGAGCATGGCCGCAACGATCTCCGGGCTTCGCTCCAGCGCCGTCGCGACGCCGTAGACCGTCACCGGCATCGCCCGATCGGTGAACATCCGCCACAGCCGCCAGAAGCCGGCGCGGGCGCCGTACTCGTAGATGGACTCCATGTTCATGTGCCGCTGCCCCGGCCAGGGCGCCGCCCCGACGATCTCCGACAGGAAGGCCTCGGACGCCTTGTCCCCGTGGATCACGGCATTCTCGCCGCCCTCCTCGTAGTTGACCACGAACTGCACGGCGATGCGGGCGCCGCCCGGCCATTGCGGGTCCGGCGGGGTGCGGCCGTAGCCGCGCATGTCACGGGGGTAAGAGGTGGGCATGATGGCTCCGATGATCGTGCAGCCGCGTTGCGGCGGCCCTATCCTGCATGGCCCGACCGGCGGGTCGTCGTCAAATGCTGGGTGCGGCGGACCTCTAGTATTCGTCATCCCGGGCTTGACCCGGGATCCATTCCAAACCGCTAAACAAGGTCGGGCACCGTTGACCTTCCCGACGTTCTGGCACGAAGAGGGTTTGTCTGCGTATGAGGAATGGATCCCGGCTCAAGGCCGGGATGACGACCTCTCTGAAACGTCTTCGTGCGCTTCGACTTTGCCAGCGCCCCTTTCCTCTGGACGCCGCCAATGCCGCCGTTGCACACTGACCAGACGGTCAAATTCGGAAGGGTCCGCATGGTGCAACACGGTCGGCTGACGACGCATGTCCTCGATACCAGCCTCGGTCGCCCGGCGGCGGGGCTCGGGGTGACGCTGTTCGGCATCGCCGAGGACGGCCGGCGGACCGAGATCACGGCGCGCCAGACCAATGCCGACGGGCGCTGCGACACGCCGCTGCTGGAAGGCGACATCGCCGGTGAGTACGAGATCGTGTTCGCCGCCGGTCCTTATCTCGCCGCGACCATGCCGGCCTCGGGCGCCGCGCCGTTCTACGACGACATCGCCGTGCGCTTTACCATGTCGGAGCCGCGCCACTACCATGTGCCGCTGCTGCTCTCGCCTTTCGGCTACTCGACCTACCGGGGCAGCTGACGATGGCCGATCCCATCCGCTTCGTCCTCAACGGGCAGCCGCGCCGCATCGACGGCGCCCGGCCGACGACGACCATCCTCGAGCACCTGCGCCGGACCGAGCGCCTGACCGGCACCAAGGAGGGTTGCGCGGAGGGCGATTGCGGAGCGTGCACCGTGCTGATGGTCGAGCCGGACGGGGCGGGCGGCGTCACCCGGCGGGCGGTCAACGCCTGCATCCAGTTCGTGCCCTCGCTGCAGGGCCGCGCGATCGAGACGGTGGAGCATCTCGGCCGGGACGGACCGCACCCGGTCCAGACCGCGATGGTCGAGACGCATGCGAGCCAGTGCGGCTTCTGCACGCCGGGTTTCGTCATGCAGCTCTATGCCGGCTGGCTCAACCAGGCGATGCCGGACCGTCAGGCGGTGAAGGACACCATCGCCGGCAATCTCTGCCGCTGCACCGGCTATGGCCCGATCATCGACGCCGGCCTGAGGCTTGCCGCAACGCCGCTGCCGGACACGCGCGCAGCCGATGCGGCGCTCGCCACCGAGCTCGCCGCGCTGAGGACCGGCGACGTGTTCCGTTACGCGGGCGCGGGCGGGCTCTGGCTTTCGCCCGACAATGTCGATGCGCTTGCCGACCTCTATGCCGAGCATCCGGACGCGGTGCTGGTCGCCGGCGCCACCGATGTCGGGCTCTGGGTTACCAAGCAGCACCGCGACTTCCCCGTTCTGATCGACGTCTCGCGCGTCGAGGATCTCCGCCATGTCGAGGAGGCCGGCGGCAGCCTGTTCATCGGCGCCGCCGTCACCCACCGCGAGGCACATGCAAGGCTCGCCGCGATCCATCCGGCGCTCGGCGAGCTGCTGCGCCGCTTTGCCGGAGCGCAGATCCGCAATGCCGGCACGGTCGGCGGCAACATCGCCAACGGCTCGCCGATCGGCGACTTGCCGCCGGCGCTGATCGCGCTGGGCGCGCGGCTGCACCTGCGCTGCGGCGACGAGATGCGGGGCCTCGCGCTGGAGGATTATTTCCTCGCCTACGGGAAGCAGGATCGTCGGCCGGGCGAATTCGTCGCCGCGGTCGAGGTGCCCGGCATCGCCGCCCACCAGCGCTTCTTCTGCCACAAGATTTCCAAGCGCTTCGACTCCGACATCTCGGCCGTCCTCGCCGCCTTCCTCCTGACCTTCGACGGCGCGGTCGTTGCCGAGGCGCGGCTTGCCTTCGGCGGCATGGCGGGAACGCCGAAGCGGGCATCGCTGGCGGAAGCCGCGCTCGTCGGCCGGCCCTTCGATGCCGATGCGGTCGAGGCGGCAGCGGCAGCTTTGGCCGAGGATTTCGCGCCGCTCGACGATGTCAGGGCTTCGGCCGCCTACCGGCTGGGCGTCGCGCAGAACCTTTTGCGCCGCTTCCTTATCGAGAACGACGGCGGCGTCGCCACCCGCGTCCTGGACGTCGCCTGATGGGCGCCGAGCCGGAAACCCGCATCCAGGACCGCGGCGAGGCGGGCGACGTCTCGCCGGCGGTGCTCGCGGAACTGCCGCCGGCGCCCGATGCGGAAATCCGCGGCGGCGTCGCCAAGCCCCTCGCGCATGACAGCGCCGCGCGGCACGTCTCGGGCGCCGCCCGCTACATCGACGACGATCCCGAGCTGCCGGGCATGCTGCAGGTCTACATCGCGATGTCGGCGAAGGCGCATGCGCGGCTCGTCTCCATGGATCTCGGTGCCGTCCGCGCGGCGCCGGGCGTCGTGGCGGTGCTGACGGCGGCGGACATTCCCGGAAAGAACGACTACTCGCCGGTGTTCGGGGATGACCCGATCTTTGCCGTCGATACCGTGGAGTATGTCGGCCAGTCGCTGTTCGCCGTGGCCGCCGAGACGCTGGCAGCGGCACGGTCGGCTGCGGCGCTGGCCGGCATTGTCTACGAGGAGCGGGCGGCGGCGATCTCGATCGACGAGGCCGAGCGCCTGGCCGACGCGGCGGGCGAGGATCTCCTGCCGCCGCACGAGATGCGGCTCGGCGACGTCGAGGCGGAAATGACCGGCGCGGCGCACCGGATCGCCGGGTCGATGGACATTGGCGGGCAGGACCATTTCTACCTCGAGGGGCAGATCGCCGTCGCCATCCCGCAGGAGGACGGCGACATGCTGGTGCGCTCCTCGACCCAGCACCCTTCCGAGGTCCAGCACAATGTGGCGAAGGCCTTGGGCCTCTCCGACCATGCGGTGACTGTCGAGGTGCGGCGCATGGGCGGTGGCTTCGGCGGCAAGGAGAGCCAGCCGGCGCTGTTCGCCGCGGTTGCAGCGCTGGTGGCGGCCAAGACGGGGCGGCCGGCGAAATGCCGGCTCGACCGCGACGACGACATGGAGATGACCGGCAAGCGGCACGAGGCGCGTATCCGCTACGAATTCGGCGTGTCCGAGGGCGGCGTGATCGCGGCCGCCGACATCCAGCACCTCATCCGCTGTGGCTATTCCAAGGACCTGTCGGGCGCCATCGCCGACCGCGCGATGTTCCATGCCGACAACGCCTATGTCCTGCCGGCGGCGCGCATCCGCTCGCGCCGGCTGAAGACGCACACCGTCTCCAACACCGCGTTCCGCGGCTTCGGCGGGCCGCAGGGAATGCTCGGCACCGAGCGGGCAATGGACCATGTCGCGCACGCGCTCGGCCTCGATCCGCTCGACGTGCGCATCCGCAATTTCTACCCGCCCGAGGCCGGGGCGAGGACGCCCTACCACATGGCGGTCACCGACTCGGTGATCGGGGAACTCGTCGCCGAGCTGGAGACGTCGTCGGACTATCGCGCCCGGCGGGCGGCGGTGACGGCGTTCAATGCTGAGAACCCGATCCTCAAGAAGGGTCTGGCTTTGACGCCGGTCAAATTCGGCATTTCCTTCACCACCAGCCATCTCAACCAGGCCGGTGCGCTGGTGCATGTCTACAAGGACGGCTCGGTCGCGCTGAACCATGGTGGCACGGAGATGGGGCAAGGGCTGTTCACCAAGGTGGCGCAGGTCGTGGCCGAGGAGTTCCAGATCGACGTCGACCGGGTGAAGATCACCGGCACGACGACGGCGAAGGTGCCGAACACCTCGGCGACCGCGGCCTCTTCCGGATCAGACCTCAACGGCATGGCGGCGCAGGCCGCCGCGCGCACCATCAAGGACCGGCTGATCGCCTACGCCGTGGACCGCTATCATGTGCCGGTCGAGAGCGTCGTCTTCGCGCCGAACCGGGTGACCATCGGCAACCGCGAGATGCGCTTCTCCGACCTCGTCGCCGAGGCCTATCTCGCCCGCATCTCGCTGTCCTCGACCGGCTTCTACGCAACGCCCGGCATCACCTACGACCGCGACAGCGCGAGGGGTACGCCGTTCTACTACTTCGCCTATGGCGCGGCCTGTTCCGAAGTGGTGATCGACACGCTGACCGGCGAGAACCGGCTGCTGCGCGCCGACATCCTGCACGATGTCGGCCGCTCGCTGAACCCGGCGCTGGATCTCGGCCAGATCGAGGGCGGCTTCATCCAGGGCATGGGCTGGCTGACCACCGAAGAGCTCTGGTGGGACAAAGCCGGGCGCCTGCGCACCCACGCGCCGTCCACTTACAAGATCCCGACCGCGAACGACCGCCCGGACGACCTGCGGATTTCCCTCTGGGCGAAGGGCGAAAACCGCGCCGCCACCATCTACCGCTCGAAAGCCGTCGGCGAGCCACCGCTGATGCTCGGCATCTCGGTGTTCTCGGCGCTGACCGATGCGGTGCTGGCCGCCGGCGACGGCAAAGTGTTCCCGGTCTTCGACGCGCCAGCAACGCCGGAACGCATCCTCGCCGCCGTCGAGATGGTGCGGAGGGCGCAGTGAAAATCGCAGCGGTCGACAATCAGCCGATCTCCCCCTCGAGGGGGGAGATCGAACACGTCGCGGCAGCGGTGCCGGGATGACGCCGCTTTCTCCCGCCCTCCGCTCGCTCCTCGATGCCCGCACGCCCGCGATCCTTGTCCGCGTTGCGCGGGCGCTGGGCTCGACGCCGCGCGAGGCCGGGGCGGCGATGATCGTTACCGCGGAGACTTTGTCGGGAACGGTCGGCGGCGGGGCGCTGGAGATGGTCGGGATCGAGCGGGCGCGGGCGATGCTGCGGGATGGCGCGGCAGAGGATCGGCTGGCGATCCCGCTCGGGCCGGCGATCGGCCAGTGCTGCGGCGGGCATGTGACGCTGGCGCTGACGCGGCTCGATGCGGGCCTGCTGGCGGCCGAGATGGCGGCGGAAACCGCGGCCACGGCGGAGTTGCCGACGGTGCTGATCTTCGGTGCCGGGCACACCGGTCGCGCGCTGGCGCTGGCGCTCCTCCCGCTGCCGTTCCAGCTGTGCAGCGTCGATACCCGCCGCGAGGCCTTCGCCGACTGGCCGGGCGGCGAAACGCGCGTCACCGCCTTGCCGGAAGCCGAGGTCGCCACGGCGCGCCCGGGCTCGGCGTTCCTGGTGATGACGCACGACCATGCGCTCGACTTCCTGATCGCCGCCGCCGCGCTTCGCCGCGGAGACGCCGCCTATGTCGGCATGATCGGCTCGGCGACGAAGCGCGAGACGTTCCGCCGGCATCTGGCGGAGGCGGGCGAGGGGGCTCTGATCGAGGCGCTGACCTTGCCGATCGGCGGCGGAAACGTGCGCGACAAGCGGCCGGAGGTGATCGCCGCGCTGACCGCCGCCGAGCTGATCGCGGCATTGCTCTCCAAGGCTGAGGAAAAGCTAGGCAGTGGCTTTTCGACAGGCACATCGCAATGCAATAGTGAGCGCATCGAACCGGAGCCGAAAGCCCGCCCCCGTCTGAAAGCCCGCAATGCCAGCGCGTCTTGAGCTTTCCCGCATCACCAAGCGCTTCCCGAGCGTCACCGCCAACGAGGACGTGTCGTTTGCCGTCGAGCCCGGCAAGATCCATGCGCTGCTCGGCGAGAACGGGGCCGGCAAGTCGACGCTGGTGAAAATCATCTACGGCGTACAGAAGGCCGACGAGGGCAAGGTGCTGTGGGACGGCCGGGAGGTCTTGATCGCCAGCCCGCGCGAGGCGCGAAAGCTCGGCATCGGCATGGTGTTCCAGCATTTCTCGCTGTTCGAGGCGATGACGGTGCTGGAGAATATCGCGCTCGGCATGGACGACCCGCCGCCGCGCGCCACGCTCGAGGCCAAGGTGCGCGCGGTGCTGGAGAGCTACGACCTCGCGCTCGACCCGCACCGTTTCGTGCACACGCTGTCGGTCGGCGAGCGCCAGCGGATCGAGATCGTAAGGGCGCTCCTGACCCAGCCGAAACTCCTGATCATGGACGAGCCGACCTCGGTGCTGACGCCGCAGGAGGTGGAGAAGCTGTTCACGATCCTGCGCAAGCTCGCCGGCGAGGGCTGCTCGATCCTCTACATCTCGCACAAGCTCGCCGAGATCAAAGCGCTCTGCGACAGCGCGACCATCCTGCGCTTCGGCAAGGTCGTCGCCACCTGCGATCCCCGCGCGGAAACCGCGCGTTCGATGGCCGAGATGATGATCGGCGGCGCGTTGAAGGACCTGTCGCACAAAGAAGGCGGCACGTTCGGCGCGGACCGCTTCGCCGTCGAGGCCCTTTCGGCGCCGGGCGAGCCGCCTTTCGGCACCGCGCTGCACGAGATTTCTTTCCGCGTGCGCGCCGGCGAGATTTTCGGCATCGCCGGGGTCGCCGGCAACGGCCAGAACGAGCTGGTGATGGCGCTGTCGGGCGAAAAACCGTCGAGCGGCGGGATTTCCATCGACGGCAAGCCGGTCGACCGGCTCGGCGTCGAGGCCCGCCGCAAGGCCGGTCTCGCCTCGGTGCCGGAGGAGCGCAACGGCCACGCCGCGGTGCCCGGCATGAGCCTCTCCGACAACGCCATCCTGTCGGCCCGCGGCCGGAAGAGGCTGTCGATCGGCGGCCTGCTGCGCCAGGGCGCGACGCGGGCCTATGCGGCCAAGGTGATCGAGGCTTTTTCCGTGCGCACCACCGGGCCGCGCTCCTTCGCGTCGAGCCTCTCGGGCGGCAACCTCCAGAAGTACATCATGGGCCGCGAGATCCTGCAGGAGCCGGCGGTGCTCGTCGTCTCCCAGCCGACCTGGGGCGTCGATGCAGGCGCTGCCGGCTTCATCCGCCAGGCGATGATCGACCTTGCTGCCAAGGGCACTGCGATCGTGGTGATCAGCCAGGATCTCGACGAACTGCTGGAGTTGTGCGACCGCATCGCCGTCATCAACGGCGGCCGGCTGAGCCGGGCGATGGACGTGAAGGGCGTGTCGATCGAGGAGATCGGCCTGCTGATGGGCGGCGTGCACGGCAGCGACGCGCCGCCGCCGCCACTGTCCGCCGACGTGATCGGAGCCGTGCATGCTGCCTAGGCTGGAGCCGCGCCTTGCCCCGAGCCGCAGCATGGTCGTCGCCGCCCCGGTGATCGCCGTCGCCGCAACGATCCTCCTCGGCGCCATCGTCTTCACGCTGCTCGGCTTCGACGGGCTGGGCGCCGTCAAGACGATCTTCGTCTCGCCGCTGCTGTCCGCCTACCGCTGGCAGGACATTCTGGTGAAGGCGGCGCCCCTCGCCATCATCGCGACCGGCCTTTCCATCGGCTTTCGCGCCAATGTCTGGAACATCGGCGCCGAGGGGCAGTATGTGCTCGGCGGTCTTGCCGCCACCGGCGTCGCGCTGGCGACCCACGAGATGACCGGCGGGTGGATCCTGCCGCTGATGATCCTCGCCGGCATACTCGGCGGTATGGCCTGGGCCTCGGTGCCGGCCTTCCTGCGCACCCGGCTGGGCGTCAACGAGATCCTCTCCAGCCTGATGCTGAACTATGTCGCCATCCAGCTGCTCTATTACCTGATGCGCGGGCCGTGGAAGGACCCGATGGGGTTCAACTTCCCGCAGACCGTGCTGTTCTCCGCCGACCAGACGCTGCCGATCGCGATTTCCGGCACGCTTGTCCATATCGGCGTGCCGATCGCCGCGGCGCTCGCGCTGACGGCCTGGTTCGTCCTGTCGAGCAGCCTGACCGGCTACCAGATCCGCGTCGTCGGCCTCGCGCCGAACGCCGCCCGCTTCGGCGGGTTTCGCGAGAAACGCACCGTCTGGCTGGCTATGCTCGCGGGCGGCGGCGCGGCCGGCCTTGCCGGCGTGCTGGAGGTCTCCGGGCCTTTCGGGCAGATGGTACCGGCCTTCCCCACCGGTTACGGCTACACCGCGATCATCGTCGCCTTCCTCGGCCGGCTGCACCCCGTCGGCATCCTCATGGCTGCGCTGGTGCTGGCGCTGACTTACGTTGGCGGCGAGAGCGCGCAGACGACGATCGGCCTGCCGGCGGCGGCGACCGGCGTGTTCCAGGCGATGATGCTGTTCTTCCTGCTGGCGGCCGACATCCTCGTCCGCTTCCGGCCGGTCTGGGGCAAGCCGGGCACCGCATCGAAGGTGCCGGCATGACGCTGACCTTGATCATATCGATCCTGATGACGGTCGCCGCGGCGGCGACGCCGATCCTCATCGCCGCGCTCGGCGAGCTGGTGGCGGAGAAGTCGGGCGTCCTCAACCTCGGCGTCGAGGGCATGATGCTGATCGGCGCCGTCACCGGCTTCGCCGTCGCGGTGACCACCGGCAGCCCGGCGCTCGGCTGCGTCGCGGCCATGCTGGCGGCGGCGGCCGCCTCGCTCGTCTTCGCCGTGCTGACGCTCAGCCTCAGCGCCAACCAGGTGGCGACGGGCCTCGCGCTGACGATCTTCGGCACCGGCGTCTCGGCGCTGGTCGGGGCGCCGTTCGTCGGCATCACCACGGCGACGCTCGGCCTGGTCTTCCCGCCGAGCCTTGCGGCCGACCCGGTGCTGCGCGTCGTGTTCGGCCATTCGCCGCTGGTCTACCTCGCGCTGATCCTGACGCTTGGCGTCTGGTGGTTCCTGAAGCACAGCCGGGCCGGGCTGATCCTCAGGGCCGTCGGCGAGTCCGACACGGCGGCGCATTCGATCGGCTACCCGGTGCTGAAAGTGCGCTATGCCGCCGTGCTGTTCGGCGGGGCGATGGCCGGGCTCGGCGGCTGCTACTACTCGCTGGTGCTGACGCCGATGTGGGCCGAGCGGCTGACCGCCGGGCGCGGCTGGATCGCCATCGCGCTCGTCGTCTTCGCCTCGTGGCGGCCGGGCCGGCTGGCGCTCGGCGCCTACCTCTTCGGCGCGGTGATCACGCTGGAGCTGCAGGCGAAGGCCGCGGGCTTCTCGGCCCTCGCGCCGGAGTTCCTGTCGGCGCTGCCGTATCTCGCGACCGTCGTCGTGCTCGCGCTGATCTCGATGGGGCGGGGCACCGGCAGCACGGCCGCCCCCGCCTGCCTCGGCAAGCCATTCCGGGCGTCGGCGTGAGCCGGCGATCGCATACAATCTCCGTACACGACCGGTGTGCGCAATCTGTTCCGTATCCCACTGAGAAGGAGTGTCCCATGTTCGAGATCACCCGGCGCCGGCTTCTGGCAGGCGGCGCTTCGCTGCTCGCTCTGTCCGCCCTCAACCTCGTCCCCGGCTTCAGCGGCCTCGCCGCCGCGCAGGAGAAGAAGGACAAGGTGAAGGCCGCCTTCGTTTATGTCGGCCCGGTCGGCGACTACGGCTACTCCTTCGCGCACGACCAGGGCCGCAAGTTCCTGGCCGAGAAGCTCGGCGACAAGGTCGAGACGAGCTTCGTCGAGAACGTCGCGGAAGGCCCGGACGCCGAGCGCGTCATCCGCCAGCTGGCGCAGGACGGCAACGACATCATCTTCACGACGTCTTTTGGCTTCATGCAGCCGACCGCGAAGGTCGCCAAGCAGTTCCCGAACGTCAAGTTCGAGCACGCCACCGGCTTCACCACCGGCCCCAACATGGGCATCTACAACTCGCGCTTCTACGAGGGCCGCGCCGTGCTCGGCACCATCGCCGGCATGATGTCAAAGAGCGGCAAGGGCGGCTACGTCGCCTCCTTCCCGATCCCGGAAGTGGTGATGGGCATCAACGCCTTCACGCTCGCCGCCCGCAAGGTGAACCCGAAGTTCGAGACGCAGGTCGTCTGGGTCAACTCCTGGTACGACCCCGCCAAGGAAGCGGACGCGGCTAAGGCGCTGATGGACCAGGGCGCCGACGTCATCACCCAGCACACGGATTCGCCGGGCCCGCTGCAGGCCGCCCAGCAGCGCGGCGCCATCGCCTTCGGCCAGGCCTGGGACATGCAGAGCTTCGCACCGAACGCCCACATGACCGCGATCGTCGATCATTGGGGCCCGCACTACGTGAGCTCGGTGCAGTCCGTGCTCGACGGCACCTGGAAGCCGGGCGACGTCTGGGGCGGGATGAAGGAGGACTTCGTCGAGATGTCGCCCTTCAACCCGAAGATGCCCGCCGACGTTAAGGCCGCCGCCGAGAAGATCGTCGCCGGCACCAAGGACGGTTCGTACAAGGTGTTCACCGGGCCGATCAACGACCAGTCGGGCGCGGAGAAGGTGCCGGCTGGGACGGCCATTCCGGATGGGGACCTGCTGAAGATGGACTGGTATGTGGAAGGCGTGAAGTCGTAAGGGACGGATGGTTTAAGGTCGTCGGCGAGAGCCGACGCCCTCACCGGTCCCCGCCGACATTTGAGTTTCGTCATCCTCGGCCGTCAGGCCGGGGACCCATGCCGAAGCGGTGGCGGGCCGATTCGGTGATCGTTGGGGCGGTTTCAGCCTCTCGGCATGGGTCCCCGGCGCGCTGCGCCGAGGATGACTAGCTTTGAGCGGAAGCGCAGCGTGTTCGGTGGGTGGCTCAAAGAGTTCTTCCAACTCTTCACGTTCGCCAACCTTGCAAGTTCGCCAACTTTTCAAGTTCGCCAACTTTTCAATTTCGTCATCCCGGCCTTGAGCCGGGATCCATTCCAAACCGCCATCACTGCCAAGTCGCTTCAGAATGGACCCCTCGTGTTCTTGTTCAGCGGTTTGGAATGGATCCCGGGTCAAGCCCGGGATGACGAAGCGGTGGGATGGTCAATAGTTCTGACGCGTTTGGTGGTTTTGGCTTCGGGTATGGCCGATATGCCTGCCACCCCGTTGTCGCCCAAAACCTCGCAGCAAGGTGCCCCATGGCCCCCTACCTCTACGAATGGTTGAGTTTCGCGGTGCGGTGGTTGCACGTGGTGACGGCGATGGCGTGGATCGGCTCGTCGTTCTACTTCATCGCGCTCGACCTCGGGCTCCGCAAGTCGCGGCAACTGCCGCCGGGCGTCGGGGGTGAGGCGTGGCAGGTGCATGGCGGCGGGTTTTACCATGTGCAGAAGTACATGGTGGCGCCGGCCGACATACCGGAGGATCTGACCTGGTTTAAATGGGAGAGCTATGCGACCTGGCTGTCGGGCGCGGCGCTGCTCTTCCTCGTCTACTATCTCGGCGCCGAGCTCTATCTGATCGACCCCGAGCGCGCCGACCTGCCGGTCTGGGGGGCCTCGGCGATCGGCATCGGCGGCATCCTCGCCGGCTGGGTGTTCTACGACCTGCTCTGCAAGTCGCCGCTGGCGAAGAACGACACGGCGCTCTTGGCGGTGCTCTTCGTCTACGTCGTCACCGCGTCCTTCCTGTTTTCGCAGGTGTTTTCCGGGCGCGGCGCGATGCTGCACACCGGGGCGATGATCGCGACGATCATGACCGCCAACGTCTTTCGGCTGATCATCCCGAACCAGACCATCGTCGTCGCCGACCTGAAGGCGGGGCGCACACCGGCCGCCCATCTCGGGGCGCAGGCGAAGCAGCGCTCGCTGCACAACAACTATCTGACGCTGCCGGTGATCTTCCTGATGCTGTCGAACCACTACCCGCTGGCCTTCGCCACGGAGTGGAACTGGGTGATCGCCGGGCTGGTGCTGCTGATCGGCGCGGTGATCCGGCATTATTTCAACACGCTGCACCGGACGCATGTGAAGCTCTGGTGGTGCTGGGCGGTGGCGGCCGTGCTGTTTGCCGGCGTGATCACGCTGTCCGGCTTCCCCGGCTGGCGGGCGGTGCCGACGGAGAGCGCTGCGGCGCCCGCGGCCCGCGCGTGGACGAAGGATCCGCAGATCGCGCTCGCAAAGTCGCCGCATTTCCCCGAGGCCGAGGCGATCGTCCAGGCGCGCTGCGCGATGTGCCACGCCCGTGAACCGCTCTGGCCGGGGATGGTGCACCCGCCGAAAAACGTTCTCCTCGAGACGTCCGACGACATCGTCCACAATGCGGGCCTGATCGAGGTGCAGGCTGTGCGCAGCCATGCGATGCCGCCTGGCAACATCACCGGCCTCGAGCCCGAGGAGCGCCGCCGGCTCTCCGCCTGGATCGACGCGGCCGACGGGATCTACACGCGATGAGCCTGCCCCCCCTGAAGAACCGCAAGACCGCGCTGCGCGGACGCCTCGTCTCGTTCGACGCAGAGCCCTCGACCTCCTCGAAGGCCGTGCGCTTCATCGAGGACGGGCTTCTCGTCTTCGAGGATGGCATCATCATGGAGATCGGCGAGGCCTCCGAGATTCCGAAGCGGCTGCCGGTCGATGTCGCGGTCACCGATCACCGGCCGTATTTGATCATGCCCGGCTTCGTCGATCCGCATCTGCACATGCCGCAGACGCAGGTGATCGGCTCCTACGGTACCGAACTGCTGGACTGGCTGGCGAACTACACCTTTCCCGAGGAGAGCCGGTACCACGATCCCGACCTCTGCGCGGCCGCGTCGGTGTTTCTGGTCGAGGAGTTGCTGCGCTGCGGCACAACGACGGCGGCGGTCTACTGCACCTCGCATCCGGCCAGTGTCGACGCGCTGTTCGGCGAGGCCTTGCGGCGGGGCATGCGGCTGATCGCCGGCAAGGTGATGATGGACCGCAATGCGCCCGAAGCGCTGCTCGACACGGCCGAGCGCGGCTACGAGGAGTCCAAGGCGCTGATAGCGCGCTGGCACGGGCAGGGCCGGCTGTCCTACGCGATCACGCCGCGCTTCGCGCCGACCTCCACCGAGGCGCAGCTGCGGACCGCCGGGGCGCTGGCGGCCGAATATCCGGACATGCACATCCAGACGCATCTCTCCGAGAACCACGGCGAGATCGCCTTCGTGCGCGAGCTCTTCCCCTGGTCGAAGGATTATACCGAGGTCTACGAGCGCTACGGCCTGGTGCGCGACCGGGCGCTGTTCGGCCATTGCATCCACCTGACCGAGCGCGAGCGCACCGCGCTGGCCGATGCCGGCGCCTCGGCGATCTTCTGCCCGACCTCGAACCTCTTCCTCGGCTCCGGCCTGTTCGACCTCGCCGCCATGAAGGCGGCCGGTGTCAAGGTGGGGCTCGCCACCGACATCGGCGGCGGCACCAGCTACTCCCTGCTGACGACGGCGATGGAGGCCTACAAGGTGCTGGCGCTGCAGCGCCAGACGCTGCCGGCTTTTGAGGCCTTCCACATGCTGACCGCCGGCAACGCCGCGGCACTCGGGCTGGAGGACCGGATCGGCCGGCTGGCGCCGGGTTATGAGGCCGATGTCGTCGTGCTCGACGGCCACGCCACGATGGCGCTGCAACAGCGGATGGAGCGGGTGACGTCGCTGGCCGAGGAACTCTTCGTGCTGATGACCATGGGCGACGACCGCGTGGTGGCGGCGACCTACGTCGCGGGCAAACGGGTACACGACCGCCAGGCCTTCACCCACCGGCCGATGGAGGACCGGCCCGAGTTTCCGCTGCGGGCCGCCGAACTGCCGGCTGAATCGCTCGCCGCGACCGACGACCAGTAGGGCGCTGCTGCGGCTTTTCTCTCGGCCAAAGCGGGACAAATGCGCTGATCGGGCTATCTCTACCCGCGACGGCCGGCGCCGCGCGCCTGCCGGAAGCGAAACGCTGAGGAGAATGCGATGCGACTGGTACGATTTGGCGCCCCTGGCGAGGAGAAGCCGGGACTGATCGACGCGGAACACGTGCTGCGCGACCTGTCTGGCGAAATCGACGACCTGTCCGGGGCGCATCTATCGCGCGCTGGGCTGGAGCGCATCCGGGCGCTCGACCCGAAGAGTCTGCCGAAGGCCGACCCGTCGCACCGCCTCGGACCTTGCGTCGGCCGCGTCGGCAACTTCATCGCCGTCGGCCTCAACTATGCCGACCATGCCGCCGAGACCGGCGCACCGATCCCGGCCGAGCCGATCCTGTTCAACAAGGCGCCGTCCTCGATCGTCGGCCCGCATGACGACGTGATCGCGCCGAAGAATTCCACCAAGCTCGACTGGGAGGTCGAGATCGCCATCGTCATCGGCGAGGAGGCGCACAACGTCTCCGAGGCCGACGCGCTCGACTACGTCACCGGCTACTGCCTCTGCAACGACGTTTCCGAACGCGCCTGGCAGACCGAGCGCGGCGGCCAGTGGATGAAGGGCAAGGGTGCCCCGACCTTCGGGCCGCTTGGTCCCTGGCTGGTGACGCAGGACGAGATCCCGGACGTCCAGGCCGTCGACCTCTGGCTCGACGTCAACGGCGAGCGCAGGCAGACCGGCTCGACCGCGACGATGATCTTCCCGATCAAGAAGATCGTCTCCTACATCTCGGAGTTCATCCTCCTGCAGCCCGGCGACGTCATCACCACCGGCACGCCGCCCGGTGTCGCCATGGGCATGAAGCCGCCGGTCTGGCTGAAGGCCGGCGACATCATGACTCTCGGCGGGTCTCATCTCGGCGAACAGCGCCAGACGGTTAAAGCCTACGCCGAGTAGACACTTACGCCGCGTTTGCCCCGTTCGCGCCGAAGAAAGCGCGCGAACGGGCGCAACCCGTAAGCGGCTCGGCTGTTCTCCCCCAAAGCGCTGCAGTGCGAAGAGACCGGGATGCCGACGGCATGGCGTGATCTTGGCGCGCGGAGCGTTATCGCATTCCAGCTCGGAAGGGTCATCATGGCCAGTGCCACCGAAACACCCCGCAAGCCCTCGAAGATCGTCGCCCCCAAGGTGCCCGTCGATGCCCGCCTGAAGGTGCTCGCCGACAGCCGCATGGTGATCGAAGGCGTCTCGCCGGAGATTGATGGTGGACGCTTTGCCGTCAAGCGCGTCGAGAACGAGCCGCTGATCGTCGAGGCCGACATCTACTGCGACGGCCACGAGCAGCTGGGCGCAGCGGTGGTGTATGGGGCGGCCGGTGGAGAGCTGCGCGAGAAGCAATTCACCTTCGTCGAGAACGACCGGTGGGAAGCGGAGATCACGTTCGAGACGCCGGGGCCGCACCGCTATTCGGTCATCGCCTGGCGCGATCTCTACGCCACCTGGCGCTATGAGGCGGAGAAGAAGAAGACTGCGGGTCTCGATATCACGCTGGAGCTGACCGAAGGTCGGCAGCTGATCATCGAGGCCGCCACCTCCGATCGTGGCAGCGCGGCCGACCGTGCCGCGCTGAAGTCGCTGGTGCAGAAGCTGGAGCAGCTTCAAGCGAAGGGCGACGCCGAGACACAGTACACGCTGATGATGGATGCCGAGACGGTGCGCATCCTCGTCGAGACCGGCATGCGGACCAATCTGACGCGCTATCCGATCGACGTGCCGGTCTGGGTGGACCGCGAGCGGGCGGCGTTCAGCGCCTGGTACGAGTTGATGCCGCGATCGCAGTCTGGCGACGTCAACCGCCATGGGACGTTCGACGACGTGATCGCGCGCCTGCCCGACATTCAGGAAATGGGCTTCGACGTCCTCTATTTTCCGCCGATCCACCCGATCGGCAAGCTGAACCGCAAGGGCAAGAACAACACGCTGACACCCGGTCCGGACGATCCGGGCAGCCCTTATGCCATCGGTTCGGAAGAGGGCGGCCATGACGCGCTGCACCCCGAACTCGGCACGTTCGAGGATTTTGCGCGGCTGGTCGAGAAGACCGCCGAGCATGGCATGGAGATCGCGATCGACTTCGCGATCCAGTGCTCGCCCGACCATCCCTGGATCAAGCAGCATCCGGAATGGTTCGACTGGCGGCCGGACGGCACCATCAAGTTCGCCGAGAACCCGCCGAAGAAGTACGAGGACATCGTCAACGTCCACTTCTACCGCGGCGCCATTCCCTCGCTCTGGACCGAGCTGCGCGACATCGTGCTGTTCTGGGTCGGCAAGGGCGTGAAGATCTTCCGCGTCGACAACCCGCACACCAAGCCGTTCCCGTTCTGGGAGTGGATGATCGAGGAAGTGCGCAAGGTCGAGCCGGGCGCGATCTTCCTCGCCGAAGCGTTCACGCGACCGAAGCCGATGAAGCGGCTGGCCAAGGTCGGCTACAACCAGTCGTATTCGTACTTCACCTGGCGGAACCTGAAGTGGGAGCTGGAGCAGTATCTGACCGAGCTGACCACGACGGAATCGGTCGAGTACATGCGGCCGAACTTCTTCGTCAACACGCCGGACATCAATCCGCGCTACCTGCAGACGTCAGGCCGGCCAGGCTTCCAGATCCGGCTGGCGCTGGCGGCGACGCTCGGCGGCAATTACGGTGTCTACTCGGGCTACGAGCTTTGCGAGTACCTGCCGGTGCTCGGCAAGGAGGAGTATCTCAACTCCGAGAAATACGAGATCCGCGCCTTCGACTGGAAGGCACCGGGTAACATCCGCGACGACATCACCTTCTTCAACCGCATCCGGCAGTCGGAGCCGGCGCTGCGCTCGTTCCGCGACCTCGCCTTCTATAATTTCTGGAACGACAACGTCCTCTACTACGGCAAGCGGACACCGGACGGATCGAGCTTCCTGCTCTTCATCGTCAACCTCGACCCGCACAACCCGCAGGGCGGCAATTTCGAGGTCCCGTTGTGGGAACTCGGGCTGCCGGACGACGGTGTGGTGCATGTCGAGAACCTCGCGACCGGGCAGCAGTTCGACTGGCAAGGCAAGATCCAGAACTGGTGGCTGGATCCGGCGGCGACGCCATACGTTGCGCTGCGCATCACCATTTGAGCATCGGGCGTTCATCCTCCCTGCGCCCGCCGGGCGCTCAGCGCCGTCCCCTGGTCCTCGCCGCTTTCGGCGGCGTGGATCGGCGATCAAAGAGTGATCCTTCATGACCTCATCGACCTCCGCTGCCAATGATACGAGCGCCACACCGTCGCTGACCTTATCCGACGGGCCGCTGCATGCGGTCCTGACACCGGCCGCGCAGCAGGAGATTGCCCGTCTGCTGCCGGAGTTTCTCGGTCGGCAGCGCTGGTTCTCCGGCCGCAACCGCGGCGAGGGCGTGACCGAGCTGAAGGTGCTCGGCGTGCCCGCGCCGGGCGATGGCCGCCATCTCCTGACGGAGACGGTGACACGCACCGCAGCCGGCGAGCAGCGATATCTGCTGCCGCTCAGCACGCGGTTCGACGAAGGGCACGACGGGGCGGCCAGCTTGCCGCACCGCCTGACGGCAATCGACCAGGGCATGCGGCCGGGCTCCCTGATCGACGGCACCCGCGATCCGGCCTTTGCCGCCATCGTCACCGCTCTCATCGCCGATGGCCGCGATGTCGACCTCGGCAATGGCCGGCTCGAGATCATCGCCTCGCCGCTGGCCCGCGATGTCCTGGAGCGCGCCCGCGCCGTCGCCCCGGAGCGCATCCGGGTGATCTCGGGCGAGCAGTCGAACACCTCGATCCTCATCGGCGACGTCGGCGTGCTGAAGTTCTACCGCTTGCTGCGCGACGGCGTGCAGCCGGAGCTCGAGGTGACGCGCTTCCTGACAGACCACACCGACTTCACCGGCACGCCGGCGCTGTTCGGCTCGATCGAACTCGTGCGGCCGGACGGCACGCGCGCCGCGGTCGCCGCGATGTTCAAGCTGGCGGAGAACCAGGGCGACGCCTGGACGGTGGTCACCGAGGCACTGGCGGCGTCGCTCGCCGCCGGCACGGCCGGTGCTGGCGACGACGGTCACGGCACTGTCGTCGGCCGCCGCACCGGCGAGATGCACGCAGCGCTCGCCACCGTGACGGGGGATGCGGACTTCGATCCCGAGCCGGTGGATGCCGCAGCGCTCGCCCATTTCGTCGGCGGCGCCAAGGCCGGGGCGGCCGAGTCACTCGGTGTTCTCAGGCAGATCCGCGGTTCCGTCGGCGGCGAGGTGGCGCCCGATATCGACCGCCTGCTCGCGGCCGAGCCTGCCATCATTGCGTGGTTCGACGGGTTTGCCGGCACCACGATCGCCAGCCATCGAACCCGGATCCACGGCGACTACCATCTCGGCCAGCTGCTGGTCTCCGGCGACGACGTGGTGATCCTCGACTTCGAGGGCGAGCCGGGCGCGCCGCTGGAGGAACGCCGGGAGAAGTCCTCGCCGCTGCGCGACGTCGCGGGCATGCTGCGCTCGTTCGACTACGCGGCCTTCGCGGCGCTCGACCAGGCGGTGCCGGTGACGGATCCCGCCTACGACACGCGGCGGGCGATGGCGGCGGCGTGGCGTGACGAGGTCAGCGCCGCCTTCCTGTCCGCCTGGAGCGAGGCTTCCGGCCTGTCGCTGGACGACGAGGGATCGGCGCAGCTGCTGGATCTCTTCATCCTGCAGAAGGCGTTCTACGAACTGAAGTACGAGGCGGCGTCGCGCCCGGCTTGGCTGTCGATCCCGCTGCGCGGCATCATTTCCCTTCTCGAAAAACGACAGGTTCTGTGATGAACATCACCGCCACGACCCCGAAGACCCCCGAGCATCGCCCGAATGAGTGGGAGGCGCAGGAAATCGCGCGCGGCACGCACGGCGACCCGTTCGCCATTCTCGGCCCGAAGTTTTCCGATGGCGGCGCGATCGTCCGGGCGTTTCGGCCGGGCGCCGATACGGCAGCCGTCGTAGACGCCTCCGGCAAGGTGCTGGGCAAGCTCGATCCCGTGCTCGGCGAGGGCTTTCACTCCGGCTACGTCGCCGGTTTGAAGCAAGGCGAAACCTATCGCTTCAAGTTCACGCATGGCGCAGACGAATGGCTCGAGGACGATGCCTATCGTTTCGGCCCGATCCTTGGCGAACTCGACGTCTATCTCCTCGCGGAAGGCTCGCACTCGCGCCTGTATGAGAAGTTCGGCGCACACCCGACCGAGATGGACGGCATCGCCGGCACCAGCTTTGTCGTCCTGGCGCCCGATGCCCGCCGCGTGTCGGTAGTCGGCAACTTCAACTCCTGGGACGGCCGCCGCAACGTCATGCGCAAGCGGCACGAGTGCGGCTGCTTCGAGATCTTCATCCCCGGCATCGGCCGCGGCGAGGTTTACAAGTTCGAGATCATCGGCCCGCATGGCGAGGTCCTGCCGCTGAAGCAGGATCCGGTGGGCTTCCTGCAGGAAGAGGCGCCGGCCACCGCGTCGATCGTCGACGGGCTGGTGCAGCACGACTGGAAGGACCAAGCCTTCACGTCGAAGCCGCGCGACTGGCAGGATGCCGGCAAGCCGGTGTCGATCTACGAGGTGCATCTCGGCTCCTGGCGCCGCGGCGACGGCGACACCATGCTGGACTACGACCAGATCGCCGGGCAGCTGGTGCCTTACGTCAAGGAGATGGGCTTCACCCACGTCGAACTGATGCCGGTGTCCGAGCATCCGTTCTATGGCTCTTGGGGCTATCAGCCGATCGGCCTCTACGCCACGACGTCGCGCTACGGCTCGCCGGAGGCATTTGCGCGCCTTGTCGACGCCCTGCACCAGGCTGATATCGGCGTGCTGCTGGACTGGGTGCCGGGACACTTCCCGACCGACATTCACGGTCTGGCGCGTTTCGACGGCACGGCGCTGTACGAGCATCCGGATCCGCGGCGCGGCTTCCACCAGGACTGGAACACGCTGATCTACGACTACGGTCGGACCGAGATCAAGAATTTCCTCGTCTCCAACGCGCTGTTCTGGCTCGACCGCTTCCACATCGACGGCCTGCGCGTCGATGCCGTCGCGTCGATGCTCTACCTCGACTATTCCCGCAAGGAGGGCGAGTGGGAGCCCAACATCCATGGCGGTCGCGAGAACCTCGAGGCCATCGCCTTCCTGAAGGAGACCAACGAGAAGGTCGGCGGCTACTATCCGAATGCCACGACGCATGCGGAGGAATCGACGTCCTTCCCGGACGTCTCGCGGCCGACCTATGCCGGCGGCCTTGGCTTCCACTTCAAGTGGAACATGGGCTGGATGCACGACACCTTGCACTACATGCAGGAAGACCCGGTCAACCGCCGCTACCACCACCACCACATGACCTTCGGCATGGTCTACGCCTATTCCGAGAACTTCATCCTGCCGCTCAGCCATGACGAAGTGGTCTACGGAAAGGGCTCGCTGCTCGACAAGATGCCGGGCGACCGCTGGCAGAAGTTCGCGAACCTTCGCTCCTATCTCGGCTTCATGTGGAGCCATCCGGGCAAGAAGCTGATCTTCATGGGCGGCGAGTTCGCCCAGCAGAAGGAGTGGAACCACGACCAGTCGCTCGACTGGCACCTGCTCGACGATCCCGCGCATGCCGGCATGCAGCGGCTGGTGCGCGACCTCAACACGCTCTACCGCGAGATCCCGGCGCTGCACGAACTGGATTGCGATCCGGCCGGCTTCGAGTGGATCGACACCCAGAACGCCGAGGAGAGCGTCATCGCCTTCCTGCGCAAGGATGCGCTGGGCAATCCGGTGCTGATCGTCTCCAACTTCACGCCGGTGCCGCGCCATGGATATCGGATCGGCGTGCCGATCGCCGGCGAGTGGGTCGAGCGCATGAACACCGACGCCGACCTCTACGGCGGCTCGAACGTCGGCAACATGGGCGCCAAGACGGCGGACGAATGGTCGGTCAACGGCCGGCCCTACTCGCTGTCGCTGACCTTGCCGCCGCTGTCGACCATCGTGCTGGTTTCGGCCTCCGCGGCGGCCTGACGGCGTCGTATCATCGTCGAGGAAAATGGGGCGCCCTTTAGGGTGCCCCTTTTTAATGACCTCTACCGGTGCTCCAAGTCTTAGAATGCGGCTGCCATTCCGAGATCGCCGCTGGACACGGCGAGGCCGTTTCGCCCGGCCCGCTTCGCTCGGTAAAGCGCTTCGTCGGCTTCTCGGAGAAGGTCATCGAGATCCAGCGGCTGCGGGGGGATGGCGAGACCGGCGCTTACCGTTGCGCCGACCGGTCGTCCGGCAACTTCCTGCGCCGCTGCTGCGAAGTCCCGGATGATGGACAGCGCCTTTCGGCGGGCTGTGCTCTCGGTATCGCCCGGCAGCAGCACGGCGAACTCCTCCCCGCCGAGACGGCCGAAAAGGTCGGCAGGTGTGAGTTGCGCCTGCGCCACGCGGCAGAAGAGCTTCAGGATTTCGTCGCCCACTGCATGTCCGTACCGGTCGTTGATCTGCTTGAAATGATCGAGATCGAAGATCAGGGCGGCCACCGCGCCACGCGTCGCGATCTCGCGCCGGGCTTGTTCGGTGAAGGCGCGCCGGTTGGCGACACCGGTCAGGTAGTCGATCTGACATTCGGCGATCAGCAGCTTTTCGCTGCGCTCCCGCATCATCGCGAGGTAGAGGTAGGTCGTGACGACGATGAACATCACCGCCTCGAACATCACGATGGCCATCGGCAAGCTGCCCGACCGCAGCGGATCGGCTGGGCTGGAGAAGATCGGAAGTGTCGCGATCCGGGCGAGGTAGACGGAGCTGTGCAGGAGAAAGGCCCATCCGGCCTGGCGCGTCGCGGCAAGACCTTCGCGCGACGTGAGGAAACAGCTGGCGGTGCCGACGCTATAGGCCGCGATGAGCGCCGAACTCAGAAGAATGCGCAGATCGACGTCGGCGGCAAAGCTTGGGAGGGTCCAGGCCATCAGCCAGACCAAGACGCCCCCGAGCAGCAGAGGGACCGGGACGCGCTGGCCGGTGAACTGCGCTGCGGCATGCCATATCATCCCATAGCCGGCGATCAGGACGGCATTCGACAGCCCGATCCCGATCGTGACGAGACCAAGCGCGCGCAGACTGCTGAGAAGGCCGGCCACCGCGATCGTGAGATAGCTGAAGCTCCACCACAGCAGCGGCCGGGAACGCTGCCGCTGCCACTCCAGGGCCATTCTTCCGGCGGCCAGAAGGCTGATCCCGCACATCAGGTAGAACAGCGTCGGAACGTGTATCTGCATCGAGTTCGCCAGGCGTTGCCACTTTTATCCGGCCAGAATCGCGTGACTGGGTCGGCTGACCCTGTCGGGACAAGACGGTCATCGGATCTCTGTTGGGTAACTCACCCCATCGCAGACTTGTTCTAGCGCCAGATGCGCAAAAGTTCCTTTAAGATGCGGGTCTGTCGTCCTGCAGCCCGCCAACCGTCTCCATCTCGACGGGAACGACGTCGACGCTGTGCCGGCTTTTCTGCGGGCCGGAGGTGACGAAGAAGCCGCCGATCGGGGCGACGTCGGCGTAATCGCGGCCGATGGCGACCTCGATATGGTCGGCGCCGGTGACGACGCCATTCGTCGGGTCGAAGCCGACCCAGCCGGTCTCCACGCCGAGCCAGACCTTGATCCAGGCATGCATGGCGTCGGCGCCCTCGAGCCTCGGCCGTCCCGGCGGCGACAAGGTGCGGAGGAAGCCGCTGACATAGGCGGCGGGAATGCCGAGTGCCCGGAGCCCGGCAATGCCGAGATGGGCGAAATCCTGACAGACGCCGCGGCGGGTGCGGAACACCGTCTCGACCGGCGTGTCGATGCGGGTGGAGCCGGGCGCATACGTGAAATCGTCGTAGATCTGGCGGGTCAGGAACAGCACTGCATCGCCGCCGGGGCTCGCCGGGGCGAGGGGGGCGCCGAGATAGGTGCCGATCTCCGCCGACCGCCGCACCAGCCGGCTCGAGGCCAGGAAATGCACCGGGCTGAGGGGGCCGAAGTCGCGGCTGCGGAGCGCGGCGGCGCCGATGTCCGCGAGCGTCGGCGTGGCGCCGAGATCGGGCGTTTCCGGCTCGACGCGCACCCGGGCGCGCATCTCGACACTCAGCCGCTCGTGCGCCTTGCGCAGCAGGACATGGTCGATCTCGTTGCCGAAGAAATCAGGCTCGGTGCTGTGCTCCTCGGCCTGCGGCAGCACGTTCAACGACTGGGCAATCGTGGTCTGGCCGGCGCCATCGCGCAGCCGGATGCGCAGGACGTGGCGCGCGTCCTTGACGGCCGACGGGTAGACGGACGCGATCTTCAGGGTGATGTCGTAGATCATTCGTGATCGAACCGTTCGACCGTTTCACCGGGGTCAGAGGCGAAATAGCGCTGCGTCAGAAGATCGGAAATGTCGGAGAAGTCGCCGGCGGCCCGTTGCAGGAAGGCCTCGTCGACCTCCGTCGGCCCGGCCGTCGCCAGCCGTACCTGCAGGCGCGCGATCCGCCGCGCCAACTGGTCGAGCGTCTCGCCGGCGACGACGCCCGGCAGCTCGCCGATGGCCCGCTTCAGCGAGTTCACCTGGTAGGCGACGGAGCGTGGATTGGCCGGGTCGAGGACGGCAAGGTCCAGCACCGTCTCGCGCGAAAGGGTCACGGTATAGCGGCGGCGATAGGTGACGCGGCTGTCGGTGAACTCCAGCAAGACTTCGAAGGCGCCCTCGGGCACCTCGCCAGCGGTGACGGCGGCGGCGATCGCGGCGGTCATCGCGCCGCGCTCGATCCGCCGCCCGCATTTCAGGAAACGCCAGCCGGCGAACTGGTACATGTTCTCGCGCACCAGTCCGGTGAAGCCCGAGAGCCGGGTCATCACCTGGCTGGTCAGCGCGATGAGGTCCTCGTCGCCGCCGTGCTGCGTCGCTTCGTCGAGGAGGTCGACGATCTCGCTCAGCGTCCGCCAGCCGTCCGGGGAAAACCGGTCGCGGATGCGCGAGGCGGTGCTCAGCGCCGAGCGCGACAGTTTCAGGAGGCCGGCGGCCGGGTGCGCTGCGGCGACATCGACGCCGACCCGCTGCAGCAACTGGGCGACGCGCCGGTCGACGAGCCCCTGCCGGGCCGATTCCGGCTGGCGCGACGCGTAGAGCCGCAAGAGCCGTGTCGCGACTTCCGTGCGCTCGGTGTAGCGGCCGAGCCAGAACAGGTTGTCGGCAGCGCGGGCCGGCAAGGCGCCCGGACGCCGGCGCAGGAAGTTGCCGGTCGGTGTCTCGCCGAGCAGCGTCAACGGCTCATCGTCGGTATCGGAGGTCACCCAGACATCGGTCGAACGCCCGCCCGCCTGCATCGACACCGCCTTGGCGTCGGTCTCGTCGGAAACCCGGGCGAAGCCGCCGGGCATGACGTGCCAGCCGGTCGCGTCGCGGGCAAGGAACACGCGCAGCGTCACCGGCCGGGCCACCAGTGCGTCGTCGAGGAAGACCGGTGCGGTCGAGAGCGCGACGAGCTCCTGGCCGACGACCCCTGTTCCGCCGGCATCGAGCTCGGCGGCAAGACGGTCCAGCCGGTTGCCCGGCGGCGGATCGGAGGCGTGCGGGAAGGCGTCGGCGAGCGCCAGCCGGTGGCGGTTGCGCGAGACGTGGTCGCGTTCCTCCGCCTGGCCGCACCACCAGGTGGCGATGGTCGGCAGCTCCAGCGCTTCGCCGATCAGCGCCTTGGCGAGAGCCGGCTGGAAGGCGAGGAGGGCGCGCGTCTCAAGAATGCCGGAGCCTAGCGCATTGACCATCTGCAGCGAGCCGGCGCGGATCGCCCGCAACAGGCCCGGTGTGCCGATGCGCGAGCGCTGGAACAGCTCCAGCGGATCGGCGAAGTCCGAGTCGAGGCGGCGCCACAGCACCTTCATCGGCTCGAAGCCGTCGACGGTGCGAACCTCGACGGCGTCGTCGTTGACCACGAGGTCGCCGCCTTCGAGCAGCAGGAAGCCAAGATAGCGCGAGAGATAGGCGTGCTCGAAATAGGTCTCGTTCATCGGGCCGGGGGTCAGGACGCCGATGCGCTCGGTGCCGTCCTGGTTCAGCCGGAGGAGGGACTGGCGGAAGCGCTGGAAGAAGCCGGCAAGCCGCTGCACCCGCATGTCGGCATTGAGATCGGGAAAGGCGCGCGAGGTGGCGACTCGGTTCTCCAGCGCGAAGCCGGCGCCGGACGGCGCCTGGGTGCGGTCGCCGAGCACCCACCAGCGCCCGTCCGGCCCGCGGCCGAGGTCGATGGCGATGAAGCGGATCAGCGGATCGCCAGCCAGGCCCTGGTCGGCGATCGGCCGCAGGAATTCGGGGTTCTCGCCGACGATCACCGCCGGCAGCGTGCCGTTGGCGAGCAGCGTCCGCGCGCCATAGAGGTCGCCGACCAGCGCCTCGAGGAAGCCGGCGCGCTGCACGAGGCCGCGTTCGAGCGCCGCCCATTCCGCCGCGCCGAGGATCAGCGGCGGGAAAGTCAGCGGCCAGCTGCGCTCGTCACGCTCAGCCTCGCCGGTGCCGCCATAGACGCGGTAGAAGACGCCGGCCTCGCGCAGGTACTGGCGGGCGCTGCGCACCCGGCCGGCGCGGTCGGACGCGGTCATCGCCGCGAGCGCCTCGGCGAGCGGGCGATAGTGCGGCCGGATGCTGCCATCGGCCGCCAGCATCTCGTCGTAGACTCCCGCCGGCGGGTGGTAGCCCGCCAGCAGCGCGTCGAGCGCCAGGCCCTCTCGGGAAGCGGCGTCGTTCATGGGTTGCCCGTCATCCTGTTCAGACCGCAAGGCTCGCCGGACGGCGCAGATCCAGCGTCGTCGGGAAGGACGGGTCGGGGATCTCGAGGACCGGCGCGTAGTGCCCCGGCGTGTGGCCGATGTCCTCGAACCGCGCCAGCCGGCGCGCCTCCGCCTCGTTGGCGTTGACCGGGAAGGTCTCGTAGTTGCGCCCGCCGGGATGGGCGACGTGGTAGACGCAGCCGCCAAGCGAGCGCTGCGACCAGCGATCGTAGATGTCGAACGTCAGCGGTGCGTGCACTGGGATGGTCGGGTGCAGGCCCGAAGCCGGCTGCCACGCCTTGAAGCGCACGCCGGCCACCGCGTCGCGGCCGTTGCCGACCGGCGTCAGCGGCACCTGACGGCCGTTGCAGGTGACGATGTGGCGGGCCGGATCGAAGCCGGTGAGCTTTACTTGCAGCCGCTCGACCGAGGAGTCGACGAAACGCACCGTTCCGCCGATCGCGCCGGTCTCGCCCATGACGTGCCAGGGCTCCAGCGCCTGCCGCAGCTCCAGCGCGATGCCCTCGCGCTCGATCTTGCCGCAGAACGGGAAGCGGAACTCGGCCTGCGCCTCGAACCATTCCGGCCGGATGGCAAAGCCCGAGCGGCCGAGATCGGCGAGAACGTCGAGGAAGTCCTGCCAGAGGAAGGCGGGCAGCATGAAGCGGTCGTGCAGCGTCGTGCCCCAGCGGGCGAAACGGCCAGACTGCGGCTCCTTCCAGAATTTCGCGACCAGCGCCCGTACCAGCAGCTGCTGGGCAAGGCTCATGCGCGCGTCTGGCGGCATCTCGAAGCCGCGGAATTCGACGAGGCCAAGGCGCCCCGTCGGGCCGTCCGGCGAGTAGAGCTTGTCGATGCAGATCTCGGAGCGGTGGGTGTTGCCGGTGACGTCGACGAGGAGGTTGCGGAACAGCCGGTCGGTGAGCCACGGCAAGGGCGCTGCGCCTTCGCCCGGCAGCGGCACCTGCGCCATCGCGATCTCGAGCTCGTACAGCGCGTCGTACCGCGCCTCGTCGACGCGCGGCGCCTGGCTGGTCGGCCCGACGAACAGGCCGGAGAAGAGGTAGGAGAGCGAGGGATGGCGCTGCCAGTGCAGCACCAGCGACTTCAACAGGTCCGGCCGGCGCAGGAAGGGCGAGTCCGTCGGCGTCGCGCCGCCGACGACGACGTGGTTGCCGCCGCCGGTGCCGGCATGCTTGCCGTCGATCATGAACTTGTCGGTGCCGAGCCGCGACAGCCGCGCCTCGTCATAGACGGTGCGGGTGATCTCGACGCATTCGCGCCAAGAGGCGGCAGGGTGGACGTTGACCTCGATGACGCCGGGATCCGGCGCCACGCGGATGACGTTGACGCGCGAATCGTGCGGCGGCTGGTAGCCTTCGATCACCAGCGGCAGACCGTGCTTCTCGGCGATCACCTCGACGGCCTGGAGGAGGTCGAGATAGGCCTCGAGCGATTCCAGCGGCGGCATGAAGACGCAGAGCTTGCCATCGCGCGGCTCGATCGAGATCGCCGTGCGCACCGCGCCAAAAATCTCCTCGTGCTTCTGTTCCGGCGCCTGCCATACCTCGGGGCTGGCGGCGAGGATGCTCGGCTGCTCGCGGCCGCGGCCGATCTCCTCGGGCGCCGCGAGCGGGCCCTGTTCGGCGGTCGGGTCGTTCGGGTGGATGTAGGGGTACTGCGCCGGCGGCACGTGCGGAAGCGCTCCGAGCGGCAGGCGGTAGCCGACCGGGCTGTCGCCGGGCATCAGGAAGAGCTGGCCGCGCCGCGTCGTCCAGCGCTCGGACATCCAGCGCACGGCCCGCGTCATGCCGGTGCCGCTCGCCTGCGACTGCCAGGCCTGCACGGGCAGCACGTAGCCGGAGGCCTTCGACAGGCCGCGGTCGAACACCCGGGCAAGGCGCGCGCGCTCCTCGGCATCGTCGAGCTTCGGATCGCTCGGCTCGACGTTCTCCGGCAGCTTCGCCTCGCGCGACATCCAGTAGGACGGGTCCTCGTAGGCGGCGGCGGCATAGGCCGGGTCGACGCCGAGTTCCATCGCGACTTCCCGCGTCAGCGTCTCGGCGTCGGCGAGCGACACCGGCGCCTCCGTCACCTCGCGGGCGATGAGGTTGGAATTGCGCCAGATCGGCAGGCCGTCCTTGCGCCAGTAGAGCGAGAAGGTCCAGCGCGGCAGCGTCTCGCCGGGATACCACTTGCCCTGGCCGTAGTGCAGGAAGCCGCCGGGCGCGAAACGGTCGCGCAGGCGGCGGATCAGGTCGTCGGCGAGCGCCCGTTTCTGCGGCCCGACCGCGGCGGTGTTCCACTCCTCGGACTGGAAGTCGTCGATCGAGACGAAGGTCGGCTCGCCGCCCATGGTGAGCCGCACGTCGTTGGCCGCCAGCTCTGCGTCGACCGCCTCGCCGAGCGCATCCAGCGCCTGCCAGCTCTCGTCGGAGAACGGGGCGGAGACGCGCGGCCGCTCGGCGATGCGCTCGACCGTCATCTCGAAGCCGAAGGTCACCTCGGCATAATCGACGCCACCGGAGATCGGCGCGGCCGAGCCGTAGTGAGGCGTCGCGGCGAGCGGCACGTGGCTCTCGCCGGTCATCAGGCCGGAGGTCGGGTCGAAACCGATCCAGCCGGCGCCCGGCAGATAGACCTCGGCCCAGGCGTGCAGGTCGGTGAAGTCGTGGTCGGTGCCGGCCGGCCCGTCGAGCGAGACGAGGTCGGGCTTCAGCTGGATCAGGTAGCCGGAGACGAAGCGCGCGGCAAAGCCGAGCTGGCGCATGATCTGCACCAGGAGCCAGGAGGTGTCGCGGCAGGAGCCGGAGGCGTTGGCGAGCGTCTCCTCCGGCGTCTGGACGCCCGGCTCCATGCGGATGAGGTAGTTGATCTTCTGGGCGAGCAGGCGGTTGAGCCCGACGAGGAAGTCGACCGTGTGCGTCTCGCTGCGGTCGAGCTCGGCCAGGAACTGGCGCAGCATTGGGCCCGCCGGCTCGGCGCCGAGATAGGCGGAGAGGTCGGTGCGCAGCGGCTCTTCATAGGCGAAGGGCCAAGCCTGGGCGGCATCCTCGACGAAGAAGTCGAAGGGATTGTAGACCGTCATGTCGGCGACGAGGTCGACCTCGATCTTGAACTCGGTCGCCGGGTCCGGGAAGACGAAGCGGGCGAGGTAGTTGCCGAACGGGTCCTGCTGCCAGTTGATGAAGTGGTTCTCCGGCGTCACCTTCAGCGAATAGGACGGCACCTTGGTGCGCGAATGCGGGGCAGGGCGCAGGCGGATGACCTGCGGACCCAGCCGGACCGGCCTGTCGTACTGGTAATGCGTGACGTGGTGGAGCGCGGCGAGGATCGACATCGGGCGAAGTCTTACCTTCTTCATCGGATTGTTCGCCGACGACCATAGCCGTTCACGTCCTCGCCGCAAGCAGGGGAAGGTGCACATCGTTCGCAGTTGCGAAAATAAGAGCTTTCCCCCCGGTTAGAACGGGGAACTACCGCCGACGCCTCACATTGAGGCGAGAAGAAGGTAGCCGATCCACCTTCCGTCCCGCCCTTCTCCGCCTTCCAGGGGAGCGCGATGACAGGGCTGTTGGGTTGGCCTCGAGGGTGCGGTCATGCAAGTTTTCGGCGAAGGTGAACCGACCCTATTATGCCCTACTGTCTGCACTGAGGCGGGGATGGCATGGCACGCCGCCGGATGGGGCCGCCCCGCCGCTCACGGAGCGGAAAGCCGATTGGCCGGCTGCAAGAGAATCCCGACTTCCGGCATTTTAAAGCGGGACACGCGCCGGTCATGACCCATGTAGGGTTCGGGGGCGGACCGATCGGACGCCGCGACCGATGCGGCATACGGGATGCCGGAACCGGATTTCCGCAGCGTGCCGGCGATCGCCGACCTCCTCAGATTCAGGCCGCATCCGCGGCGCAACAGATATCGGTCGCCTCCAGGGCACGCCGAGCAATGCCACGTCCTTCGTCGCCCCCAGTGGATGCGACGGAGGCTGGGAAAGGATGAACATGCCAGCGACAGAGAAGACGTTCTCACAAGCGACCTCGTGGGGAAGCCGCATTACCGAAACGGGTGCCGCCTTCCGCCTGTGGGCGCCGAATGTGGACACCATCGAACTCGTTGCCGAGCGGGCCGGCGAGCGTCGCTTCCTGCCGATGGACAAGCATGACGGCGGCTGGTGGCAGACCGAGACTGATACCGTCGCGATCGGCGAAGGTTATGGGTTCCGGGTCAACGGCGAGCAGGTGGTGCCCGACCCGGCGGCGCGGGCGCAGATGTCGGACGTGCATTCCTTGTCGCGGCTCGTCGATCCCAGCGCCTTCGAGTGGAAGTCGGCCGGCTGGAAGGGGCGGCCTTGGCACGAGACGGTGTTCTACGAGCTGCACACCGGCACCTTCACGCCCGAGGGTACGTTCGATGCCATCGTCGAGAAGCTCGACTATCTGAAAGGTGTCGGAATCACCGCGATCGAGCTCCTGCCCGTCGCGCAGTTCGGCGGCCAGCGCGGCTGGGGCTATGACGGCGTGCTCTTGTACGCGCCGCATGAGATCTACGGCGGTGCCGAGGGCCTGAAGCGGCTCGTCGACGCAGCCCACGAGCGCGGCCTGATGGTCTTCCTCGACGTCGTCTACAACCACTTCGGACCGGACGGGAACTACCTCAACGCCTACGCCCCGGAGTTCTTCCACCCCGAGATTCACACGGCCTGGGGGGCGGCGATCGCCTATGACGAGCCAGCGGTGCGCGAGTTCATGATCGAGAACGCGCTGTTCTGGCTCAATGAATACCGCATCGACGGCCTGCGCCTCGACGCCATCGATTCGATCCAGGACACGACCGACGTTCCGATCATCCGGGAGCTTGCCGCCCGGATCCGCGAGAAGATCACCGACCGCCACGTCCACATCACCAGCGAGGACGCGCGCAACATCACGTGGCACATCGAGCGCGACCCGAAGGGCGAGCCGCTGCTGATCAGCGGCGAGTGGAACGACGACTTCCACCATTGCGCCCACGTGCTGGCGACGCATGAGAACGAGAGCTACTACGCCGACTATTCGCGCAACAGCGTCAAGCAGATCGCCCGGTCGCTGGCCGAGGGCTTCGTGTTCCAGGGCGAGCACTCGCGCCACCGCGACGAGGATGTCGGCTTCCCCTCCGCGCATCTGCCGCCGACGGCTTTCGTCAACTTCATCCAGAACCACGACCAGATCGGCAACCGGGCGTTCGGCGATCGGCTGGTGGACCTGGCGTCGCGCCGGGTCGTGGAATGCCTGCAGGCGATCCTGCTTCTTTCGCCGCAGATCCCGCTGCTGTTCATGGGCGAGGAGTTCGGCGACACCAACCCGTTCTGTTTCTTCACCGATTTCGACGGAGAACTCGGCGATGCCGTGCGCGATGGCCGGCGGGCCGAGTTCAAGAAGTTCGATGCGTTCCGGGACGAGGCCAACCGCAAGCTGATCCCGGATCCGAACTCGGAGGCGACGTTCCGCTATTCGATGCTCGACTGGGAGATGGCCAAGCGGCCGACCTACCGCCGCCGCCTGTTCAAGGTCTCGGCCATCCTCAAGCTTCGGCACGAGTGCATCGTGCCGCTGCTGACGGACATCCCGCCGAACTGCGGCAGCCACTACATTTCCGACAACAGCTCGGCGTTCGTCGTGTCCTGGGTGCTGAAGGATGGCAACGTCCTGAAGCTGTTCGCCAATCTCGACGACGAGCCCTGGACTGTCCCCGACGTGCTGTCGACCGAGGATCGCTCCAGTGGCGAGCTGGTGTTCGCCTATCCCAAGCATGCCACCGAGGATCTGGCATCGGGGACCTTGCCCGGTCCATCCGTTATCTTCCGGCTGAGCCGCATGCTGCAAATTGCGGACACGACCCAGGAGGCATCGCATGATTGATCGGCTCGACAGGCTCGCCGAAAGCCATGGCATCCAGCTCGGTTTCATCTCCGAAATGGGCGAGCGGCAGGTCATCGGGGATCGCGCCAAGCGGTCGCTCCTGACCGCGCTGGGGGTTGATCTTGAGACCGGAGAGGAAGGCAGCTTCGACGAAGCCGGCGACAAGCCGACCTCGCGCTGCGCCATGCCGGAAAAAGTCAGCTCCCGTCGAAGCTGGGGCATTGCCTGCCAGCTCTATAGCTTGCGCTCGGACCGCAATCTCGGCATGGGCGATTTTCGGGATCTCGGCGACTTCGTCGAGATCGCCGCGTCGGTCGGTGCGAGTTTCGTCGGCGTCAATCCGCTGCACGCGCTGTTCATGGCCGATGCCGGTCGGTTCAGCCCCTATTCGCCGTCCAGCCGTCGGTTCATCAATCCGCTTTATATCGCGGTGGACGAGCTACCCGGCGGAGCGGAGGCGATCGCCCGGCTGCGGGAAAGCGAGCCGTCGGCCTTTGCCGTGCTCGATGGAGACCTCGTCGAGTACGTCGCCGTCGGTCTCCTGAAGAACCTCCTGCTGCGGGAGGTTTTCCTGCAGCAGCTTGAGGCTCTGCGCCACGACGAGGCGTTCAACGCCTATTGCGCTGGCGGCGGCGAGGCGCTGCGCGACTTCGCACTGTTCGAGGCGATCTCCGCGCGGCAGGTCGCGAGCGGCGCCTATGCCGGCTGGCATTCCTGGCCCGAGGCATTGCGCAGCCGCGATTTGCCGGCGGTGCACACGCTGGAGGCGGAAGCGGGCGACGAGATCCTGTTCCACCTCTGGCTGCAGTACACCGCCGAGGAGCAGCTGGCGGAGGCGCAGCGCCGCGCCAAGGCCACCGGCATGAGCATCGGGCTCTACCTCGACCTCGCCGTCGGGGTCTCGCCGGACGGCGCGGAGACCTGGAGCGATCCGGCGCTGACCGTCGGCGCCGCCCGCGTCGGCTCGCCGCCCGACATGTTCAACTCTTCCGGACAGGACTGGGGCCTCGCCCCGCTGTCGCCGAAGGCATTGGCGGAGCGGGACTACCGGCCGCTCGGCGAATCCTTCGATGCGCTCACCCGGCATGCCGGCGCGGTTCGCATCGACCACGTCATGGGCCTGGCGCGGCTCTGGTGGATCGCCGAGGGGCACAAGTCGGCCGAGGGCGGCTATGTCCGCTATCCGCTCGGCAAAATGCTCGACACCATCGCCGAGGCCTCCAACCGCAATGACTGCCTCGTCATCGGCGAGGATCTCGGCACGGTCCCGCCGGGCTTCCGGGCGACGCTGAGCGAGGCGAACCTCCTGTCCTACCGCGTGCTCTATTTCGAGCGTCGGGATGTCGAGTTCCTGCCGACCTCGTCCTATCCGGAACTCTCGCTCGCGTGCGTCTCCACCCACGACCTGCCGACGCTGAAGGGCTGGTGGCTCGGGACCGATCTCGATCTGCGGGCCGAGACCGGACGGCAGAATGCCAAGCGCACCGAGGAGCAGCGCGAGGAGCGCAAGCGCGACCGTCGCATGCTGATCGGCGCCCTGAAGGAAGCCGGCGTCCTGCCCGAGGCCTACGACCGCGTGGCCAGCGGCGAGGATCCGCTGCCGGTGACGCTGGCACAGGACATCGCCGATGCCGTGCACCGCTTCCTCGCCCGCGCGCCGAGCCTCCTGGTGACCGTGCAGATCGAGGACATGACGGGCTCCGAGCGCCAGCCGAACCTGCCCGGCACCACCGACGAATACCCCAACTGGCGCATCCGCTCCGCCGTAAAACTGGAGGACCTCGCTGAAGACGGCGGTTTCCAGTCGATCGCCCGGGCCATGCGCGACGAACGACCGGAGACCGTATGAGCCGCCAGCTGATCGCCACCTACCGCCTGCAGTTCCGCGAGGGAACCGGTTTCGATACCGCGCGGGACCTCGCGCCTTACCTGAAGACCCTCGGCGTCAGCCATCTCTACGCCTCGCCGGTGTTCGCGGCCTCGCCGGGCTCGACGCACGGCTATGACGTCATCGACTACAACCGCTTCGAGGAAGACCTCGGCGGCGATGCCGGCTTCCTCGAGATGAGCGATGCGCTGTCCGGCCAGGACATCGGCCTCATCCTCGACTTCGTGCCGAACCACATGGGCGTCAGCCCGGAGAACGCCTGGTGGGAGGACGTGCTCGCCTGGGGCCAGGAGAGCCGCTACGCCAACACCTTCGACATCGCCTGGGATGCCGAGAAGGTGCTGATCCCGGTGCTGTCGAAGCCCTATGGCGAGGCGTCGATGGACGGCGACCTCTCGGTGGTGCTCGACCGCGAACGCGCCCGGCTGCGCTTCGACGCGGCAGGCTACGAACTGCCGCTCGATCCGCGCACGCTCGGCCACGTCTTCGGCTTCCTGGAGCATGCCGAGCGCGACCGCCTGGTGCGCCGATTCTCGGTCGCCACCGCGATCGAGGGCGAGGAACTGACCGAGCGGCTGCGCGAGCACCTCGGCGACGAGAGCTTTGCCGCGGCGCTCGACGCCGCCGTGCGCGAGATCAATGCCGACCAGAGCGCGCTCCACGCGCTGCACGAGGCCCAGGTCTGGCGCCTCGCCTGGTGGCGGACGGCACGCGAGAAGCTGACCTATCGCCGCTTCTTCGAGATCGCCGACCTCATCGGCGTGCGCCAGGAACTGCGCCACGTCTTCCGCGACTCGCACCGCACGGTGATCCGGCTGGCCCGCGAGCGGCGACTGGACGGCATCCGGATCGACCATGTCGACGGCCTCGCCGACCCCAAGAACTACCTGCTCGACCTGAAGCAGGCGTTCCAGTCGGTGCGCCGCGATCCGGTCATCTACGTTGAGAAGATCCTCACCGGCGAGGAGCGCCTGCGCACCTCCTGGGAGATCGCCGGCACCACCGGTTACGAGTTCATAACCGCGCTGGCGGGTCTCTATGTCGACCCCGACCAGGAGGAGGGGATGACACGGGGCTATGCGCATTTCATCGGCGAGGACGAGGATCTCCGTCAGATGATCCTGCGCCAGAAACGCTCGATCTTCTCGCGCAACCTTGCGGGCGAACTCGCCTACCTCACCGGCGAAGCGCTCAGTGTCGCAAGCCGTGGGCTCGCGACACGCGACCTCGGCCCGGACACGATCTCGCGGTCGATCATCGAGGTGGCCTCGGCACTGCCGGTCTATCGGACCTATGTCGGCGTCGACGGCGTGCCGAAGGGCGACGCGAAGATCATCGACGATGCCGTCGCGCTCGCCAAATCGCAGCGCGAGGTCGAGGCGGACGAGCCGATCGAGTTCATCGGCCGGCTCCTGAAGCTCGACTTCGACGACGGCCGGGACGTTGCCGGCGCGCTGAACTTCACGCGCCGCTTCCAGCAGACCACCGGCGCCGTCATGGCGAAGGCCGTCGAGGACACCGTGTTCTTCCGCTACAATCGGTTGATTGGTCTCAATGAGGTGGGCGGCGAGCCGGATCACTACGGCGCGGGCGTCGAGGCCTTCCACGAGGCCATGGCGATCCGCACCGAGGACCAGCCGGAAGGCCTGCTGGCCACCTCGACGCACGACACCAAGCGCGGCGAGGATGCGCGGGCCCGTATCTACACGCTGAGCGAGGCGCCGAAGCGCTGGTCGGTGCTGGTCGAGGGATTTGCGGAAAGCATGGGCGCCTATCGCCAGCCGATCGAGGAGAGCCTCGATTCGCCGGATGCCGCCAGCGAGTGGATGTTCTACCAGTCGCTGCTCGGCGTGCTGCCGGCGGATTTCGATCCGGCGGATGCCGTCGCCCGCAAGGCGATCGGCGAGCGGCTCTGCGTCTTCATGGAAAAGGCGGTGCGCGAGGCGAAGCGTTACACCTCGTGGACCTCGCCGGCCGAGCCCTACGAGTCGGCTCTCAAGGCCTTCGTCGAGGCAGCGCTCGACAGCGAGGCGACGGACGACTTCCTCGCGGACTTCTGGACCTCGGTTCAGCCGTTCGTGGCGGCCGGCGCCCTGACCTCGTTGTCGCAGACCTTGATCAAGATGACCGCGCCGGGCGTGCCGGACATCTACCAGGGCACCGAGTTCTACGACCTCAGTCTCGTCGATCCCGACAACCGGCGGAAAGTCGACTTCAAGGCCTGTGCAGCAGCGGCGGCGACCGACAACGTCGCCATCTCCGACATGCTGGCGGACTGGCGGAGCGGTGCGGTGAAGGCGAAGATCATCTTGGCGGGCGTTGCCGCGCGGGTGGCATCGCCGACCCTCTACACCACCGGCGCCTATGTGCCGTTGGCGATCGAGGGTAGCGCGGCGCGCCATGTCGTCGCTTTTGCGCGGGTCGAGGACGGCAAGGCATCGATCACCATCGCGCCGCGCCTCTGCCTCAGCCTGCTCGAAGGCGCCGAGGGCCTGCAGCCATCGGCAGCGCAGTGGGGCGACACGGCCGTGGTGCTGCCGAAGGAGCTTGCCGGTATGACCTGGCGCAATTCGCTGGGGACGGGCCGTATAGGTCCGGCCGACAAGTTGAAGCTCGCCGACCTGCCGGATGGCCTGCCTTTCGCCCTGATGATCTCCCAGTAGGGATCGGCTCCCGAAGCAACCTCTGAGCGGGTCGACTGGCCTGAACAGGGGTTGCTCGGATCAAAAACTCGGGAGCGTCCTTCGTTCATCGATTGGGATGGGCAGCGCTGTAGCCGGCCCCACCGGCGGCCAACCGTAACGGGAAACTGCCATGCCGATACGCGCCACTGTCTGGAACGAGTTCGCGCATGAGCGTGAGAACGAGACCGTCCGGGTGATCTACCCCAACGGCATCCACCGGATCATCGCCGGCGCGCTGGCCGCCGACGCAGAGATCATCCCGGCGACGGCTACCCTCGATGAGCCCGAGCACGGGCTAACCGCCGAGCGACTGGCGGCGACCGACGTGCTGCTCTGGTGGGGGCACAAGGCGCATGCCGACGTGGACGACGCGATCGTCGAGCGGGTGGCGCAACGCGTCTTCGAAGGCATGGGGCTGATTGTCCTGCACTCCGGGCATTTCTCGAAGATCTTCAAGCGGATGATGGGGGCTCCGTGTTCGCTGCGATGGCGCGAGGCGGGCGAGCGCGAACGGCTCTGGGCGATTAACCGCTCGCACCCGATCGTCCAGGGGATCGGCGATCATATCGAACTGCCGAATTCGGAGATGTACGGCGAGCCCTTCCTGATCCCCGAGCCGATGGAGACGGTGTTCATCTCCTGGTACCAGGGCGGCGAGGTCTTTCGCTCCGGGGTCACCTACCAGCGTGGCGCCGGGCGGATCTTCTATTTCGGCCCGGGCCACGAGACCTACCCGATCTACCACGACCCGAAGATCCAGCAGGTGCTGCGCAACGCCGTGCGCTGGGCACACAACCCGGTGCCCGCCTGGAGCGACGTCTCGGCGGCGCCGAACGTGCCTGTCCATCAGGCGCTCGAGCCGATCGAGCAGCGTGGCGGCTCGCTCCACCAGCCGGGCGTAAAGGGTTTCCGGTGAGCGACAAGCGGCTGCTGATCCTCGGCACGGGGGCGATGGCGCACCGGCATGCCGAGTTCTTCGCCGTTATCCCCGGCTGCGGCGTCGTCGCCGCCTGCGATATCGATGCCGGGCGCGCAAAGGCCTTTGCCGAGACCCACGGGATCGCGGCATCCTTCGGCAGTTTGGATGATGCGCTCGGCTGGAACGGTTTCGACGCCGCCGTCAATGTCACGCCCGATGCCGCCCACCAGCCGACGACCTTGAAACTGCTCGCTGCCGGCAAGGCGGTATTCTGCGAGAAGCCGCTGGCGCTGGACCATGCCGGCGCGCTGGCGATGACGGAAGCGGCCGAGGCCGCGGGCCTCGTCGCGATGGTCAACCTCACCTACCGCAACGCCCACGCCGTGCAGAAGGCGCGGCGAATGATCGACGCCGGCGAGATCGGCGAGATCCGCCATGTCTCGGCGAGCTATCTCCAGAGCTGGCTGACCGGAAAACATTGGGGCGATTGGCGCACCGACGAGCGCTGGCTCTGGCGCCTGTCAGCCGCGCACGGCTCGAAGGGCGTGCTCGGCGATATCGGCATCCACATCCTCGACTTTCTGACCTTCGGCACCGGCCTCGACGTCGCCAGCCTCTCCGCCCGCATGAAGACCTTCGACAAGGGCGGCGCGATCGGCGCCTACGGGCTCGACGTCAACGACAGCGTCGCGATGACGGCGGAGATGTCGAACGGCGCACTCGGCGTCGTCCACATGACCCGCTTTGCGACGGGCAAGCTGAATGATCTCGACCTCACCATTCATGGCGAGCGGGGTGCGCTGAGGATCTGGGCGAACCACGAGGCCTCGCGGCTCGAGGCCTGCCTTGGCCCCGATATCGAGACGCAGACCTGGCGGGCGGTGGACTGCCCGATAACGCCGACCAATGCCGAGCGTTTCGTGCTTGCGCTGTTGTCGGGCGAGAACGGCGAGCCGAGTTTTCGCCGGGCTGTCGATGTGCAGAAGCTGCTCGACTTGTGCTTCGTTTCGGACGCCGAGGGGCGGACCCTGCCGGTCTGACCTTTAGCCGCCGGCATTCGGCAGAGCGAGGTTGCGCGTGTAGCCCGGCCCGATGGTCAGTGGTTTGGAAGGCATATCCGCCGAACTGACGTCGGAAACGACGGCGAACGCATCCTCGAACAGCACGGCGTCATCGCCTTGCTGCAGCAGCCTGACGGTCACATGATAGGGCTTGCCGGTCTCGATGCCGTGGAGAGACGGCGTGCGCAGACCATATTGCCGCGTCTTCGGCCAGAGCTTGGCCTTGACCACCAGGGGATCGCCGCCCGCTGGATCCTCGAAGATCGCCTCGATCACCGAGGCGTTCTTAACCGGCTTCATCACCCAGGCCGTAAACCCGTAGTAAGCGTCCGCGATTCGGTAGTTGAATATGAAGCCCGCGCCGGCGATCTTCAGATAGGGTGTCTCGCCCGGCGGAACGCGCACCGCGAAGGCCGCGGCGGCGAGCGCTAGCAGAAAGGCGCCGCTGGAAAAAGCGAGCGTGCGGGGCGAAATCTTTCGCTGCGGTTTCGGCATGGGCGAATCCCGGAATGGCCTCATTCGAGGCACGTGCGATCCTAGGTCGATCATGCAGATTTCGCCATCCATCGGCAAAGCGAGGCGTTGCGCTGCGCAATCGCAGGAGGCCGGCTTTCCGCGCTGACGACAGCCTCGTACCGCAGCATTCGCGCTTGCCGGAAAACTCGTATCCCAGTTCTCTCTTCGCGCTTGCGAAAGCGCCGCCGCCGACGCAATCTCGGGCGTTGCGACCGGATGGGTATTAGCCTGGCGGCGCGCTGAGGGAGAGCCTGATTTGTCCATCGCCAAGATTCTCGTCGCCAACCGTTCCGAAATCGCGATCCGCGTGTTTCGCGCCGCCAACGAGCTCGGGCTCAAGACGGTGGCGATCTGGGCCGAGGAGGACAAGCTGGCGCTGCACCGGTTCAAGGCGGACGAGAGCTATCAGGTCGGCCGCGGGCCGCATCTGGCGCGGGATCTCGGGCCGATCGAATCCTACCTGTCGATCGAGGAGGTGATCCGCGTCGCGAAACTCTCCGGTGCCGACGCGATCCATCCCGGCTACGGCCTGCTCTCGGAGAGCCCGGAATTCGTCGATGCCTGCCATGAGGCGGGGCTCGTCTTCATCGGCCCGACCGGCGACACGATGCGCCGGCTCGGCAACAAGGTGGCGGCGCGCAACCTGGCGGTCGAAGTTGGCGTGCCGGTGGTGCCCGCGACCGAACCGCTGCCGGACGACATGGACGAGGTCCGGCGCATGGCGCGCGAGATCGGCTATCCCGTCATGCTGAAGGCGTCCTGGGGCGGCGGCGGGCGCGGCATGCGGGCCGTGCGCGAGGAGAAGGACCTCGAGCGCGAGGTGATCGAGGGTAAGCGCGAGGCGAAGGCCGCCTTCGGCAAGGACGAGGTCTATCTCGAGAAGCTGGTCGAGCGCGCCCGGCATGTCGAAGTGCAGATCCTCGGCGATACCCATGGCAACGTCGTCGACCTGTTCGAGCGCGACTGCTCGATCCAGCGCCGCAACCAGAAGGTCGTCGAGCGCGCCCCTGCGCCCTATCTCGACGACACCCAGCGCCGGGAGCTCGCCGGCTATGCGCGCAAGCTCGCCGAGGCGACCGCTTATGTCGGCGCCGGCACCGTCGAGTTCCTGATGGATGCCGATACCGGCAAGTTCTACTTCATCGAGGTCAACCCGCGCATCCAGGTCGAGCACACGGTGACCGAGGTCGTCACCGGCATCGACATCGTCAAGGCGCAGATCCACATCCTCGACGGTCACGCCATCGGCAGCCCGGAGTCCGGCGTGCCGCGGCAGGAGGACATCAAGCTCAACGGCCACGCGCTGCAGTGCCGGATCACCACCGAGGATCCCGAGCACAACTTCATTCCGGACTACGGCCGCATCACCGCCTATCGCGGCGCCACCGGCTTCGGCATCCGGCTCGACGGCGGCACCGCCTATTCCGGCGCGGTGATTACGCGCTTCTACGATCCGCTGCTGGAGAAGGTGACCGCCTGGGCGCCGTCGCCGGGCGAGGCGATCGCCCGCATGCACCGGGCGCTGCGCGAGTTCCGCATCCGCGGCGTGGCGACCAACCTCACCTTCCTCGAGGCGATCATCACGCACGAAAAATTCCACGACAACAGCTACACCACGCGCTTCATCGACACGACGCCGGAGCTGTTCAGCCAGGTGAAGCGGCGCGACCGCGCGACCAAGCTCCTGACCTATCTGGCCGACGTCACCGTCAACGGCCACCCCGAGACCCGCGGCCGGCCAAAGCCCAGCGCCGACCACGCGCTGCCGCGCGTTCCGGTGTTCCGCGAGGAGCTGGTCGAGGGCACCAAGCAGAAGCTGACCGCCCTCGGGCCCAAGGGCTTTGCCGACTGGATGCTCGCCCAGAAACAGGTGCTGGTCACCGACACGACGATGCGCGACGGCCACCAGTCGCTGCTGGCGACGCGGGTGCGCACGCACGACATCGCCGCCATCGCCGAATCCTACGCCCGCGGCCTGCCACAGCTGCTGTCGCTGGAGTGCTGGGGCGGCGCGACCTTCGACGTCGCCATGCGGTTCCTGACCGAGGATCCGTGGGAGCGGCTGGCCCTGGTGCGTGAACGGGCGCCGAACATCCTGTTGCAAATGCTGCTGCGCGGCTCCAACGGCGTCGGCTACACCAACTATCCCGACAATGTGGTGAAAACCTTCGTCGCGGAAGCCGCGAAGGGCGGCGTCGACCTGTTCCGGGTGTTCGACTGCCTGAACTGGATCGAGAACATGCGCGTCTCGATCGACGCCGTCCGCGAGGCGGACATGCTTTGCGAGGGGGCGATCTGCTACACCGCCGATCTCCTCAACTCGGCGCGGCCGAAATACGACCTTAAATACTATGTCGGCCTCGCCAAGGAGATGGAGGCGGCGGGCGCCCACATCCTCGGCGTCAAGGACATGGCCGGCCTGTTAAAGCCCGCCGGCGCGCGCGTCCTGTTCAAGGCGCTGAAGGAGGAGGTGGGCATCCCCATCCACTTCCACACGCACGACACCTCGGGCATTTCGGCAGCGACGGTGCTCGCCGCCGTCGATGCGGGTGTCGACGCCATCGATGCGGCGATGGACGCGCTGTCCGGCGCGACGTCGCAGCCCTGCCTCGGCTCGATCGTCGAGGCGCTGGCGGGGCGCGAGCGCGATACCGGCCTCTCGGCCGACGCGATCCGGCGCATTTCGTTCTATTGGGAGGCGGTGCGCAACCAGTATGCGGCGTTCGAGAGCAATCTGAAGGGGCCCGCCTCCGAAGTGTACCTGCATGAAATGCCGGGCGGCCAGTTCACCAACCTCAAGGAGCAGGCGCGCTCGCTCGGCCTCGAGACCCGCTGGCACGCGGTTGCCCAGACCTATGCCGACGTCAACCAGATGTTCGGCGACATCATCAAGGTGACGCCGTCGTCCAAGGTGGTCGGCGACATGGCGCTGATGATGGTGAGCCAGGACCTCACCGTCGCCGACGTCGAGGATCCCGACAAGGAACTGGCTTTCCCCGAGAGCGTGGTCTCGATGATGCGCGGCGATCTCGGCCAGCCAGCCGGGGGATGGCCGGAGGCCTTGCAGAAGAAGATCCTGAAGGGCGAGGCGCCGGTGACGGAGCGGCCGGGCTCGCTGATCCCCGATGCGGACCTTGCGGCCATGCGCGCCGAGATCGATGCGAAGCTCGAGACGACGCTCGGCGACCAAGCCTTCGCCTCCTACCTCATGTACCCGAAGGTGTTCACCGACTTCGTCGCGACGCAGGAGCTTTACGGTCCCGTCTCGGGGCTGCCGACGCCCAACTACTTCTACGGTATCGCGCAGGAGGAGGAGGTGCTGGTCGATCTCGAACGTGGCAAGACGCTGGTCATCCGCTGCCTCGGCTTCGGCGAGACCAACGAGAAGGGGCTGCGCACCGTGTTCTTCGAGCTCAACGGCCAGCCCCGCCGGGTGAAGGTGCCCGATCGCACCCGCGGCGCCACGGCGGCGGCGAAGTCGAAGGCCGAGCCCGGCAATGCTGCCCATGTCGGCGCGCCGATGCCGGGCGTCATCTCGACGCTCGCGGTCTCCCCGGGCCAGACGGTGAAGGCCGGCGACGTGCTGCTGTCGATCGAGGCGATGAAGATGGAGACGGCACTGCACGCCGACCGCGACGGCCGGATCGAGGCCGTCCACGTCAAGCTCGGCGACCAGGTCGACGCCAAGGATCTCCTGGTCGCCTTCTCGCCGGACTGACAACACCGGCAGACTGACGAAAAGGGGCGGGGCGGCAAGACATCTGCCGCCCCGCCCCTTTTGTTTTCCGCGCCTAGAGTGACATTTTTTCACTCGGTTGATTGCCCCGACACCGGGGGGCTTTTGATGCTCCGCTTTCCGCTAATCGCGCGCTCGCAACATTTCGAGAGCGCTCCAGGTGAGCATCTTTCCGGAGCGGCCAGATTTTGCTTTAATCTTTGGCCGGCTAAGCATGCCCTGGAACTTAAGACCGTCTCAATCATGCGCTCGATAGATTGGTGGCCAGGATTATCCTTTACTGGACAATGCCGGACACCGCATGGCCATCACTTCACGGCGTGATCTGAATACTGGAGGGGCGCAGCGTTGCGCCCTGCGCAGTCTTGTGCGCCGCGCCAATGGCGACCGGCGGGCTGCGACGGCGATCGAGTTCGCGCTGATTGCGCCGGTGCTTTTCATTCTGATCCTCGGGACGGTGGAACTCGGCCTCTGCTTTACGGCAGACATCCTGTTGCGCAACGCGACCTCGTCTGCGGCGCGGCTCGGGCGGACGGGCTATGTCGCCGCCAGCACCACCCGCGATGCCATGGTGCTGGCGCAGATCACGCAGGAGGCCGGGGCATTGCTGACGCCCAGCAAGCTGACGGTCACCAGCAAGGCCTATGGCGGCTTTGACGACATCGGCAAGCCCGAGCCTTTCACCGACGTCAACGGCAATGGCAAGCGCGACGACGGCGAGAGCTACACCGACGTCAACGGCAACGGGAAATACGATCTCGACCGCGGCAAGGATGGGCTCGGCGGCACCAGCCAGATCGTGATCTACACCGTCACCTATCCCTGGTCGTTCTTCACCCCGCTGGTCGGCCGGATGATCTCGAGCACCGGCACGATCATCCTCACCGCGACGGCGGTGATCCAGAACGAGCCCTACTGATGCGGAGCGCCTCGACCATCCCGTCCGTGTGGCGGCGCGTGTGCCGGCTTGCCGGGAGGCTGGGCGACCGGCGGGGCGTCGCGGCGATCGAACTCGCGCTGGCCAGTCCCGTACTTCTTGTCCTGTTGATCGGGACGACCGAGTTGGCGAGTTTCATCAAGATCCACTACCAGTCCGCGCAGATGGCATCGACCGTCGCCGATGCCGTCGCCCGCTACGACAAGGTGACCTCAGCCGATATCGCCGACATCCTCAGCGCGTCCGCCGCGGTCATGGACCAGACCGACTTCGGGGCAAAGGGCTATGTCGTCCTGACCTCGGCGGTGAAGGTCAAGACAACGGACGCGCCGACCGTCGCCTGGCAATGCCGCGGCGGCGGCACGACGGCGCAGGCGAGCCGGGTCGGCAAGTTGAAGGGCGTTGCGACGCTGCCGGGCAGCCTGGTGCTGGATGCCGACGACAACGTCATCGTGGCCGAAGTCTTCTACACCTACACCCCGATGTTCACCCTGATCCCGATCGACACCAGGATCGTCTACAAGACCGCCGTCTTCCGGCCGCGGCTCGGCGCCCTGACCACCGTTTCGGGCTGTTGAGAGGTCGACATGGCCGTAATCCGCTTCTCTCCGTTTCGACGATGTTTAGCGGCGCTGGACCGTCTCCGCCGCGATCGGGTCGGCAGCGTCCTGCCGTTGATCGCCGTCTCCCTCTTCGTCCTCGTCGGCAGCGCCGGTTTCGCCGTCGACGGGGCGCGGCTGATGCTGATGCATTCCAAGCTGCAGGCGTCGATCGATGCGGCGGGCCTCTCGGCGGTCGCGCGGCTCAGCACCACCGACTATCCTGGCCAGGTCAGCAAGTTCGCGCGGGCAAATTTCCTCGATGGCTATGTCGGGGCGGAGATCGCCGCGATCACTGCGGTCGTCAGCAACAACGCCGAGACGCTGACGGTGACCGCCACCGCGTCGGCCCCCACCAGCTTCATGCAGCTTTTCAACATCAAGCTGATGAGCACCAGTGCCAGCACGACCGTGACGCGGGCGATGGGAGGGCTGGAGGTGGCGCTGATCCTCGACGTGACGGGGTCGATGAAGACGGATGGCAAGATCGGCAGCCTGAAGACTGCGTCCAAATCGCTGATCAACATCCTGTTCGGCAACTCAGCCACCGTCGAAAAGCTTTACGTCGGGGTCGTGCCGTTCTCGCAGTCGGTCAATATCGGCACGACCAGAACGGGGTGGCTGACGAACGCCCCGAAAGGCTGGGGCGGTTGCGTAGAGGCGCGCTTCAACGGGAGAGATCTCACGGATGATCCGCCTGGTGTCGAGAAATACCGGCCTTATACTTATTCCAACTGCGCGACGGCAGTGGTCACCCCTTTGACGTCGACCAAGGCAACCCTCATCGCGGCCATCGACGATCTCGATCCTGGTGGCGGAACACAGATCGTCGGGGGGGCCGTCTGGGGCTGGAACATGCTGTCACCCCGCTGGCAGGGGCTTTGGGGCGGTACCATGGGGACGACTTTGCCGTTGAATTACGGTTCGACCGGAATGAGCAAAGCCGCCGTCATCATGACCGACGGCAAGAACGAGATCGGAACCAACGCTGCTTACGGAGTGAAGACCTGCCCCTATGACTTCTTTCGGGGTCGTTATACCTGCACCTACGACGAGCGGCTTGGCGTATCCGCGAGCTCGTACGATTCTGGAACCGCCTCCAACAATGTGGACACACTTGGCGATGCTGCGCTCGACACCAAGATGACCGCCGTCTGTACGGCGATGAAGAACGCCGGGATCACGCTCTATACCGTCGCGCTCGGCAGTCCCGGCACGGCGATCGAGAACCGGCTGAAAGCCTGCGCCAGCCAGCCGGCCTTCTTCTTTGACTCGCCGACCGGCGCCGATCTGCAGACGGCCTTCGCCAAGATCGGCGACTCGCTGTCGAGCCTGCGCGTCAGCCGGTGACGGATGAAGCGCCTATTCGCCGGCGGTGCAGAAGCGGCTCCGGCCGGCGGTGTCGAGATAGGTCCCGAGTTCCGGGTTGAAGCTGGCGAAGGTGTTGATGCAGTAGCGCGTCCAGGCCTCCGACCACGGCTGCAGATAGCCGGTCGCAGGCGTCTGGGACTTGGTCTCCGCGCTCGCCTCCCGCCGGCCGGAACGGGAATAGCCGGGCGCGATGCGGATGATCTTCGGCCCGCCCTTCGAAATGACCTCGATCCCGTTGCCGCCGACAGGGCGCCGGTCGAGCCGCTCCGTCTCGATGTCGATGATCTTCGGTCCCGACGGAAACCGCGGCGCCGCCGCAGCGCTGCCGCCGTCGCCATAGCCACCATAGCCGGACGAGCGGTCATAGTCGTATTCATAGGTGCCCGACCCGCCATAGGCGACATCATCGAGCGAGGGGATGTAGGGGCGATCGGCCGGATCGATGGCGCGGCCGACATAGATGATGGAGCCGCGGGCCTCGAGACGTCGGTCCGCGCGCGCGGTGCCCTCGCGGCGATCCCAGCGGTTCCGATCGTTTTCCGCGTCCCGGTCGTGACGGCTTTGGCCGGAGACCGCAACGCCCCGGCCCGACCGAGCAGAGGAAAGCGACTCCCTAACGCTGCCATTGCTGGCGATGTCGATGAAGCCGTAGCTCCTTTCGGCCGCAGCCGCGGCGCTGCTGGCGAGCGTCAGGGCGGCAAGGGCGAGGCAGGTGGTGCGCATGGCTGTGTCCCACATTGAAACCCGTTGAAGGGTGATGTGTGACGTGCTGCATTCCGCGTGCCAGACGAAATCGTTTCAGAATGGTTCACAGAGCACTTCAAGCACAGGAAAGTGCGGGCGGTGGGCCTGTTCTTGGGGGAAATGCGCTAACGCGGACGTTGGAAACGTACACCGCAGCGGCGGCGTGTCCCCGCAGGCGTTCGGCCGGACGTCGATCGTGCCGGCCCGAACGTCGATTTCTGGCGGGGATATGCCAAGGCCGCCGCAGGCTAGACTGCGACGCCCCGCCCGTCCCGCCAGTCCCGCGTGTCCTTCGGCATGCCAGGCAGCGAAGCCGTCCGGCCGCCGCAGCACCCAGGCGATTGCGTGGCTGATCCAAAGCCTCCCGGCCTGCCTTCCATGGTCGGCGTTCGGGCAGGACGGCGTTCGCTCGTCTGAGCCGAAGATCGCCTCAGTCGGCGGCTTCGAGGTTCACCGCTTTCGGGCCCTTGCCGCGCTTGTCCGGCTCGGTCTCGTAGGAGACCTTCTGGTTCTCGACGAGGCCATTGAGGCCGGAGGCCTGGACGGCGGAAATGTGGACGAAGATGTCGGCCCCGCCATTGTCGGGCTTGATGAAGCCGAAGCCTTTCTCGGTATTGAAGAACTTCACGGTGCCAGTCTGTGCCATTGCCAATCCCTGTTCCTTGGCGGTTCGCTGCGCCACGTCAGCTGTCGCAGGCAAGTCTCGAACGGCAAGGAAGAGAAGCGATACATCGCAGGCGCCCGTCCCGGCCACCTACTCGGAGGTTAAAGCCTCCGACCCGACATTCGTTCAGTCGCTGTGTTCACGAAGTTGCCCCAACCTGCTTTTTTTGCAAGGTACGGGGTATGAATGCAAGTAAAAGTTTTGGGCCGACCTCGCGCCCAGCCTCCTCAACTGTAGCTGGATGTTTGTTTGCAAAATTTACAAATTTGCAGGGCCATGAACGCGCGGTGATACTGACGTCGTTCGAATTTGTTTTGCCGGACAACTATTCTGGTCGATAACGGCGGGGAGGGCGAGCGAGGTTCGGCTGTGCGGCCGGCCCGAATACTATGCCTTCCTGCGTAAATGCGACCGCGTGCCGGTGCCACGACGCAGAAAGGGCCCGCCTTCCGGCGAGCCCTCTGATCTGTCCGCACCGCCCGCCGAACTTGTCCGGCGGGTTTGCTGCTTGGCTCAGGCGCGCTGGACGTTGACGGCCTTCGGGCCCTTGCCGCGGGTATCGGGCTCGACGTCGAAGGTGATCTTCGCGCCGTCCTCGATCGAGGACATGCCGGCGCGCTCGAGCGCGGTCACGTGCAGGAACACGTCCTTCGCGCCGCCATCCGGCGTGACGAAGCCGAAGCCCTTGGAGGAATTGAAGAATTTCACGGTGCCGGTCTGGCTCATGACAGTACCCTTTTCACTGACGATCGACGAAGTCCCGATCGATCCGGAAGGCGGGCGTCGGCGCACGGCTTCCGATGGAGGTGACGCCGTCCCGAGGGAAGGCGCCGGTGATGTCGGAAGTTTACGTCGTGTCGGCGAAAGGGTCGAAGTCGCTGATGTCGCTGGAGATCGAGGAGCCAGCAAAGGCCCGGCTCGAACTACTGCAGCATTTCCACGGGGAGACCCGCGGCCTTAAAACGTCTCACCAGTTCTCCGGGTCAGCAAATGCCCGAACGTTCTTGATATGGCAGGCACTCCGGCGCTTCGCAAGAGTAGGATGATTGCCGGCTATGGTGCGCTGCGTCATTCTGGGACAGGTCTGCTCCGCCCATCGTGCCAGACGCAGTTCGGGCGGCACCGGGTTTCCCCGCGCCGCCCGATCCTTCAGCTCTAGGTCTTCTCGTCGACTAAGCGACCTCAGGCAAACGGTCGATCAGCTTGTCGAGCGTGACGGGATAGTCGCGCACCCTGACGCCCGTGGCGTTGTAGATCGCGTTGGCGATCGCCGCGCCGACGCCGCAGAGGCCGAGTTCGCCGACGCCCTTCGCCTTCATCGGCGATGTCGTCGGGTCGGTCTCGTCGAGGAAGATCACCTCCTGGTGCGGGATGTCGGCGTGCACCGGCACCTCGTAGCCCGCGAGATCATGGTTGACGAAGAAACCGCGGCGCGTGTCGACGGCAAGTTCCTCCATCAGCGCCCCACCGACGCCCATCGTCATCGCGCCGATGACCTGGCTGCGGGCGGTTTTCGGGTTGAGGATGCGGCCGGCGGCGCAGACGGCCAGCATCCGGCGGACCCGCACCTCGGCCGTGGCGACATCGACGCCGAGCTCGACGAAATGGCCGGCGAAGGTCGACTGCTGGAATTTCTCGCCGAGATCGCCGAACTCGATCTTGTCCTCGGCGACGATGTCGCCGTCCCGCGCGGCATCGGTCAAGGCGATGTCGCGGCCGCCCGACCGGACGCGCCCGTCCTCGAACACCGCATCGGCTGCGTCGACACCGAGCTTGGCCGTCACCGCCTCGCGCAACTTGACGCAAGCGGCGTAGACGCCAGCGGTAGACGAGTTCGCACCCCACTGTCCGCCGGACCCTGCCGCAGCCGGAAAACTCGAATCACCGAGATTGACCGCCACCCGGTCGACCGAAACGCCCATCATCTCCGCCGCTGTCTGGGCGATGATGGTGTAGCTGCCGGTGCCGATGTCGGTCATGTCGGTCTCGACGGTCACGACACCGTCCCGTCCGAGCCGCACGCGGGCCCCGGAGGTCATGCCCGGGCTGTCGCGGAAGCCGGCGGAAACGCCATGACCGACCAGCCAGCGGCCGTCGCGGACCGCTCCCGGCGACGGGTTGCGCTTGGACCAGCCGAAACGCTCGGCACCGGTCCTCAGGCACTCGACGAGCTGGCGCTGCGAGAACCGCCGCTCCGGGTTCTCCGGGTCGACCTGCGTGTCGTTGAGGGCGCGGAAGTCGATCGGGTCCATGCCGAGCTTCTCGGCCATCTCGTCAATGGCGATCTCCAGCGCCATCAGGCCTGGTGCCTCGCCCGGGGCCCGCATCGCGTTGCCCTCGGGAAGATCCAGGTGCGACAGGCGCGTGCGCATGTGCCGGTGTGCGCCGGCATAGAGCAGCCGGGTCTGCGCCGCCGCCATTTCGGGCTTGCCGTCGGGCAGGTTGCCCGACCAGGCCTCGTGGGCGATCGCCGTGATCTTGCCGTCGCGGCCAGCGCCGATGCGGATGCGCTGGATCGTCGCCGGACGGTGCGTGGTGTTGTTGAACACCATCGGCCGGGTCAGCGCGACCTTGACGGCACGCTTGGCGGCCTTCGCGCCGAGGGCGGCCAACACGGCATCGGACCGCACGAACAGCTTGCCGCCGAAGCCGCCGCCGATGAAGGGCGAGATCACCCGCACCCGCTCCTTGTCGACGCCGAGCGTCAGCGCGATGTCGCCGACGGCCCAGTCGATCATCTGGTTCGAGGTCCAGACAGTGACGTCGTCGCCGTCCCAGACCGCCATCGAGGCATGCGGCTCGATCATCGCATGCGCCTGGTCGGGCGTGGTGTAGGTCTCTTCCAGCTTGGTCTCCGCGGCGGCGAAAGCCGCGTCGAAATCGCCGACGCTGGCGTCGGGATCCTTCTCCTCGCCCTCCGGCTTGACGCCCTCCTTGTGAACCGCGGCGAGATCGAAGCTGCCTTGCTCCTCGGCATAGGTGACATCGATGAGGTGCGCGGCAGCCCGCGCCTGCTCGAACGTCTCGGCGACCACCATGGCGATCGCCTGATGGTAGTGGTCGACAGACGGGCCGCCGAGCAGCTTGGCGATGTTCATCTTGCCCTTGCCGAGCGTGCCGGCGTTTTCGGCCGTGACGATGGCGATCACGCCGGGTGCGCGGCGGGCGGCAGCCGTATCCATCGCGGTGATCCGCCCCTTGGCGATCGTCGCCCCGAGGATGTGGCCGTAGGCGGGATTGTCGATCGCGTCATGGCGCTCGAAGGCATAGGGCGCGGTGCCCGTGGTCTTGTGACGGCCGTCGATCCGGTCGATTGGCTGGCCGACGACCTTCATCCGGTCGATCGGGTTGGTGGTGGCAGGCGTGTCGAACTTCATGGCTCAGTTCCTCGCATCGGAGAGCACGGCCCCGAGCGTCCGCTCGACCAGCGACAGCTTGAAGGCGTTCTCCTCGGTCGGCCGGGCGTCGGCCAGCAGCTTTTCGGTGACGGCCTTCGTGCCGCGTGACATCTCGGCCTCGGCGGCTTCGACCCGCCAGGGTTTCGGCGCGACGCCCCCGACGGCGACGCGTCCGCTGCCATCCGGCTGCACCACGGCGGCGACGGAGATGAGGGCGAAGGCGTAGGAGGCGCGGTCACGTACCTTGCGGTAGACCTGCGTGCCACCGATCGGCGCCGGCAGCGTCACCGCGGTGATGAGTTCGCCGGGCTGGAGGACGGTCTCGACCTCCGGCGTATCGCCGGGCAGGCGGTGGAAGTCGGCCATCGGGATCTGGCGCTCCGCGCCGTCGGGTCTGACTGTCTCCACCACGGCGTCGAGCACCCGCAGCGCGACGTTCATGTCGCTCGGGTTGGTGGCGATGCAGGCATCGCTGACACCGACGACGCCCAGCTGGCGCGAGAAGCCTTCGAGCGCCGAGCAGCCGGAGCCGGGCTGGCGCTTGTTGCAGGGCTGGGCGGTGTCGTAGAAATACGGGCAGCGCGTGCGCTGCAGGAGATTGCCGGCCGTCGTCGCGCGGTTGCGCAGCTGGCCGGAGGCGCCCGCCAGCAGAGCGCGGGACAGGACGCCATAGTCGCGGCGCACGCGGGCGTCGGCGGCAAGATCGGTGTTGCGCACGAGCGCTCCGACCCGAAGGCCGCCCTCGGCCGTCGCCTCGATCGTGTCGAGCCCGAGGCCATTGACGTCCACCAGATGCGCCGGCGTCTCGATCTGCAGCTTCATCAGGTCGAGGAGGTTGGTGCCCCCGGCGATGAATTTAGCGCCGGGTGTCCTCGCCGCCGAGGCGGCGGCAGCTTGCGGCGAGGCGGCGCGCTCGTAGGTGAAGGATTTCATGCCGGCACTCCCGCAACCTCGGTCATCGCGTCGACGATGTTGGAATAGGCGCCGCAGCGGCAGAGATTGCCGCTCATGCGCTCGCGCATTTCGGTAGCCGTCATCTCCGGGGCGGCGTTGAGATCGGCGCTGACATGGCTCGGAATGCCGGCCTTCACCTCCTCGATGACGCTGACCGCCGAGCAGATTTGGCCCGGCGTGCAATAGCCGCACTGGTAGCCGTCGTGCTTGACGAAAGCCGCCTGCATCGGGTGCAGATTGTCCGGCTGGCCGAGACCCTCGATCGTGGTGATCTCCTCACCCTCGTGCATGACGGCGAGCGACAGGCAGGAATTCATCCGCCTGCCCTCGACGATCACCGTGCAGGCGCCGCACTGGCCGTGGTCGCAGCCTTTCTTCGTCCCGGTCAGGTGCAGATGCTCGCGCAGTGCGTCCAGCAGCGTCGTCCGCAGATCGAGGTCGAGCGATCGCGCCTCGCCGTTGACCGTGAAGGAAATTTTGGACACCACCGGCACGCCCGCCGCTGCCGTCTCGTCGGCGCGGGCGCTGGCGGGCAACGCGCTCACCGCCGCCGTCGCCGCCGTTCCCGCCATCACTTCGCGGCGGTTCAGTTCAAAGCTGCAGGATTTCTGCATCATACGTCCAATCCGTGATCATCCAAATGCTGTGCCGCCCAATGTGTCCCTGGCTCGTTCACCCCAACGGGGATCACGAACCTGGAGCCATTCTAAGAGGCGGCATGAACGATCAACGAAAGCGACCCCCTCGTGTTGCCTCACGGCCGGTCACGCTTCGGGGAAGTGAAGTTCAGGGGGGGGCGGGTTATCGGCGGGTGCCGGCGATGCGGCGGTAAGGACGGCGTGAAGCCGTGCTGCGACGCTTATATCGGGAGTTGGTTGGTGATCCCGACTGGATTTGAACCAGTGACCCTCAGATTAGGAATCTGATGCTCTATCCTGCTGAGCTACGGGACCATTCAGGCGCACCCTAGTCGAAAAAGGGCGTCGGGGCCAAGCCCCATCAGTGGTATCGGGCGACGGGTCGTGTTCCGGGGTTTTTGGCCGGCTAGATGCGCTCGGTGGCGGGGCGGGCGTCGCCGCCGGGGGCTTGCACCAGCATGACCGCGGTTCCGCTCCCAAGCGTGACCGTCACCGGGCCCGCCGCCTCGTTCGACTGGGTGAGGATCGAGTGGAACGGCACGGCGACGTTCTCCAGCGGCCAGCGCGCGCCTTCGATGGTCAGGCCGGCGAGATCGGAGAATTTGAGGATGGAGAAGGTGGTGCCGGGCGCGAGGTCGAACTCTTGCGCGCCGGGGGCGAGCGGCACGGCGGTCTCGTTGCCGTCGGCGAGCGTCACGCCGAGCCCGCGCGCGGCATAGCGCAGCGCCAGCACCAGGTGCATGAAGGCGTGGTCGGTCCTCGGGCCGCCGCAGGCGCCGACCAGCAGGAGGTCGGTGGCGCCGCGCGCGATGGCGGTGTCGATCGCCAGTTCGCCGTCGGTCCGGTCCTTGTCGCGCGGAAAGGTCTCGCGCGGGGTCTCGGCATGGCGGGCATTGAGCGCCGGATCGACCGAATCGAAGTCGCCGACCCAGAGCTCCGGCACGACACCGAGCGCCGCAGCATGCATCATGCCGCGGTCGGCGGCGATGATGCGCGTCGCCGCAACGGCGCGGCAGAGGTCTCCGGTCGGCCGGATCGGGCCCGCGAGAAGGATGGTGAAGCGGCTCATGCCCGCGGCTGTAGCGGCCGGCGAGCGGAGGGGCAACCGTCGATCGCCAGGCATCGATCACTGGCGGCGACGCGCCCTGGCGTGCGGTGCCGCAGCGCCGGCCCCGTGGCGCCGAAAAGACTGCGGCTGCCAGGTGCGGCTGCGTCTTTTCGGCGCCGGATGACCTGCAGCGTCGCCGGCATCTTGCCTTGGCCGCAGAGCCGGCTATGCTGGCCTCGCTCACACGGGGTGCCTTCGGGCTGAGAGGCTTTTCGCCAACCCGCCGAACCTGATCCGGCTCGTACCGGCGGAGGGATGAGGGCGTCCGCGCAACGCGCGGAAGCGCACCCAGTCGATCCGCGAGACGGCCGCCCTGTCGAAGGAAACGCCGTGCGTCTTGCCTCCCTCGCCTCCATGCTGGCGCTTGTCGCCGCCTCCGCTCTGCCGGCCCTTGCCGCGGACGCCAAGCCGGTGCTCACCGTCTACACCTATGAGAGCTTCTTCCCGGAATGGGGTCCGGGCCCGAAGATCGAGGCGGCCTTCGAGAAGACCTGCGGCTGCGACCTGCAATGGGTCGGGCTTGGCGACGGCGTCGAGATCCTCAACCGGCTGAAGCTCGAGGGTGCGGGCACCAAGGCCGACGTCGCGCTCGGCATGACCGCCGAAATGGTGCCGGAGATGAAGGCGACCGGTCTCTTCGCCGACAGCGGCGTCGATCTCGCCGCGCTGACGGTGCCGGGCGGCTTCGACGACAAGGTGTTCGTGCCGTTCGACTACAGCTACCTCGCCTTCATCTACGATACCGAGACGGTGAAGAACCCGCCGAAGAGTTTCGACGACCTCATCAACGGCGACCCTGACGAGAAGATCGTCATCGAGGATGCCCGCACCTCGACGCCGGGCCTCGGCCTGCTGCTCTGGATGAAGGCGGTCTATGGCGAGGGCGCCGCGGCGAAATGGCAGACGCTGTCGAAGCGGATCCTGACCGTGACGCCCGGCTGGAGCGAGGCCTATGGCCTGTTCACGCAGGGCGAGGCGCCGATCGTCCTCAGCTATACGACGTCGCCGGCCTACCACATGATCGAGGAGAAGGTGGAGCGCTACCAGGCGGCGAGCTTTGCCGAAGGCCACTATCTGCAGGTGGAGCTGGCCGGCCGGCTGAAGGGTTCGAAGCAGCCGGAACTGGCGAAAGCCTTCCTCGACTTCATCCTCACCCCCGCCTTCCAGGACGTGATCCCCACCACCAACTGGTCGCTGCCGGTGATCGCGCCGTCGAAGCCGCTGCCGCCGGAGTTTGCGAGACTGGTGCAGCCGGCACGGCCGCTCGCGGTGCCGGCGGAGGACGTCGCGGCCAACCGCAAGGCCTGGACCGACGAGTGGCTGAAGGCGATCGGCCGCTGAGCCCGGGCCTTGCCGCCGGACGGCGCGGGAAGCTTGCCGCCAACCGGCACGGGAAGCTTGCCGCAGGCCTCGCCGGCCTAGGCTTCCTCGCGCTCTTCGTCGCCGGCCCGTTCGCTGCTCTGCTCGGTTTTGCCGGCGCCTTTCCGGACGTGCCGGCGCTGGCGCGCGACGGCTATCTGCAGGGCGTCGTCCTCTTCACCTTGCAGCAGGCGCTGCTGTCGGCGGCCCTGTCGGTTGCCGGGGCGGTGCCGCTGGCGATCGCCCTTCACCGCTTCCGTTTTCCCGGGCGGGCGCTGGTGCTGCGGCTGTTCCTGCTGCCGCAGGCGCTGCCGGTGCTGGTCGGCGCGCTCGGCATCATCGCGGTCTGGGGCAGGGGCGGCGTGGTGTCGGACGGGCTCGCCGCGATCGGGCAGCAGCGTCTCGACGTCTACGGCCTCTCCGGCATCCTCCTCGCCCACGTCTTCTTCAACCTGCCGCTGGCGGCGCGGCTGATCTTCGCCGCGCTCGACGGCGTGCCGGCCGAGAGCTGGAAGCTCGCGGGGCAGCTGTCGCTCGGACCGATGGCGGTGTTCAGGCTGGTCGAATGGCCGGCGGTGCGCGCGGCGCTGCCGGGGGCGGCGAGCCTTGTCTTCATGCTCTGCATCACGAGCTTTACCCTGGTGCTGGTGCTGGGAGGAGGGCCGGGCGGCACGACGCTCGAGGTCGCGATCTTCCAGTCGCTGCGCTATGATTTCGATCCCGGCCGCGCGGTGCTCCTGGCCCTCGTGCAGATCACGCTGACCGGCCTCGTGCTCGCCGCGGTGCTGCGCCTCGGCGGACATCTCGACGCCGGCGTGACGCTCGGCCGCAAGGCGGTCCGCTTCGACCGGCAGACGGCTCTGCAGCGCGCTGCCGGCATCCTGGTCATTCTCCTCGGCCTCGGCTTCATCGCTGCGCCGTTCATCGCCCTGCTGGTCAAGGGCCTTGGCGCCGATCTCTTCCGCCTTGCCGGCGAGCCGCTGCTGCAGCGCGCGCTGGCGACGAGCCTTGCCGTCGGGTTTGCCGCGGCGACGCTCAGCCTCGTCCTGTCGCTGGCGCTGCTGTTCGGCGCATCGAGCCTCACCCACGAGAAGGGACCGCTGCGATCGCTGCGGGGCGTGTTCGACCTGTCCGGCAGCCTGGTGCTGGTGATCCCGCCGATCGTGCTCGGTGCCGGCTGGTTCCTGGTGCTGCGGCAGGCGACCGACGTCTTCGCCCTGGCGCCGGTGATGGTGGTGCTGACCAATGCGGTGATGGCCATGCCCTTCGTCATGCGGATTGCCGGGCCGGCGCTCGCGTCGTCGGCGGCGCGGCACGACCGCCTCGCGGCCAGTCTCGCGATGACCGGCTGGTCGCGGTGGCGATATGTCGAGTGGCCGGCGGTGCGGGGCGCCCTCGGTCTCGGCTTCGCCTTTGCGCTGGCGCTTTCGCTCGGCGATCTCGGCGTTGCCGCCCTCTTCGGCAACCAGGATTTCGTCACCTTGCCGCTGCTCCTGCACCAGCGCATGGGCAGCTACCGCAGCACCGATGCAGCCGGCATCGCGCTGATCCTCGGCGCGCTCAGCCTCACCTTGATGGCGATTGCCGAGCGTGGCTTCCGGAGGTCGACATGACCCATGCGCTCCGCCTCGACGGCGTCACCCACCGATACGAAGACCGGCGCATGGCGTTCGACCTTGCGGTCGAGACCGGCGAGTGGCTGGCGATCATCGGCCCGAGCGGCGCCGGCAAGTCGACGCTGCTGGATCTTGCCGCGGGCTTCCTCGCACCGGATGCGGGCCGGGTGGAGATCGCCGGACGGGACGTCACCGCCGATGCGCCGGGCGACCGGTCGCTGAGCTTCGTCTTCCAGGAGAACAACCTGTTTGCCCATCTCGACGTGTTCCGGAACGTCGCGCTCGGCCTGTCGCCCTCGCTCCGGCTCACCGCGGCCGAGCGGCAGTCGGTCGAGGAATCGCTCGGTGCGGTCGGGCTTGCCGGCCTCGCGCACCGTCGCCCCGCGGAGCTGTCGGGCGGCGAGCGCCAGCGGGTCGCCCTGGCGCGGGCCTTCCTGCGGGAGCGGCCGCTGCTGCTGCTCGACGAGCCCTTCGCGGCGCTCGGCCCCGCGCTGCGCCGCGAGATGCTGGAACTGCTGCAGGATCTGCGCCGCCGCAGCCCGCGGCCGATCAGCGTGGTCATGGTGACCCACCAGCCGGAGGATGCGCGGGACCATGCCGACCGGATGGCCTTCCTCGAGGACGGCCGCATTGCGGCGATCGGTGCGACCGGGAAGATTCTCGCAGCCAAAGGCCATGCCGGGCTTTCGGCCTATCTCGGTCGCCCGCCGGCCTGACCGGACCGCATTTCAGGCGGATTCACTGGTTAGGGCACCATGTGTTTTGCTCTCGAAACACCGTGCGGGCGAAAAATGCGTTTCGTGTGCTCGGCTTGCTCTTTCGCACTGCGTTGCCGTACGCGTAGAGCATGTGCGCAACCCGTCCGGTTTCGGCGCGGCACGGTGCCGGCGGATGTGGACAGATCGGGGATCAGGCAGGAAATGACGGCGCAGGTGTTCAGCTCAGGACGGGCCCCAAACCGACCGCTCGCGGTTCGGCAAGGCCTTCGTGTGGCTGGTCTCCTCGGTGCCGCGCTGCTGCTCGGCGCCTGCCAGAGCATCAACAAGAGCCTCGAGGATGTCGCCAGCGGCGCGACGCCGGCCCAGACCGGCTATCTGCCGGGCCCGGCGCGCGAGCCTGTGACCTTCGAGAACCTGCAGAAGGGTGATCCGCAGGCGTCGATCGGTCGCTCGCAGCACCCGAAAATCCTGGCGGCCTATGGCGGGGCCTATTCCGACCCCGAGCTAGAGCAGACCCTGGCGACTATCGTCGGACGGCTCAGTGCCGTCACCGACGATCCGAACCGCGCCTACCGCATCACGGTCCTCAACTCGCCCAACGTCAACGCCTTCGCGCTGCCGGGCGGCTATCTCTACGTCACCCGCGGCCTGCTCGCGCTCGCCAACGATTCGGCGGAAGTCGCCGCGGTTCTGGCGCACGAGATGGGCCACGTCACGCTGAACCACGGCATCGAGCGCCAGCGCCGCGAGGCGGCAGCTGAGCTCGCCGGGCGCGTCGTCTCGGAAGTGCTCGAAAGCGATTCGGCCGGGCGGGCGGCGCTCGCGCGGGGCCGGCTCAACCTCGCCAGCTTCTCGCGCAACCAGGAACTCGAGGCCGACGCCATCGGCATCAAGCAGACCGGCCGTGCGGGCTACGACGCCTATGCCGCCGAGCGCTTCCTGAAGGCGATGGATTCCTACTCGCACTTCCGCAATGCGTTCCAGGCCGAGAACCCCAATCTCGACTTCCTCGCCACCCACCCGGCAGCGCCGCAGCGCATGGAGCTGGCGGACCGGCATGCCCGCGAGTTCGGTCCGCCGGGCACCGGATCGATCGACCGCGATCGCTACCTTGCCGGCATCGAGGGCATGCTGTTCGGCGACTCGGCCGTCGAGGGCTATGTGCGCGGGCGGCAGTTCTACCATCCGGGCCTCGGCATCACCTTTGCCGTGCCGAACGGCTTCGTCATCGACAACACCGCCGAGGCGGTGCTGGCGACCGGCCCCGGCGACACCGCCATCCGCTTCGACGGCGTCGCGCTGCCGCGGTCCTCGAGCCTCACCGACTACATCACCAGCGGCTGGATCGGCGGGCTCGACCCGTCGAGCATCAAGCAGGAGCGGATCGGCAATCTCGAGGCGGTTTCGGCCCGGGCTTCCGGTGGCGAATACGTCTTCGACGTCACGGTCATCCGCGTCGAGGGGCAGGTCTATCGCTTCCTCACCGCGCTGCCGACCGCCTCGGACGCCAGCGTCGGGCAGATTGCGGCCGGCGTCGCCGGGTCGTTTCGCCTGCTGACCGAGGCGGAGAAGACCCAGCTGAAGCCGCTGCGCATCCGCATCGTCACGGCCCGCGCCGGCGACACGGTGGATTCGCTGTCGAACCGGATGGACGGCATCGACCGCAAGCCGGACATGTTCCGGCTGCTGAACGACTTCGAGCCGACCGATGCAGTGAAGGCCGGGGCGAAATACAAGATCATCGCCGAGTAGGCCAGCCTTCGGCCTCGTTCCAGATCCACCCATCAGCGCCGGAGACACGAGCGATGGAAACACTTCCGCGCCGACTGGAAGCCCTTGAGGACGCGCTCAAGGCGCTGCCCGAGGAAAGCGATGCGATGACGCTCGGCGAGATCGACGGCTTCATCGCGGGCATTCTCGTCTGTCCCGTCGAGATCCCTCCGGAGGAATGGCTTGGCCTGCTCTGGCGCGACGTCGCCGACGATGGCACCACGCAGCTGGTGTCGGATGCCAGCGCGGATGCCTTGTCCCGGCGGATACTCGAGCATTATCGGCTGACCTCGCTCGGCCTTCGTGCCGCCGAAGAGGAATATGCGCCGGTCTTCTATCTCGAGGACGAGACCGACGACGTCATCTGGGAGCCATGGGTGACCGGCTTTGCCGAGGCGATGCAGGTCCGGATGGACAGCTGGGGCGCGATCACCGGTACCGGAGACGAGAAAGCCATCGAGGCCTTCAACGGCATGCTGTCGCTGGCCCGCCTGGCCATGCGACCTGACCTCGAGGCGCCGCTGTCCGAAGCGGATGCAGCTCTGGTTGCGGAGGCACCGGACCTACTCGCCGTCTGGACGGAGACACTGTTCGACTGGCGGATGGCTTTCCGGCCCGATCCAGTCCAGAGGCCGGTTCAGGTCGTGAAGATCGGGCGGAACGATCCCTGTCCCTGCGGCTCGGGCCGCAAGTACAAGAAATGCTGCGGCGTGAACGCGGCCGCCTGATCGGATAAGAAAAGGCCGCCTTGCGGCGGCCGTTTCTTCATCGAACTGGGCGGTAATTCTGGTCGATCAGCTGACGTAGGCTGCCTGATCCGGATTGGTCTGCAGGAGGGCGGTCCTGAGCTTTTCCAGTGCGCGCGTCTCGATCTGACGGACGCGTTCCTTGGAGATGCCGAGCTTGGTGCCGAGTGCTTCCAGCGTTGCACCATCGTCCTGCAGGCGACGCTCGCGGATGATCTTCAGCTCGCGCTCGCTGAGAACATCGAGCGCGCTCTTCAGCCACGTCACGCGGCGCTCGTCGTCGATCGACGTCGAAACCATCTCGTCCGGCAACGGCTCCTTCGCGACCAGGAAATCCTGACGGTCGGAACTGCCGGAATCGTCTTCCATCAGCGGCGCGTTGAGCGAGGAGTCCGGCCCGGAAAGACGCGAGTCCATCAGCGCGACGTCGCTTTCGGAGACCTTCAGCGCGGTCGCGATTTCGCGGTACATCGCGGTCCCGGTCAGGCTCTCGGAGCCTTGGCTGAGACGGGCCCGTAGACGGCGCAGATTGAAGAACAGCGCCTTCTGAGCCGAGGACGTGCCGCCGCGGACGATCGACCAGTTCCTGAGGATGTAGTCTTGGATCGAGGCGCGGATCCACCAGGTGGCGTAGGTGGAGAAACGCACCTCGCGCTCCGGCTCGAAACGCGCGGCTGCCTCGAGCAGACCGACATGCCCCTCCTGAATGAGATCGTTCATCGACAGGCCGAAATGTCGGAACTTCGACGCCATCGAGATCACCAGCCGCATATGGGCCGATGTGATCTTGTGAAGTGCATCCTGGTCGCTGTGCTCTTTCCACTTCACGGCGAGCTCGTATTCCTCCTCGCGCAGGAGGTAGGGCGCTGCCATGGCGGCCCGGATCATCGTACGGCCTGCGGACTGGGACTTCATGGGATTACCCTCCAGTAGCAAATGCGCTTGGGCCCGGAGAGGCGGCCGACAGAAGTTCCGCGCACCGAGCCATCTTCAAACGGCACGCGGCAGCAAACGTTCCTGAAAGGTTAAACTTTAAGAGTTGAGGTAGCGCCGTCTTCGGCTTCGACAAGGGAGACTGCCCAGCGGGAGAGTGGAGGCCCCGGCCTGGGGAGGCCCCGCCGCAAGCGTCTTGCAATCGCATGAAGCGATCCGGTCAAAGAAAAACCGGCCACGACGGGGTCGCAGCCGGTTTTGACAGGAGGTCTTTACCAGCCTGAGCCAGCGATTGCCGGATCAGGCGGCCTGCACTTCGACCGCCGCCTCTTCGGTGTCGGCGTCCGCGTCGGCTTCCGTCTCCTCATCGGCCTTGGCGGTGCGCTTCGGGCCCTTGTTGAGGTTCACTTCGATCAGCTGCACGGCCTCGGTCTCGGAGACCTCGTTCACTGCCGCGAGCTCGCGTGCCATCCGGCCGAGGGCGGCCTCGTAGAGCTGGCGCTCGGAATAGGACTGCTCCGGCTGGCTATCGGCGCGGTAGAGATCACGAACGACCTCGGCGATCTGGATCAGGTCGCCGGAGTTGATCTTCGCGTCGTATTCCTGCGCACGGCGGCTCCACATGGTCTTCTTGACCCGGGCCCGGCCCTGTACGACCTTCAGCGCGCGCTCGACGAAATCGGTCTCGGAGAGCTTGCGCATGCCAACGGCTTCGGCCTTGGCGACCGGTACCTTCAGGCGCATCTTGTCCTTCTCGAAGTCGATCACGAACAGTTCCAGCGTCATGCCGGCAACGAACTGCTCTTCGATCGCGACGATCTGACCGACGCCGTGCGCGGGATAAACGATGCTCTCGCCTGTCTTGAAACCTTGGCGCTGGGAGGTCTTCTTCGGGATGGTCATACGCTTTCAAAACTCCCTGTTGTGCCCGGCCACGACAGCCGCTAACACAATGACGGTGCGAAGCACCGCCGATTTCGACGCGCTCTCCAAGGCGGAAAGCAACAGCAGCAGACCGTCGACGGCGGCATTCCAGTCAGGGAACGGCGGCCCATCGCAAGACGGGGCGTCATGACCGAAACTGGGATGAAAGCGTCCTTCCGGAACTACCAAGAGCGGGAGATCGACCTGGATGCAGGTTTTCGCTCGACTGTTGCGAGAATACTACCCTATTGCGCGCCAAAATTCAAGGCTGGGCAGGGGACAGAACAATCCGCTCGCACCCGCGCCACGTCCGTTGCATAGCTGGCAATTAAAATAGTCGGGATTAGGCTACGCCTTACGCCGTCCCGGGTCCAGCTTAGCGACGCCGCTTCGGGGGCGTCGCTTAGCGGAAATCCATCAAGAAGGGCAAGCGCTTGTCAGTCGCCTTGGCCGCGCTCCGGCGAGAAATATTTTTCGAACTTGCCCGTCTGCCCGTCGAATTCAGCGGCATCAGCCGGCGCGTCACGCTTGATGGTGATGTTCGGCCACTGCTCGGCGTACTCGGCGTTGACCTTCAGCCACTTGTCGAGACCCGGTTCGGTATCCGGCTTGATCGCCTCGGCCGGGCATTCCGGCTCGCAGACGCCGCAATCGATGCACTCGTCCGGATGAATGACGAGCATGTTGTCGCCCTCGTAGAAGCAGTCCACCGGACAGACTTCGACGCAGTCCATGAACTTGCACTTGATGCAGTTGTCGGTCACGACATAGGTCATAACGGATCCTCGGCGATCTTCGAGCGGCCCCGACCGGCGCGACGCGAATGGGATGAAGCGAACGGCGCAGCGCTCGCTGAGGCTGGTGTCGTTCTGATCCCGGGACGTAGCGGCTCGGCATCAGACTGGCAAGGGTAAAGCATGTCGCGGGCAGGCCGCAGACCGGAACGCTTTTTTCCGTCACCGTCTGCCGAATCCCCGCGGCGCGCCAGCCCCGTCAGTCGCCGTCGTTCCATTGGAGACGATCGAGCGCCCGGCGTTCGCGCTTGTTCGGTGGCCGGTCGCTTGGCTGATAGCCGATCGCTGCGGCGGCCTCGGCTGCAGTCTCCGGCTTCACCGGTGGCGGCGTCAGATCCTCGTAGAGCGTCTGAGCTTCCGGTGCCGGGCCCCGGCGCTCGCCGGGATCGAGGATCTTCAGAACCTTGACGCCGCCCCCGAGGCTGACAGTGAGCACATCGCCAGGACGAACGAGCTTGGCAGCGCTCGTGGTCTTCTCACGGTTGATCCGGACGGCGCCGGACTGCGTGAGTTTTTGCGCCAAGCTGCGGGATTTGCAGACGCGCGCGAAGAACAGCCACTTGTCGATCCGCTGTTCCGTGCCCGGCACGCGGCCTTACTTTCCCAACTTGTCACGCAAAGCGGCGAGCTTGGCGAAGGGCGAGTCGGGATCGAGCTTGGCAGGCGGGGCAGGGGCCTTGTCGAAGCGGGGGGCCGGCTTGCTGTCGCTCCGCTGGTCGCGACCGGGTCGGTCGTTGCGCTCGTTGCGGCCCTCGCCTGGCTTGCCACCGCTGCGCGGCGGACGGGCATTGCCTGCCGCCTCGCCGGCCTTGGCGAACCGCTGCGAGCGGCTCTGGCCATCGTTGCGGCCTGGCCGGGGGCCACGTTCTCCGGACGGTGCCGCGACGGCATCACCCGTCGCCGCGCCGTCGCCAGTCGCGGCGGTGCGCGCCTGACCGTCGCGGTTCGGACGGTTGCGGCCCGAACGGGCGTTGTCGCGCGGGCCGCCGCGCGCTTCTTGGCGCTGAGGACGCCAGACCTGCACGAGCTTCGGCTCCTCGGCCTTGCCCTCGGACGCCTTCGGCGCATCCGCCGTCTTTTCGGCAGCAGGGCGATCCTCGGTAGAAGCCACGTCGGACGTTTCGTTAGCGCTGGCAGGTGCGATGTGGCGGATCTCGACCGTATCGGCGTCATCAGCGACGCCCTCGGCCTCGCCAGTCTCGCCAGTCTCGCCAGTCTCGCCGGCTTCGCCGGCTTCGCCAGTCCCGCCGACTCCGTCAGCCTCGTCCGGCCGCGGCGCCTCCGCCTCGCCGAACACGACGTCAAGCGGCAGCGGATCGCCGTTCGCGGCGGTGGCGTCACCGGCGACGTCCTCGGCGGTGGCGGTATCGCTTTCCGCCGTCATCGCGGCGTTCTCGTCGCGCTGCAGGATGACCGCCTCGCCTTCAGCGAACTCGGCGGGCGTCTCGTTCTCGTCCTCGTTGGCGATGGCAATGCTAGTGACGACGTCGTCGCCTTCGCCGATCTCGGCATCCTCGGCAGACGCGGTTTCCGCCGCGATCGGGGCCGGCATGCGGTCGGCCTCGAACGGCGCCGGTGTGACGGCTTCGCCCGGCGGCGTGCTGTCGCCTACCGCAGCAGCTTCGGGAGCGGGCTCGGACGGCTGCACCGCCGGCGAGGGCGTCATCGCCTCGATGTCGTACTTCGCCAGCGCGTCCTCGACCTGCTTGGCGTCGACACCCTGCGGGCGATAGCCGAGGCCGCGCAGGATCTCGTCCATATCGTCGGCGGTGGCGCCGAGAATCGACATCATCGCCGGCGTCACCAGGAACTGGGCGCCGTTATAGCCGCCCTCGGGACGCTTGCCGTTGCCGGGCTTCCAGGACAGCGCCGGGCGGATCAGGTCGGCGAGCCGCTCGAGGATGTCGATGCGAACGGCGCGGCGGCCGAGCAGTCGGTAGCCGGCCAGTCCGTAGAAGACCGGATCGAACTCGGGATTGGGCAGCGCCGAGGTGCGCCCGGTCGACAGAAGGTGAGTGACGTCGCCGAAGCCCGGCTTGTCGCGGCCGTCATGGGCGATCGCCCAGAGCAGCGTCAGAAGATTGGCCGGGGCCGGCTTCACCAGCGCGGGAATGAAGATGTGGTAGGCGCCGAAGCGCACGCCGTAGCGGCGGAGCGCCGCGCGCGCATCCTGATCGAGCGCGCGAACCTCTTCGGCGACGTCGCGGCGCTGGATAAGGCCGAAATTCTCGCAGAGCCGGTAGGCGATGCCGCGCGCCGCGCCTTCGAGGCCCTCGGCGGTCTTCAACTCGACCAGCGGCTTCAGCACGGTGGAGACCTGATAGGTCACGTAGCGCTCGGCACGCGCGGCGACCTTGTCACGCATCGGGCCGGTCAGCTGCTCGTCGGCCAGCAGCACGACGCGCGGCTGCAGCGGGTCGTCGCCTTGGGTCAGCGAGGCGACCGGCGCGCCGAGCCAGCGCAGCAGCGCGTCGGAACCCAGCGCAAGATCTCCGTTCGGCGAATTGCCAAAACGCTCCGCGCGGTTTTCGAACTCGCTGGCGAGTGCTTTCTGGGCTGCGGCACGCACGGCCTTGGCGTCCGGCCCATCGGCCTTGACGTCCGGCGTGAACCTGAACCCCTGCAGTTCGCCGACATGGTGGCCCTCCACGAGCACCTTGCCGTCGCCGCCGATTTCAGCTTCCATGACTGCGTTCTCTCTCAGCCGCTTCATCAAGACGCTTGTCCTGCGGTCTACGAAGCGTTTCGTCAACCTGTCGTGCAAGGCGTCCGACAGACGGTCCTCGATGGCACGTGTCTTTTCCTGCCAGTGTGACGGATCGGCAAGCCAACCCGGCCGGTGGGAAATATAGGTCCAGGTGCGGATTTCGGCGATCCGCCGCGACAGCGTGTCGATGTCGCCTTCGGTCCGGTCGGCCCGGATCACCTGGGTCGCCATGTAGTCTTCCGAGATGTGGCCGTTGGAGACCAAGTCCTGGTAGACGCTGGCGATAATCTCCGCGTGCTGGGCCGGCGCGATGCGCCGGTAGTCCGGCAGCTTGCAGGCTTCCCACAGCAACTCGACGCTTTTCGCGTTGGTCGCGCGGTCGACAATCTCCGGTGATCGCGACAGGAATTCCAGCGCCTCCTGGTCGACCGAGCGCAGCGAACGGGTGAGTTCGGGCACCGGCGGCAGCCGGTCGAGGCTCGCCTTCAGCGCGTCGATGGAGCGGAAATCCATGTCCGGCGAGCGCCACTGCAGCACGCGGACGGGTGCAAACGCATGCGATTCCAGTGATTCGACCAGCTCCTGCGGGAACGGATCGACGCGGCCCGTGACGCCGAACGTCCCGTCGCGGAGATGGCGCCCCGCGCGTCCGGCGATCTGGCCGAGCTCGGCGGGCGTCAGCTGGCGGTACTGGAAACCGTCGAACTTCCAATCCTGCGCGAAGGCGACGTGGTCGACGTCGAGGTTGAGGCCCATGCCGATGGCGTCGGTGGCCACGAGAAAGTCGACGTCGCCGGACTGGTAGAGCTCGACCTGGGCGTTGCGGGTGCGGGGCGAGAGCGCTCCCATCACCACCGCCGCGCCGCCGCGCTGGCGGCGGATCAGCTCGGCGACGGCATAGACCTCGTCGGCCGAGAAGGCGACGATGGCCGAGCGGCGCGGCAGCCGGGTGGTCTTCTTCGAGCCGGCATAGACAAGGTTCGACATGCGCGGCCGGGTGACGGTCTGAACGCCCTTCAGGAGCTTCTCGAGGACGCCGCGCATGGTGGAGGCGCCGAGCAGCAGCGTTTCCTCACGGCCTCGGCAGTGAAGGATGCGGTCGGTGAAGACGTGGCCGCGCTCGAGATCGGCGGCAAGCTGCACCTCGTCGATGGCGACGAAGGCGGCGTCGGTCTTGCGGGGCATCGCCTCGACCGTGCAGATGTGGAAGCGGGCCTTGGGCGGCCGGATCTTCTCCTCGCCGGTGATCAGGGCCACTTGGCTGACGCCGACCCGGTCGCAAACCTTCTGGTAGACCTCGCGCGCCAGGAGGCGCAACGGCAGCCCGATGACGCCGGACGAGTGCGCGACCATCCGCTCGATGGCGAGAAAGGTCTTGCCGGTGTTGGTGGGGCCGAGGACGGCGGTGACGTTGGTCCCGTCGAATCGGATCGTCTCGGTCTGGCTGCGGTTCATCAGGTCTATCTGGGTTCGTCGCCGTGGGATGAAAGGGTATCCGGACCACAGCCAGGTCCGAATGCCGACGGCACGAGCTTAGGCCGAGTTTAACGGCTTACGCCAGATACTGCCCGCCGTTGGCGGAAATGGTGGAGCCGGTGATGAAGCCGGCGGCGTCCGAGGCGAGGAAGACGACGCAGCGGGCGATCTCTTCGGGCTCGCCGAGGCGGCCGACCGGGATCTGCGGCAGGATCTGCCGCTGCATGACGTCGTCGGAGATCGTCGCCATCATGTCGGTGGCGATGTAGCCGGGGCAGATGGTGTTGACGGTGATGCCCTTGCGGGCGCCCTCCTGCGCCAGCGCCTTGGCAAAGCCAATGTCGCCCGCCTTGGCGGCGGAGTAGTTGGCCTGGCCCATCTGGCCCTTCTGCCCGTTGATCGAGGAGATGCTGATGATCCGCCCGAACCCGCGCTCGCGCATGCCCTCCCAGACCGGCCGGGTCATGTTGAAAAGGCCGTTGAGGTTGGTCGAGATCACCGCCTGCCACTGCGCCAGCGTCATCTTGTGGAACATCGCATCACGGGTGATGCCGGCATTGTTGACGAGAATCTCCACCGGGCCGAGCTCGGCCTCGATGGCGGCAAGGTTCGCCGTGCAGGCATCGAAATCGCCAACATCCCATTTTCGCGCCGGAATGTGGTTGGCGGCGGTGAAGGCCTCGGCCGCCGCGTCGTTGCCGGCATAGACCGCCACCACCTGATAGCCCTCGGCCTTCAGGGCCTTCGATATCGCCGCGCCGATACCGCGCGTGCCGCCCGTGACGACCGCTACTCTGCCCATGCCGTTCCTCCCACCGCTGCAAGGACGGCTTGCTGCCGCCTCTGTCCTGTCCGGCTCTTACCTACATTCGCTCGAGGCACATGGCGACGCCCATGCCGCCGCCGATGCAGAGGGTGGCGAGGCCCTTGCGGGCATCCCGGCGGATCATCTCGTGGATCAGCGTGTTCAGCACCCGCGCGCCGGAAGCCCCGATCGGGTGGCCGATGGCGATGGCGCCGCCGTTGACGTTGACAATGGCGGGATCCCAGCCGAGCTCGCGGTTGACGGCGCAGGCCTGCGCCGCAAAAGCCTCGTTCGCCTCGACGAGATCGAGGTCCGCGACCGACCAGCCGGCCTTTTCCAGCGCCTTGCGCGAGGCCGGGATCGGCCCGGTGCCCATGACGGCGGGATCGACGCCCGCGGTGGCCCAGGAGGCGATCCGCACCAGCGGCGTCAGCCCGCGCCGCGCCGCCTCCTCCTCGCTCATCAGGACGGTCGCCGCCGCGCCGTCGTTGATGCCGGAGGCGTTTGCCGCGGTGACCGTGCCCTCCTTGTCGAAGGCCGGGCGGAGCTTCTGCACCTTGTCGAGGGTCGTGCCGGCTTTGATGTACTCATCCTCGGACACCACCGTGTCGCCCTTGCGGCCCTTGACGGTGAAGGCGACGATCTCGTCGCGAAAGCGGCCGGCGGCCTGGGCGGCCTCGGCCTTGTTCTGCGAGGCGACGGCGAACTCGTCCTGCATCTCGCGGGTGATCTGGAACTGGCGGGCGACGTTTTCGGCGGTAACGCCCATGTGGTAGCCCTGAAAGGCGTCGATCAGGCCGTCCTTCAGCATTGTGTCGACGAGCTTCATGTCCCCCATTTTCTGGCCGGCGCGCAGGTGCGCGGCGTGCGGGGCCATCGACATGGACTCCTGGCCGCCGGCGACGACGATCTTCGCATCGCCCATCGAGATCTGCTGCATGCCGATGGCGACGGCGCGAAGGCCGGAGCCGCAGAGCTGGTTGAGGCCCCAGGCTGTCGCTTCCTTCGGGATGCCGGCCGCCATCGCCGCCTGCCGCGCCGGATTCTGGCCCTCGCCGGCCGAGAGGATCTGGCCCATCACCACCTCGTCCACCTCGCTCGGATCGACCTTTGCGCGGGCCAGCGCCTCGCGGATCACCGCAGCGCCGAGCTGGTGTGCGGGGACGTCGGCAAACGCGCCGTTGAACGACCCGACCGGGGTGCGGGCTGCGCCCACGATGACGACGGACATGGCGTTTTCCTTCCGTGGCGGCGCTCAGCAAGCTCCGCAATCTGCGGTACCCACGGCCTTTACGGCGAGTTTCGCAGACCGGGTTCGGCACTGTCAAACGGCTTCGACAGCGTGCCGCGCGGCCCTTATCCCGTCGGGTATTGCTGCTCAAGAGTTAGGCAAGACCGCGCCGCAGCCAAGTCTGCGTGCAATGCGGGAAATATTTGGAAGATAGGCTTTTTTGTGGAATGCTTTCGATGGCGCAACGCAATACGCCGGAAGTCGGCCTTGAGACCGACAGGCAGTGTGCGGCGCGGGGAGAGGAAAACACCCATGGCCAAGTCAGCGGAAACCACCGTCATCAAGAAATACGCCAACCGGCGGCTCTACAACACCGGCACCAGCACTTACGTGACGCTCGAGAATCTCGCCGCGATGGTGAAGGGCAACGAGGAGTTCGTGGTGCAGGACGCCAAGAGCGGCGAGGACATCACGCATTCCGTCTTGACCCAGATCATCTTCGAGCAGGAAAACAAGGTTGGCCAGAACATGATGCCGATCGCCTTCCTGCGCCAGCTGATCCGATTCTACGGCGACCAGATGCAGACGGTGATTCCCGGCTATCTCGAGCAGACGATGGCGGCTTTCTCGCGCGAGCAGGAGGGTTTTCGCGACAAGCCGGGCGGCCTCGCCGGCCAGAACCCGATGAAGCTGATGGAATCACAGGTGCGCCGCAACACCGAGATGTTCCGGCAGGCGATGACCATGTTCAACCCGTTCATCGCCAACGCCATGGCACCGGCCGATGATCGCCCGGTGCCGGCGCCGGCCGCCGCGCCCGAAGACCTCTCCGACATGCGCCGCCAGCTTGACGAGATGCAGCAGCGGATCGAGGCGATGGCCGCGACCAAGGCCTGAGCGCCCTATCGCAAGGGCGGGGCCGGTGCGAAGCATTCGGTCCCGCGCGCGGGGTTTCCGATGGGGCGACCTGTAGAAGGGGCGCGCCCCGCCCGCGTCTGAGACACCGCCAGGGAGACCGGGCTGTAGCCGCTTTCAGGCTTGGACCAGGCACAAAAAAAGGCCGGGCTTTTGGCCCGGCCTTGGATATCGCTCTGATAGAACCGGCGGCGCTGAGGCCCCGGGTGCGATCCGGCACCCGATCAGATCAGGCGTTGCCCTTGATCGTCAGGATCTGCTTGCCGCGGTACATGCCGGTCTTGAGGTCGACATGGTGCGGGCGGCGCAGTTCGCCGGAGTTCTTGTCCTCGACATAGGTCGGGGCGGTCAGGGCGTCGTGCGAACGACGCATGCCACGCTTGGAGGGCGAGGTCTTTCTCTTCGGTACGGCCATCGGTCTGCTCCGTTCGGATAGCGGGCGGACGGGCCGCGAGGGCTATCCGCATGGATTGGTTATCTGCCGTCGATCACGATGCGCCTGACGCCTTTCGATAATCCCTGGCATTCACGTCGCGAACCCGGCGATCGATATCGACCGCATCAGGCTCGGGGATGACGGGAATTCGCCGCAGCCCATAGCAAAACCATGGGGGGATGGGAAGGGCGGTGGCAAAAATTACTGGCCTGCGGTGCGATTGTTCGGCGTGACGGCGACGCAATCGACATAGTCGCCGGAGCGCTGCGCCCGCGCGGCGATCGTGCCCGCCAGCCGCGAAAGGCCCCGTGAGGGTTTGGCCGGATTGCGCTTGCGTGGCGCCGGCAAGGTCACCGCGAGGAGCGCCGCCTCGCGGCCGGTGAGGGCGAAGGCCGGCTTGTTGAAATAGTGCCAGGCGGCGGCCTCGATCCCGTAGATGCCATCGCCCCATTCGGCGATGTTGAGATAGATCTCGATCAGCCGCTTTTTCGAGAGGAAGAAGTCGGCATAGACTGCCAGCGGCACTTCCAGCCCCTTGCGCACGAAGGAGCGGCTGTTCCAGAGGAACAGGTTCTTGGCCGTCTGCATCGGAATGGTGGAGGCGCCCCGGGTCTCCTCGCCATCCAGCGTCTCGGTGATCACCGCGTTCAGTTCGCGCCAGTCGACGCCGCCGTGGAAGCAGTACTGCCCGTCCTCCGACATCATCACCGAATGCACCAGCACGGGCGCGATATCCTCGAGATCGACCCAGTCGCGGGTGACCGGCCGGAACATCAGATAGTCTCCCAGCATCAGCGTCGAGACGGGTCGGATGCCGGGAATGGCGTAGACCGGCACCAGAGCGATCGGCAAAGCGATCAGCACGACCAGCGTCACGATCAGAAGGCCGAGGACACGTCGCAGCATTGAGGGCTTTCCGGTGGGCCTTGGGGGGGCGGAAGTGCCCGGCCGTCGGACGGGGATCGCCTTCCGTCATATCGGCGCGTGCGGCGACTCGCAACGGTTGCCGCGCCGCGCTTTCTCCCGCGCCGTCCCCGGCGCTTGACGGCCGGAGCACGATCGGCGAAGCCGACCGGGATGGTGGGCCGTTCGAAGCTCCCCTTGCGACCGGCAAAGGGTCGCCGAATGCCGGAGACGTCAGATGAGCACACAGTCCTTTGAGGACCGGCTGAGGGCGGCGGCGCTGGCGGTGGAGACGACGCTCGATCTCTGCCTCAACGCCGCCCATCCGCTGATGCGCGGCACGCCGGAGCGGCTGCGCGCCGCCATGCGCCACGGCGTTCTGAACGGCGGCAAGCGACTGAGGCCTTTCCTGGTGATCGAGACGGCGCGGCTTTTCGGCCGCGCGCAGGACGAGGCGGTGACGGTGGCCGCCGCGCTCGAGTGCATCCACAGCTATTCCCTGGTGCACGACGATCTGCCGGCGATGGACGATGATGATCTCCGCCGCAGCCAGCCGACGGTGCACAAGGCGTTCGACGAGGCGACGGCGATCCTCGCCGGCGACGCGCTGCTGACGCTGGCTTTCGGCCTTCTCGCGGACGCGCCGGGGATCGGCGCGTCCGGCCGGTTGGATCTGGTGCGGGCTCTGGCGCGGCAGGCGGGGGCGCCTGGCATGGTCGGCGGGCAGGCGCTGGATCTGGCGGCCGAGCAGCAGGATCTCGGCGAGGCCGAGATCTCGCGGATGCAAGCCATGAAGACCGGCGCGCTCATCACCTTCGCCTGCGAGGCCGGTCCGATGCTGGCGGAAGCGTCGCCCGGGGACCGCGAGCGGCTTCGGCGTTTTGGCGAGACCATCGGCCTCGCCTTCCAGCTCGCGGACGACCTGCTCGACGAGACCGCCGACGCTGCCGCCCTCGGCAAGGCCGCCGGCAAGGACCGTGCGCGTGGCAAGAAGACGCTGCCGGCGCTGCATGGCCATGCCTGGACGGAGGCCCGGCTGGCGGCCCTCGTCACCGAGGCGAGCGAATTGCTCGCGCCCTATGGCGAGCGCGCGGCGGTGCTGGTGGCGGCAGCGCGGTTCATCGCGGAGCGCAAGAGCTGAGGTAGGCCCGATCCATCTGGCGGGCGACCGCATCGAGACGTCTGTCGCGTGTCCAGAGAAGCGCGCCGTCTATGGCTTCGGCGGCGCAGAGAAGATGGGTATCGACATATCCGATGCCGCTTCCCGCCAACGAATGCCGTTCGATGAATGCGCGAACGGCAGCGTCGGCAGCCAATCCTGCCGGGGGCAAGTTGCCGAGGGCGTCGAGAATGACCGCTCTCTGCCGCAATGTCCCGAGCGCAAGCTCGCCGATCACGAAGGCATGGCCAAGCACCAAGTCCCGCTCCAGCAGGGCGACGAGATGATCGTCCTTTGTCCGGAAATGATCGATCCAGATCGATGTGTCGACGAGGATCATCGCGTGCCGGAGCGCGACCTCGGTGCGGGTTCGGCCTCGGGCTCGGTTCCGCCCAATAGCGCGAGGCGGCGGGCGCTCTCGCGCGCCACCAAGGCTTTCAGGGCCTCGTCCAGAAGGGCGCCGGTTTCGGTCAGGCCCGTGTAGAACTGGGCCTTCGCCAGAAGTTCATCGTCCACCGAAAAGGTCATGCGCATGGCCTTGCCTCCTCCACCCCTGCCGAAGCCTACGGCCTGACGGCAGTTTTCCCAAGCAGATTGATCGTCGGCGTCCGCCGAGCTTCCGACCATTCAGTTCTTGAACACCGCGCAGGCGCCGCCCGCGCTGCGGAGCTTGCCGCAGAGGCTGTCGGCTTCGCCGCGCGAGTCGGCGCCGATGCGGACGGCGTAGATGCGGCCGTGGCTGGCGCGGTCGCGCAGGACGATCGGCGCCTTGTCGCCGAGCACCGAGGAGAAGCGGCCCTGGACGCGCCGGAATGTCTTCAGCGCCATCGACTGGTTGGGGTGCCCGGCGATCTGGACGCCCCAGGGCTGCATCGGCGCACTCTCGATCTTCGGCGTGCGGGTGCGCATCACCGGCAGCGCGCGGCAGGCCTCGTCAAAACCCTTGCTCTCGTCGAGCGGGGTCTCCTCAATCTCGCGGCCTTGCTCGACGAACCAGTCGGCCGGCCGCGCGGTGATCGAGAGGACGTAGTTCTCGGTCTCGTAGGGCAAGGCCCCACCGCTGACGCGCCAGCGCTTCACGCGGTTGATGCCGCCATTATAGGCGGCGGCGGCAAGGCCCCAATTGCCGAGCTCGGACTTGAGGTCGCGCAGATAGAGCGCCGAATGGCGGATCGCCTCGCGTACGTCGAAGGGGTCGGCGAGGCCGCGCTCCTTTGCGGTGTAGGGCATGAACTGGGCGATGCCCTGTGCCCCCACCGGGGAGCGCGCGTCGGCGTCGAAGCGGCTCTCTTTCCAGATCAGCCGGGCGAAATAGTCCGGCGGCATGGCGGTGGCCGCGGCGTTGGCGGCGATGAGGTCGCAGACGAGGTCGATGCCGCTGCGCTCCTTGACCGGAATGGAGATGCGGACGAGATCGGGCGGGACGAGGGCGAGGTTGTGCGTTCCGGGGTCGAGATTAGTCAGCGCCGGCGCCGCCGCTGCCGGCGCCAGCGGCCACAGCAGCGCGATGGCCACGGCGCACGGCACAACGCCGGTTCGCAGCAGGAGGCCGGTTCGCAGGCCGGCGTCCGTTCGGCGGAACCGATATGGGCGCCGATTATTCGGCGGCAGCGCGGGTGACGCCAAAGCGCTTCTCGATGTAGTCGGCGACCATCACCTTGAAGTCCTCCGCGATGTTGGGACCACGCAAGGTCGCGACCTTCTGCCCGTCGACGAAGATCGGCGCCGACGGCGTTTCGCCGGTGCCGGGCAGCGAGATGCCGATGTCGGCATGCTTGGATTCGCCCGGACCGTTGACGATGCAGCCCATGACGGCAACCTTCAGGCCCTCGACGCCCGGATATTTCTCCCGCCAGACGGGCATCGACGTGCGCAGGTCATCCTGGATCTGCTCGGCCAGTTCCTGGAACACCGTCGACGTCGTGCGGCCGCAGCCGGGGCAGGCGGCGACGATCGGCACGAACTGGCGAAAGCCCATGGTCTGCAGGATCTCCTGCGCCACCTGCACTTCGCGGGTGCGGTCGCCGCCAGGCTCCGGCGTCAGCGAGACCCGGATGGTGTCGCCGATGCCCTCCTGCAGCAGGATCCCCAGCGCCGCCGACGAGGCGACGATGCCCTTCGAGCCCATGCCAGCCTCGGTCAGGCCGAGATGCAGCGCGAGATCGGTACGGCTGGAAAGGTCGCGGTAGACGGCAATGAGGTCCTGGACGTTGGAGACCTTGGCCGAGAGGATGATCTTGTCGCGGGCGAGGCCGGTCTCCTCGGCGAGTTCCGCCGACAGCAGCGCCGACTGGATGATCGCCTCGCGCATCACCGCGCCGGCCGAGCGCGGGCGGTGCAGCAGCGAGTTGGCGTCCATCAGCGCGGTCAGCAGTTCCTGGTCGAGCGAGCCCCAGTTGACCCCGATGCGCACCGGCTTCTGGTAGCGGATCGCCGTCTCGATGATCTGGGTGAACTGCCGGTCCTTCTTGTCCTTGAAGCCGACATTGCCGGGGTTGATCCGGTACTTCGCCAGCGCCTCGGCGCAGGCCGGGTGATCGGCGAGCAGCTTGTGGCCGATATAGTGGAAGTCGCCGACCAGGGGCACATAGATGCCGAGCCGCTCCAGCCGATCGCGCACATGCGGCACGGCAGCCGCCGATTCGTCGCGGTCGACGGTGATCCGCACAATCTCCGAGCCGGCCTTGGCAAGGGCGGCGACCTGGGCGACGGTGGCATCGACGTCGGCCGTGTCCGTGTTGGTCATCGACTGCACGACGACCGGAGCGGTGCCGCCGACCAGCGCACCGCCGACCCTGACGCCGACGGTTGGGCGCTTCGGGGTCGGCTGGGCCTCGAAGGCTTCGATGGGGGCTTCGATGTTCATCGGCGACATCCGGTCGAGGTCATGGGGCGGTCGAGGTCATTGTGCAGTCGAGGTCATTGTGCGGTTGAGATCTCCGGACGGTCGAGGTAACCGGCAGAGGGGGCATTTCGCTTCGAGTTCGCGCTTTCGGCGCAGCTTGTCAAATGCGGCCTGATCGCCGCCGCATCAAGTCCCGCCGCCGGCAAAGGCGAACGCCGCAAGACCCATCATGCCCAATCGGAAGATGGCGGCTCAGCGGCAGCGCCGGAACTCACGCTGTCCTCGCGGGTTTGTGACACAGTACGTTGTTCACAGTCAGGAAATATCGACATGACGCTCGGCACAATCCTCATCATCATCCTTGTTCTCGTCCTGATCGGCGCCCTGCCGTCCTGGCCGCATTCGCGCAGCTGGGGCTATGGCCCGAGCGGCATTCTGGGCGTCGTCGTCGTGGTGATCCTGATCCTGCTGCTGATGGGCCGGATCTAACGGTCTCATCAGCCTGCCGTCGAAGCGCCGGTCCCGGGAGGGGCCGGCGTTTTGCGTTGAGACGCTTTGCGTTCAGACGCACTGCGTTCAAGCGTTCAAGCGTTCAAGCGTTCAGGCGTCCGGGCGATCGGCGACGGCGACCAGCCGGGCGGCGAAGAAGGTCACCACCAGAAGCAGCGACAGTCCGGCGAAGACCGCTGCAAAGCTGGTGTGCTCGGCGATGAAGCCGATCACCGAGGGCGCGATCAGGATTCCGGAATAGCCGAGCCCCGACACGATGCTGAGGCCGGTGCCGGGCTTCAGTCCGGGCACGTTGCCGGCAGCGGAAAAGGCGATCGGAACGATGTTGGCGACGCCGATGCCCATCACCGCAAAACCCACCAGCGCCATGGGCGTGCCGTTCGCCGTGGCGATGAGAACGAGGCCGAGGCCGGCGAAGAGGCTGCTGAACCGCGTCGTGGTGACCGCGCCGAAGCGGCCGCGAATGCCATCGCCGGCAAAGCGCAGCACGGCCATGCTGAGGGAAAACGCGGCGAAGGCAAGGCCCGAGGTCGCGGCATCCGCGCCGAGCTCCTGGCGCATGTAGAGTGCGCTCCAGTCGATCGCCGCCCCCTCCGGGATCATCGCGAACAGCGCGAACATGCCGACGGCGGCGGCGAGGAGAAGGCCGGCGGTGGTGTCGCCCCGGGGAGCTGCGGCATCGCCAGCCGATCCTGTCGCCGCAAGCGTCTGCGACTCCGTCCTGTCCGACAGCGTATGACGCCAGACCACGAACCACAGCAGCAGCGTGACGACGGCCACGACGAAGGCGTGCCCCTCCGGTCCCACGGCCTCGATCAGGAACCCGCCGGCACCCGCGCCGACGAGGCCGCCGACGCTCCAGAAGCCGTGGCAGGAGGACATGATCGGGCGGGGCAGACGCCGTTCCACCGAGACGGCGTTGGCGTTCATGGCGATGTCGAGCCCGCCTGTAGTCGCCCCGGCAAAGACGATGGCAAGGATCGCCAGCGGCAAGGAGGGCGCGAAGACCAGCAAGGGGAGGGCTGCAATCAGTGCCAGGTGCAGGATGATCGTCGGCCGGCGCGACCCCATCGCGGCGATCGCCCGGCCGGCAAGCGGCATCGTCGCGACCGCCCCGACGCCGAAGGCGAGGATCATCAGTCCCAGCTGCGACTCCGACAGGCCGAGCCGTTCGCGGAAAAGCGGGATCTCCGGCGCCCAGCTGCCGATCAAAAGGCCGTTGGCGAGAAAGGCCGCGGCAACGGCAATGCGCTCACGGGGCCATGACGTGGCGGGGATATCTAGGCTGAGGGTCATCTGGTCTCGCTGGAGGCTATGAGGGATTACGCGGTCGGGCGAAAGTGGATCAGGTCCGGGACCGTCGGCGGCCTGTTGCCGACGGTGCCTCGGCGCCGGCCGTCACGATTGCGACTTCGGCCGTTCGGAAAGGGGCGAGCAGGGCGGTTGGACAGTCGGCCTCGACGAAGAGGGTCGATATCCCCTGCGGCGCCAGCACGGCATAGGCCGCGGCCGTGCCGATCTTGTCGGTGGTGGCGGGCACGAGCACTTGCCGGCTGCTGGCGGCCAGTGCCGCCTTGAACTCGGCTTCCTCGAAGACGTGGCTGGTGATGCCGGCCATGGCATCGACACCGCAGGCGCCGAGCACCAGAACGTCCGGACGGAAGCGGTCGGCATCGGCCAGGGCCTTCGCGCCGAAGCAGCCGCCGGTCACCGGGTCGACCCTGCCGCCGAGGAGGATGGTTTCTATGCCACGACGCTCCAGCAGCGCTGTCGCGATCGCCGGCGCGTTGGTGATGACGGTCAGGCCGGCTTCTTCGGGGAGGCGTCCGGCGATGGCGAGGTTGGTCGATCCGGCGTCGAGAAACACCACCGAACCGGGTGCGATGGACGTCGCGACGGCGGCGGCGAGAGCGGACTTGCCATCGGTCCGGACGTGCCGCCGCTCGCTGAGCGAGCCCTCGAACGGCGCCATGGGCACCGCGCCGCCGTAGACACGCTGGCAAAGCCCGGCCTCGGCCATCTCCCGTAGATCGCGCCGGACGGTATCCTCGGAAACCCCGAAGGTCTCCGCGAGCCGCGCCGCGAGCACCCGGCCGTCCTGCGCTAGCAGGCTGCGGATTTTTGTCTGGCGTTCAGCGGTCAGCAGATGCGTATTCATGGCGTCCAATCGTGCAACAACGTGTCAAATCATGCATGAACGTGCATTAACGGTCAAGCGGAAGCGCCCCGGGGACGTTGCGCCGGGTCTGCAGGGGCGTCGCTTCATGTTTCAGGGCGGGCAGTGGGCCTCAGTCGGCAGACGGTCGGGACGGGCCCTGCGCAGAGCCTCGCCGGCTCTAACGCACGGCAACGCTGAGGCGCTATTTTCCGCTGGGCGATGCCGGACCAGTCGATCCTCAGTTCGACGCCCTTCGGCTCGGTCTTCTCACGATCGGGATAGATGGCGTGGGGCGCGAGCGGCGACGACGAGGGCCAGCTGTCGCACCCCAGTCAGTCCAGCTGGTGCAGGGACCGGGGTGCGGATCGCGCGTCAGACGATCGGCCAATGGTGGTGGAACACGCCCTCCCGGTCGAGCCGGCGATAGGTGTGCGCGCCGAAGAGGTCGCGCTGGCCCTGGATCAGGTTGGCGGTGCCGCGGGCGCGCCGGTAGTCGTCGAAATAGGCAAGCGCGGCCGAAAGTGCCGGGACCGGGATGCCGGCGAACGCGGCCTTGGCGACGACGCTGCGCAGTGCGGTCTGGCCTTCCGAGACTCGGGCGACGAAGCTTGGCGCCTGCAGGAGATTCACCACCGTCTCGCCGGTCTCGTAGGCCTGGGCGATGTCGTCGAGGAAGCGCGAGCGGATGATGCAGCCGGCGCGCCAGATACGGGCGATGTCGCCGAGCGGCAGGTTCCAGTGGAAGGCGGTCGAGGCTTCGGCCATCGTCGCATAGCCTTGCGCGTAGGCGATGATCTTCGCCGTTTCGAGCGCTGCCTCGAGCTCGGCGAGCCCGGCCGCATCGGTCTCGAAGGCCGGCGCGGTCGTGGCGACGCCGGCATAAAGCGCCTCTGCCCCCGCGCGCTCGGTCCGGCGGGACGAGACGCCCCGCGCCGACACGGCCGATTCCAGCGTCGTCGCGCCGATGCCGAGCTTCTGCGCTTCGATCACGGCCCAGCGCCCGGTGCCCTTCTGCCCGGCTTCGTCGAGGATCACGTCGACCATCGGCTTGCCGGTGTCGGGATCGGTCTCGGCGAGGACCGTCGCGGTGATCTCGACGAGGTAGGAGGAGAGACCACGGGTATTCCAGTCGGCGAAGATCTCCGCCATGTCCGACGCGGCCATGCCGGTGCCGTCGCGCAGGATGCCGTAGATCTCGGCAATCATCTGCATGTCGGCATATTCGATGCCGTTGTGGATGGTCTTGACGAAATGCCCTGCGCCGTCCGGACCGAGCCAGGCGACGCAGGGCTGTCCCTCGTATTGCGCCGAGACCGGCTCCAGCATCGGCTGCAGCGTCTTCCAGATCTTCTCCTCGCCGCCAACCATGATCGAGGGGCCGTTGCGCGCGCCGACCTCGCCGCCGGAGACGCCCATGCCGACGAAGTGGATACCGGTGCCCTCGACGCGTTTCGAGCGGCGCACCGTATCGTTGAAGTCGGCATTGCCGGCATCGATCATGATGTCGCCGGGCGACAGCAGCGGCATCACGAGGTCCATCTGCTCGTCCACGGGGGCGCCGGCATTGACCATGAACAGCACGGTGCGCGGGCTCTTCAGCCCGTCGATGAAGGCCTCGATCGTCTCGGAGGGGACGAGGTTGCCAGCGAGCGCGGGGTTCTCGTCGCGCAGGGCGAAAGCCTTCGCGGTCGTGCGGTTGTGGAGGGCGACGAGGAAACCTTCCTCGGCGATGTTGAGCGCCAGATTGGCGCCCATGGTGCCGAGGCCGAGCACGCCGATATCCGCTTTGGTGTCCGTCATGGAGATGTTCCTGAGCTGGTTGGCCGGTGGGGCAAGGCGCGGTGGGAGAGGAGCGTTCGGCGCGCTGCCGGCGCCGCCCGGCAGCGGCGCTGTCCGCCCATTCCTCTGGCAGGAACAGGCTGTGACACCATCGCCGGCGCCGCCCGAGGGATCGTTCGGCACAGCTCTCCGGTAACGCCGATCGCAGCGTTTGGCAAAGCCTTCCCTCAGCCGGCCCTGCCGCGGGGCGGGAGGCAGCAGCAGGGTTCTGGCTTCCCTTGAGGGCAGGAGGGTGTCAGGGCGGCGAAGCGGTCAGCCGGCCGGCGGGGTTGCAGCGGCCGTCGCGCCTTCGCGCAGCGCGGCCAGCCGCCGCGACAGCGGCTCGGCGAGCGAGTCGCGGCGCTCGCTCGGCGCATCCAGCGATTCGACCAAAGCCGCGACCGCCTGCTGCAGGCGGCGCTCGGCATGCTCGACGGCGAGCCGGGCCGCCGCATAGCGGTAGGGCCGGGTGGCGGCCGTATGGTTGCGGAAAGCATCGAGGTCGTCGAGCGCGTAGGCCATCGTCAGCTCCTGAACGCCTATCCATAGCGGGCGGGGGCTTGAGCGAAGCTGGGCGGGCGCCTGCGGCAGCAATGGGGAAAGGGCAGGGCGGCCGTTCTCTTGCCGAAACCGGGCCCGCCGCCCTAAGTCCCGGGAAGCGCCCCTCGCGAGGGATGCGGCAAGGTCTGGCGGGCAACCGGGGACGGCGACAGCGGGGAGGCCGTGCGGGCGCTCGGGCTGGCGATCCGGCTGGCGAGGCCGAAAGCAATAAGGAGATGGAATGAGCCTTGCAGACAACGTGCAGCGGCTGCGGATCACCGACGGGCAGACCGTCGACGAGCTTGCTGCCGCGACGCGGCTGCCGAAAGCGATGATCTTGTCGATCGAAAACGGCCGGATCGGCACCGCCAACAAGGCGGTGCGGGCGCTGGCACGGCATTTCGGCGTCAGCGTCGAGACGCTGGAGGCCTGACGCCGGCAAGGAGGTGCCGGCACTTCAGGGCCCACGGCTTCCCGGTGCCATTCGCTCACGCACCGTGGACCGGCACTGTGGATGGGAGACCCAAGCCGCGCCCAGATTGCTCAGGTCTTCCCGAGCAGATCTCCTCGGTCAGATCTCGCCGAGCAGTTCGCCGACGCGCAGGGCATAGCCGTTGGCGCGTTGCGTCTCGGCCTCGGCCTCGGCCAGCCGGGTCTCGGTTGAGCGCAGTTTCAGCTTGGTCTCCCAGGCCTCGATCTTCACATCGTGCAGCGCCTCGTCGGTTTCCTGGGCGCGGGTCTCCAGTTCGGCGACATTGGCCTCCAGCGAGGCGATATAGGCGTGAAGCCGCGCCTGCTCTTCCTCAACCCGCTGCATGAAGGCGCGCGTGTCGGCCTCCACGTCCTTAAACTTGCGCTCATAGTCCTTGATCGTCGCCGCTGCCCGCTCGACGAGCTTCATGGCGGACGGCCAGTTGCCGTCGGTTTCAGCGACCGCGTCGGACGTTACCGCGATCGCGTTGGAGTTCAGCGCGGCCAGCACGGGCGTGGTGTCCTCGTCTGCGTCCCGCAACTGGCGATCGTGGTCTGCGAAAGCGTGTGCTCGAAGAGTCTCGGCCATGATCCCTGATTCCCTGACGTGCCCCGCGCCTGCAAACGCAGGGGTCGTTCGTTCCGTATGAGTGCAGCGTCAGGAAGTCTGGCGCTGCGAGCTGCCGCCGAGCTTGCCGAAGCTGTTGACGATCGTTCCGCCCAGCCGATCCAGCCATGCTTCCGCAGCTGTCGCCCGCGCCGTGGCGGCGGCGGCCTGGCCGTAAGCGCGCTCGATCTCACGCTGCGCCAGACGCAGCTGCGCGTGCAGCGCCTCCAGTTCGGCGCGAGACTCCTCGCGTGCCTGTTCGGCCTCGGCCTCGAGACGCGCGATCCACTCCTCGCTGTTGCGCAGCGCGGCGCTGGCATCCTCGACCAGGGAAAGGGCGCCGGACCAGTCGGCCTTCGGGGCAGCGGCCGGACCGCCGCGCGGCACGGCGTCCTCCGACGGCGGCAGCAGCGCGACGGTGTCTGCCGCGGGGAGCACGCCGCCGGCGCCTGCCCCGTTGCCCGTCCCGCGCAAGGCCCAGGCTTCGAGACCGTTCGCCCACCTTGTCGGTTGTTCCATCGTCAACTCCGCCAACACTGCGCGTCACCGAATGATAGCTCAATAAGCAAATCGGTGGAATCGGCATTTTACCAATTCTCAACTATTGGCACGTCTCTGGCAAAGTCACCAGCATATCAAAGCTTTCCATCGGTGGAGAGTGGCTGAATGGTGTCAGGATCGGCTGCGGCCGTCGCGCCGCGGGGATCGCGCTGTAGGGATCGAGGATAAGGCCGTCATGATTCCGTGGATACCTCTCGATGTCGCCGCCGTCCCCGGGGGCGGCGAGCTCAAGTTGATGCGGCGGGGCCAGGAGTTCTCCATCATGGCCGGGGCGACCGAGCTGATGAACAGCCGTCTCAGCGGGTCCGAGGAGGCGCTGGCGTCCCTCTCGATCGAGCGGATCGGCGGGCGGGCGGCGCCGGCCCTTTTGATCGGTGGGCTCGGCATGGGTTTCACGCTGCGCGCGGCGCTCAAAGCCCTTGGCCCGGAGGCGAAGGTCACCGTCGCCGAACTCGTGCCGGCGGTCGTCGCCTGGGCGCGGGGGGCGATGGCGGAGGTCTTTGCCGGCTGCCTCGACGATCCGCGGGTCGCCATCGTCGAGGGTGATGTCGGCGGGTGCATCCGCACGGCAGAGCGACGCTACGACGCCATTCTGCTCGACGTCGACAACGGGCCGGACGGGCTGACGCGGCGGGGCAATGACAGCCTCTACGACGCGGCAGGTCTCAGCGCGGCCCGGCGCGCGCTGCGCCCCGGCGGCGTTCTCGCGGTCTGGTCCTCGGCGCCCGACCGCGCCTTCACCGCACGCCTGACGAGGGCGGGCTTCCGCGCCGAGGAGGTGAAGGTTCGCGCCAATGGTCGCCGCGGCGGCGCCCGCCACGTCATCTGGCTCGCCACCGCGCCGTCCTGAGGCGCCGCGGGCGGGCACGGCGCGCCTGCCGCAAGGGAACCGGATCTTTACCATACGCATGCTAGCAAGGTCGGACCAATCCGCCGAGACCGCGCCATGTCCCTTTCGTCGCCTGCTGACGGCCTGCCGCGGACCGGATCGGCCGACCGGCTGCTGCCTGTCCTCTTCGTCGCGACGGCGTTCCTCTCGGCCGCGCTGCTGTTCAGCGTGCAGCCGATGTTCACCAAGCTCGTCCTGCCGATCGTCGGCGGCTCGGCCGCGGTGTGGTCGATCGCCATGGTCTTCTTCCAGGCTGTCCTGCTGTTCGGCTATGGCTATGCCCATCTCCTGACGCGGTTTTGTCCCCGCCGGCTCGTCCTGCCGGTGCATCTCGGCTTCGCGCTGCTGGGTATCGCCATGCTGCCGGTGGCGATACCCGGTGGTTGGGGCGCCATGCCCGAGCGCTACCAGCCGGTCTGGCTGCTCGGGCTGTTCCTCGTCGCCGTCGGGCTGCCGTTCTTCTGGCTGTCCGCCAACGGACCGCTGCTGCAGGCCTGGTACGCCCGCAGCGGCCGACCGGATGCCGACCAGCCCTATTTCCTCTATGGCGCCTCGAACGTCGGTTCGTTCGCCGCGCTCCTGTCCTACCCCGTGGTGATCGAGCCGTTCCTCCGGCTGGGCACCCAGACCGGGCTCTGGGCTGCCGGTTTCGTCGTCCTCGCCGTGCTTCTGGCGGCTTCGGGGGCAACTGCCCTTTATCGGGGGAGGGCGATGGCGACGGAGGCACCAGCAAGACTGGGCGAGGCGGAGGTCATCGATCGCCGGAAGCAGCTAGGCTGGGTGCTTCTCGCCTTCGTGCCGTCGGGCCTTCTGGTCTCCGTCACCGCCCACATTTCGACCGACATCGCCGCCGTTCCGCTGCTGTGGGTCGTGCCGCTCGCGCTGTTCCTCCTGACCTTCGTCCTGGTCTTCGGCGACCGGTTCCGGAACGCGGCTCCCGCTCTCGCGCGGCTGCAGGTCTGGGCCGTGGCGATCGCGCTGATCAACCTCGTGCTGGCCGGCCCGTTCTGGTTCGGCATCCTCATCCACCTCGTCGCCTTCTTCCTGGCGGCGATGGTCTGCCATACGACGCTTTACGGGCAGCGCCCGCCCGCGCGGCAGTTGACCGAATTCTACCTCTTCATGTCGCTCGGTGGCTGCCTCGGCGGGATCTTCGCCGGGCTCGTCGCGCCGCTGATCTTCTCGACCGTTCTCGAATATCCGCTGCTGCTGCTCTGCTCGCTGTTCTGCAGCCCCGGCTTCGTCACCGACTTGCGCAGCGGCGGCTGGCGCACACCGCTCGCGCTCGCCCTATGCCTTGGCGTGCTCATCCTTCTCGGCCACGCTCTCGGCGAGCGCCTCGAAATCCTGCCGCTCGTGCGCTGCGGGCTGATGCTGGTCGTTGCCGTGCTGCTGATGGCGCAGTGGCGGGCGGCGTCCTGGCTGGCGCCGACGGCGCTCGCGGCGGCGATGCTGCTGGCGGGCTTCGGCTCGCCGGCCGAGCAGGCGATCCGCTCGTTCTACGGCGTGCACAAGCTCGACGTCACCGCGGACGGCCGCTACCTGACGCTCGCCCACGGCACGACGCTGCACGGCGCGGAGCGCCGCCTCAACGACGACGGCACGCCGGCCACCGGGCGCCCGGAGCCGACCACATACTATACGTTCGAGGGCGGTCTTGGCGTCGGCATCGCGTCGATCCGGGCGGCGCAAGGCGGGCATCTCGATCGCGTTGCGGCGATCGGGCTGGGGTCTGGAAGCCTTGCCTGCCACAGCGCGCCGACGGAGGACTGGCGCTTCTACGAGATCGATCCGGAAGTGCTGAAGATCGCCCGCGATCCCCGCTACTTCCACTTCCTCGAAGCCTGTGCGCCGAAGGCCGGCGTGGTGCTGGGCGATGCCCGGCTGACGCTCGGAAAGAGTGCCGGCGCGGAAAACCTCATCGTCATCGACGCCTTCTCGTCAGACTCGATCCCCGCGCATCTCATCACGCGCGAAGCCTTCGCGCTGTACCGGCAGACGCTCTCGGCAGGGGGCGCCATCCTCGTCCACATCTCCAACCGCCACCTCGACCTCACCCAGATCCTCGCGCGGACAGCGGCGGAGGCCGGCCTTGTCGCCTACAAGATCGAGGATCACCCCAGCGAGCCGCCGGAGAAGCGGCTTCGGCAGCCGAGCAAGGTCATGGCGTTTGCCGCCACGCCGGAGGATCTCGGCGATATCGCGACCGTCGGCATCTGGAAGAGGATTGTGCCCGACCTCAACCGCCGTCCGTGGACCGACGACTTTACCAATATCGTCGAGGCGCTTCGGGATCGCTACGTCAACGGACAGCTGCGCTGACGCATTGGAACGCATCCGCCTCCGGCGAGGGCGCAGATCTTACGAGGCTCAAAACTGTCGGGCTCAAGCGGATACAACGGATCTGGGGGCCAGTCGGCCGGGCCGCGTTCTAGCGGAACAAGGCAAGCACTTCCTGCACCCGCGCCGTCGGTATCGGCAAAGGCGGAGGGGGCTGTTCCTTTTCGCGTTTCCTGACGGGCAGGAAAAGAATGTTCGTCATCGTCTGCGCTCTATACGGGCCGACCCATGCCGGTCGGCAGCTTGACTGTTCCTGGGCCCTTCGCCCCTCTTCTACTCGCCGATTTCCGGTCGTTAGCTGCATTACCTTACCGCGACGAGTCTAAATGATTCGGTTTTCGCAAAGCGCGGCAACGAACAAATTGCAGAAATGGTAAACGGCGGCGACGGCGCGGCGAGACTGTCGCCGGGCGAGGCGCGTTACTTCGCAGGCGGCCGTCAGGACTCGGCGATACGCCAGCGCTCAGAGCGCCGGCAGCCGTTCTGCTTCGAGCGCGGCGTAGCGGCGCTGGGTGTCGATCGCATAGTCCCGCACGATCGGAACGGCATCGCGCTGGCGGCAGAGTTGTAGGTGAAAGACCATCTGCGCGCCCGACCGGAACATCGTCTCGCAGGACAACAGATAGAACTCCCACATCCGGGCGAAGCGCTCGTTGTAGAGGGCGACGACGGCGGGGCGGTTGGCCTGGAAACGGCTTTCCCAGATCGCCAGCGTCCGGGCGTAGTGCAGCCGCAGGCACTCGACGTCGGCCACCCACAGCGAATGCCGCTCGACCACCGGCAGGACCTCCGAGAGCGAGGGCGAATAGGCGCCCGGAAAGATATACTTGCGCAGCCAGGCGCTGGTACGCGCCGGCGGGCTCATATGGCCGATGGAGTGGAGGAGGGCGATGCCGTCGTCCGGCAGCAGCGCGTTGATCTTCGAGAAGAACTCGTCGTAGTGGCTGACGCCGACATGCTCGAACATGCCGACCGAGACGATGCGGTCGAACCGTCCCTCGACCTTGCGGTAGTCGATGAGCTCGAAGCGTACGCGGTGCGAAAGGCCGGCTTCCTCGGCCCGCTGGGTGGCCAGCGCCTGCTGCTCCGTCGACAGTGTCACGCCGAGCACCTCGACGTCTTCCATCGCGGCGAGATACAGCGCGAGATCCCCCCAGCCGCTGCCGATGTCGAGCACCTTCTGCCCCGGCCGCAGGTCGAGCTTGGCGGCCAGCAGCCGCAGCTTGTTGCGCTGCGCCTGTTCGAGGCTCTCGTCCTCGCTGCGGAAGTAGGCGCAGGAATAGAGCATGTTGCGGTCGAGGAAGAGGCGATAGAACGCGTTGCCGAGATCGTAGTGGTGCGCGACGTTCTTCTCGGCCTCGCCGACGACGTTGCTGCGTCGGCGCTGCCGCAGCAGGCCCGACCATTTCCGGACGAATTTCTGCAAGGGATAGGCGCCGAGCCCCGTCCGGTTCAGCGAGAACAGGGCGAGGAAGTCGCGGAGATGCGAGCCCTCCTCGAACAGGAGCGTGCCGTCCGTATAGGCCTCGCCGACGGCCATGTCAGGGTTCAGCACAAGCTTGCGGTAGAGCGCCTTGTCGGTCAGCCGCATCACGACGCGCGGGCCCGGCGCGCCCTCGAAACTGTGCCGCCGGCCGTCGGCGTCGATGACCACGAGCGTGCCCTTGCGGATGAAGCTCCTCATCATGTGGGACAGCGGGAACATGGGCGGCCCTCTCGCGGTGCAGAGACGCCATCATGCATGCTTCCTATCCCTACGGAAGGTCTGGCAGCCCGCCCACCCCACATCGGCGTCGGCGTCGGCGACGTTCGACCGCAAGGCGAAGCATCAGGAAACTCGGCATTTTCGCTCCAGCCGTCGCCGGTCAGCGGGCCGACAGGCCGGCATCATGCCGCTTCGACGTCCGCGACCCCCGCATTTTCGTCGCGCCGGCGCTGGCCGACCGTTTCGACGGCCGCCCGCAGCGCCGGGTGCATCGAGAGGAAGCGCTGGAAATCGGCGAGCGAGAGCTGCAGCAGCGTGCAGTAGGCGATCGCCGTGACGTCGGCCTGGCGTTTCATGTCGAAGAGCAGCGCCATCTCGCCGAAAACCTCGCCGCGGCCGAGGCGGATCACGGTGGCGCCGGTGTCGATCTCGACGGCGCCCGAGAGCAGGAAATAGGCGGCGTCGCCGACCTCGCCGCGGGTGATGATGCGCATGCCGGGCGCGGCGAAGAAGGGTTTCAGGAACTGTTCGAGATCGGTGCGGTCATCCGGCGAGAGCGGGCTGAACAGGTCGCAGCGGTCGATCATATCGCGGGTGTCGAGGCCGAGATCGAGCGGCGGGCTCAGCGTGTCGGCGTCGTCGCGTTCCGCCAGCGTCAGGAGCACGTCGCGCTCGACCTCGCTGCTGATCAGGCCGGAGCGGCGGAGATGCGCAAGTTCCATCGCCTCGCGCGCCCGCGCCGAGCGGGCGATCACCGCTCTTTCCAGCGCCACGACATAGGCGGGATATTGCAGCCGCACCGCATCGATCTCGCGCTCGATCAGCGCGAGCCGCTCGCGCAGCGCATCGGTGGCGGTATCGAGCGTGCCGATGCCGACCACCGGCCGCAGGTCGCTCTCGACGAACATCAGGAGCTCGCTGACCACCAGCGAGGTCTCGATCAGCGTCTCGAACCGCACCGACAACCGCAATGACAGCAGCCGGCTGTAGCCGAAGCGGCGCTGCAGGCTGAAGGCGACCCGGTCGAGCCAGAGGAACTCGATTTCCTCGCGGTTCGCCCGGCGATAGCCCTCGATGCCGTCGGCGCGCGCCATGTCGAGCCGGCGCCGTGCCTCCGCCGACAGCCGCTGGGCGATGCGCGGGGCGACGGTGCCCATGGCGAAATGCTCCAGCACCGTCTCGCGCTCGCGCAGCCCGATCGAGACCAGCGCGATGGCGACCCGCTCGGCCTCGGTCAGCGCGTCGGCGGCGCGTTCCGCCGAGGCCGTGGTCGCCACCTCCTCGGCCAGCGCCGCATCCTCGGCGCCCTCAGCCACCGCCCCGTCGGCCTGGAAGCGTTGCGCCATGTCGCGGGAGAACCGTCCGACGCGGGTGGCGGTGACGTCGAGCGCCATGTCGCGCAGTACCCGGTCGACGCCCGTCAGTTTGTTGAGGCCGAGCCTCTGGATCAGCGGCCGCAGCGTCGTGCCTTGCACCAGCAGCGTCATCAGCGTGAAGCCGGTGGCAAGGGTCGCGACGAAGCCCGCGGTCTCGGCCGGAATGCCGCGATGCTCGGTGACCGCCAGCGCCAGCGCCAGCGTCATCGACCCGCGCAGGCCGCCCCAGAGCACGACGATGCGATACGGCCGCGACACCTCGGCCGACAGCCCGAGCCGCGTCAGCAGCGGCAGCAGGCCGAACAGCACCAGCGCGCGGGCGAGAAGGGCGGCGACGAAGACGATGCCGAGCAGCACGAGATGGAAGGGCTCGGCCTTGCCGAGGAGGCGCGGGATGGTCAGCGAGGTCAGCACGAAGATCAGGATTGCCGACCAGGAGGCGAGCTGCTCCCAGGTGTCGGTGAGATGGCGCCAGGTGTCGGTGGTCATTCGGCCCGGCGCGAGCGTCGCCAGCGTCACGCCCGCGGTGACCACCGCGATGATGCCGGAGACATGCAGCATGTGCTCGGCGCCCCAGAAGCAGAAATACGGGACGGCAAGGCTGAGCGAAATGGCGGTGAGGCGGTCGTCGCCGATCAGCTTCAGGAGCGACAGGAAGATCAGCGCGATCAGGAAGCCGACCGCCGCCCCGCCGAGCGGCAGCAGCAGGAAGTCGAGCGCGGCATCGGTGACGGTGAGGCTCGCCGGCGAGACGATCGCCGCCGAGAAGATCAGGAACAGCGCGATCGCCGCGGCGTCGTTGAAGAGGCTCTCGCCCTCCACGAGTTGCGTCAGCCGCTCGGGCGCGCCGACATCCTTGAAGATCGCGATTACCGCCACCGGGTCGGTGGTGGCGATCAGCGAGGCCAGCAGCAGGCAGGCCAGCAGCGGCATGCCGGAGAACGGCCAGAGCGCAAAGGCGACGCCGATCGTGGCGGCGATCACCGCGACCAGCGCCAAAGCGATGATCGGCAGGAGGTCCTCGCGCACCCGGTGCATGTCCACGCCCAGCGCGCTCTGGAACAGGAGGGTCGGCAGGAAGACGTAGAGGAAGAGGTTCGAGCCGATCGGCAGGTCGGAGATGAACAGAGCGAAGTCGGTCGGCAGCAGGCTGCCGGGATGGGCGATCGAATAGGCGCTGGCGAAGCCGAGGGTCGCGCCGCCGAGTGCCAGCACGATGGAGACCGGAACCTGCAGCCGGCTCGACAGCGGGCGGGCCAGCGCGCCGAAGGCAACGACGGCGGCGATCAGCACGACGATGGTGGCGACGTCGATATCCAGTGTCGTCGCTCCTCTTGGAATGCCCGTCTGCGCCTGATTCTCTTTCCGGCACAGTCAGGTAAAGCCAGCGAGCGTCAAGCCCACCGGGCGTGTCGGCCCGAGCGATTTCCCTAGCGATGCGGTCATCTTACCGGCGTCACGGGAATTTCATACCGTCCGATACGTTTTAACTTGATTTCAGCCGCCAGCTGCTGCATTTAAATCATATCGAACGGTATGAAACGCGGAGGCAACCCGATGACGAACTGGACCGACACGGCGACCCCGACGACTGTCTTCCTCGGCAGCCGCTTTGCGCCCTGGAAGATCTTCTGCACGGCGCTTAGTGAGGATGCGGACGAGCGGGCGGAGACCGAGGCCGAGGAGGATGACGGGGACGCCGGCTTTGACGCCGAGGATCCGCGCGACCTGCGCGTCCGCGAGCGGCTGGCGCGGCTGGAGGCGTTCAGCGCGGCCTGAGGCGGAAAGCCCGGCTCGGGACGGTTGTCTCGGCCCGGGCCGCCCGCTATCCCAGCCGGACGGGCGTCGCCACGCGCCGCCGGCAAGGGATCACGACATGAGCGACCTCATTCCCGTCAACGACGGCCATAACCCCGTGCCCGTCGTTGACGGCCGTAACCCCGTGCCCGTCTTCGACGGCCATAATGACGTGCTGTTCCGCCTGTCGCTGCAGCAGGATGGCGATGTCGAGCGCGGGTTTCTCGAAGGCGGCCAGGGCGGCCAGATGGACCTGCCGCGCATGCGCCAGGGCGGCTTCGTCGGCGGCCTGTTCGCGATCTATCCACCCTCGGTGATGGAACGCGACATGCTGGCGATGATGCAGGGTGACGCCTACGACCTGCCGCTGCCCGCCCCGCTCGATTGGGTGGATGCCCAGCACCACACCCTGAAGATGGCCTCGATCATGCTGCGGCTGGAGCGCGCTTCTCACGGCCAGTTCCGGATTTGCCGCTCGAACGCCGATATCCGTGCTGCCATCCATGACAAGGCCATCGCTGCGGTGATGCATGTCGAGGGCGCCGAGGCGATCGACGGCGAGTTCCGCATGCTCGACATGCTGCATGCCGCGGGCCTGCGCTCGATCGGCATGGTCTGGAGCCGCCCGAACATTTTCGGCCACGGCGTGCCGATGCGCTATCCCAGCACCCCCGATACCGGTCCGGGCCTCACCGATCACGGCCGCGAACTCGTCCGCCGCTGCAATCAGCTCGGCATCCTCCTCGACCTCTCGCATCTCAACGAGGCCGGGTTCTGGGATATCGCGAAGCTCTCCGACGCACCGCTGGTGGCGACGCACTCCAACGTCCACGCCATTTGCCCGCACGCCCGCAATCTTACCGACCGCCAGTTCGCCGCGATCCGCGAGAGCAACGGGATGGTCGGGCTGAACTATGCCGCGGCCTTCCTGCGGCCGGACGGGCAGATGCTGGCCGATACCGGCCTCGACGTCGTCGCCCGCCATCTCGACGCGATGATCGAGCGCCTCGGCGAGGAGCGAGTCGGCCTCGGCTCGGATTTCGACGGCGCGGTGATCCCCGATGCCATCGGCGACGTCGCCGGCCTGCCGCGGCTCCTCGCCTATCTCAGCCAGCACGGCTACGGCGATGCGTTGGTGCGCAAGATCGCCGGCGAGAACTGGCTGGCGCTGCTGGAGCGCACGTTGAAGGACTGAATCGCAAAGGCTCGACGCGTTCGGGCGCGTTGATCGCGGCCGTTGCCTCGCCTATGGTTCGAGACGGCGCTTCAGATGGGATCAAGATGGCTTCCCCCGACCCAGAACTGATTTCTGCGGAGGATTTCCTCGGGTGGATTTCCACCCAGCAAGATCGGTTCGAGCTGGTGGAAGGTCACATCGTCCGTATGATGGCGGGTGCCAAGCAGAGCCATAACGTGGTGGCCGCGAACATCCTCGCCGCCTTGCTGCCGCAGGCGAGACGCGGCTTGTGCCGGACCACCGCGAGCGACACCGCGGTCCGGACAGGGCCCGGCAGCATCCGCTATCCCGACGTCGTCGTCGACTGCGCGCCCAGCGACCCGAATGCCGTCGAAGCGCTGCGGCCGACGCTGGTGGTGGAGGTTGCCTCTCCCGGCACCTCCGCCATGGACGCGACGGACAAGCTCGACGAATACCGGGCTCATGGCGCGATTGCGCTGATCCTGCTCGTCGACCCCGATCTTGTCTCGGCGAAACTCTACCGGCGCGATGGCGGCGGCCTTTGGCAGGTCGAGAAGTATGACGGCCTCGATCAGGCTATCGACTTTCCCGAGATCAACAGCGTGCTGGCGCTCGGCGAAATCTATGCGTCGCTGGAGCCCGGGCATCGTCCGCGCCTCCGGCTCGTGGAAAGCGGAGCGCCGGGCGACCTTCGGTAAAGTGATCGCCTGAAGATTGGCGTGAGGCGATCACTGGCCGCATGCGCCGTGCGGGGCGAGTGCTAGCCTAGCCGCTTGAGGGGAGGGGCGCTCGAGGCGCATCCCTCCCTCTCGACGGTTCGGTAGACGTACTTGTGGCGGCTCAGGCGGCCTTGGCCGGGGCCTTGGCCTCTTCTTCCATGGCGCGCATGTAGAGGTCGAGGACGGTGTCGTGCTCGTCGCGCTCTTCCTGGTCCTGCTTGCGCAGCTTGATGATCTCTTTCAGGATCTTGACGTCGAAACCCTCGCCCTTGGCCTCGGCGAAGACTTCTTTCTTGCCTTCGTTCAGCTCGGCGATCTCGGTTTCGATGTGCTCGATGCGCTCGACGAAGGCGCGGATCTGTCCGCCTGCGATACCGACCGTGTCACTCATGCTGGCTCCTTTGCGAATGAGCCTGCGTTATCGGCGGCGGATGGTTACCACTCTCCTAAAATGCGACGGGTTCCGCCGGCTTCCCACAGGCTGTCGCTTTTTGGCGCTGGCAGCATTTGCAACGCGTGCAGAAGCAGCTAGCAATCGCCGGTAAGGGAAGAGGAGACATCACCATGAAGACCCGCGCCGCCGTAGCCTTCGAGGCCAAGAAGCCACTCGAGATCGTCGAGCTCGACCTGGAAGGCCCGAAGGCCGGCGAGGTCCTGGTCGAGATCATGGCCACCGGCATCTGCCACACCGACGCCTATACGCTGGACGGCCTAGACAGCGAGGGCCTGTTTCCCTCGGTGCTCGGCCATGAGGGCGCGGGCATCGTGCGCGAGGTCGGCGCCGGCGTCACCTACGTGGTGCCCGGCGATCACGTGATCCCGCTCTACACGCCGGAATGCCGGCAGTGCAAATCCTGCCTCTCCGGCAAGACCAACCTCTGCACCGCGATCCGCGCCACGCAAGGCAAGGGCCTGCTGCCGGACGGCACGACCCGCTTCAGCTACAAGGGCCAGGCGATCCACCACTACATGGGTTGCTCGACCTTCTCGAACTTCACCGTCGTGCCGGAGATCGCGGTCGCCAAGATCCGCAAGGACGCGCCGTTCATGTCCGCCTGCTACTGTGGCTGCGGCGTCACCACCGGCGTCGGCGCCGTGGTCAACACCGCCAAGGTCGAGCCGGGCGCCAATGTCGTGGTCTTCGGCCTCGGCGGCATCGGCCTCAACGTGATCCAGGGCGCGCGCCTCGTCGGTGCCGACAAGATCATCGGCGTCGACCTCAACGACGACAAGGAAGAGTGGGGCCGCAAGTTCGGCATGACCCACTTCGTCAACCCGAAGAAGATCGACGGCGACATCGTCCAGCACCTCGTGGCGCTGACCGAAGGCGGCGCGGACTACACGTTCGACTGCACCGGCAACACCATGGTCATGCGCCAGGCGCTGGAAGCCTGCCACCGCGGCTGGGGCGTCTCGGTGGTCATCGGCGTCGCCGAGGCCGGCAAGGAAATCTCCACCCGACCGTTCCAGCTGGTCACCGGCCGCGTCTGGAAGGGCTCGGCCTTCGGCGGCGCGCGCGGGCGCACCGACACGCCGAAAATCGTCGACTGGTACATGGACGGCAAGATCCAGATCGACCCGATGATCACCCACGTGCTGCCGCTGGAGGACATCAACAAGGGCTTCGACCTGATGCACGAGGGCAAGTCGATCCGCTCGGTCGTGGTCTTCTGATGGCGGCGGCGATGGAGACGGTCTCGACGGCGAAGGCGCATGGCGGGGTGCAGGGCGTCTACCGCCATGCCTCGTCGGCCACGGGCACCGACATGACCTTCGCGGTCTACGTGCCGCCGCATGCGGAAGGGGCCAAGCTGCCGGTGGTCTGGTACCTCTCGGGCCTTACCTGCACGCATGCCAACGTCATGGACAAGGGCGAGTACCGCCGTGCCTGTGCCGAGCTCGGCGTGATCCTCGTCGCGCCCGACACCTCGCCGCGCGGCGAAGGCGTGCCGGACGATGCCGAGGGCGCCTATGACGCCGGCCTCGGCGCCGGCTTCTACGTCGACGCCACGGTCGAGCCCTTCGCGAAGAACTACCGGATGTGGACCTACGTCACCGAAGAGCTGCCGGCGCTGGTCGCCGCCAACTTCCCGGTCGATCCGGCGCGGCAGTCGATCTTCGGACACTCGATGGGCGGCCACGGCGCGCTGACCATCGGCCTGAGCTTCCCCGATCGCTACCGCTCGGTCTCGGCCTTCGCGCCGATCGTCGCGCCGGGCCAGGTGCCCTGGGGCCACAAGGCGCTGGCGATGTATCTCGGCGACGACCGGACGACTTGGCGCCGGCACGATGCGGTGGCGCTGATCGAGGATGGCGCGCGGGTGAAGGAACTGCTGGTCGACCAGGGCGAGGCTGACAACTTCCTCGAAGGCCAGCTGAAGCCGGAACTCCTGGAGGCCGCCTGCGCCAAGGCCGGCATCGCGCTGACGCTTCGCCGGCAACCCGGCTACGACCACAGCTACAACTTCATCTCGACCTTCATGGAAGACCATTTGCGCTGGCACGCGCAGCGTCTCGCCTGAGGGTCAGCTGCGGCGGCGATGGTGCCGCGACGTCGACGGTGGTCAATTAACGGTCGTCATCCTCGGGGCTTCGGCCCCGGGGACTCATGCCACTGCGTTTGCACGCCAGTTCGGTCACGGAGAGGTCGTGCCGCGTCCGCCGGCAAAGCCAGCTTCCACGCTTCGGCATGGGTCCCCGCGCTGAGCGCGAGGATGACGAGACTTTGAGGTCGGCGACACCTCTCCTCCACCCGGGCTGGTGATCTCTCAACGCGGCAAAACCCTCAACGGTCGTCATCCTTGGGGCCTTGGTCCCGGGGACCCATGCCTCTGCGTTTGCACGCCGGTTCGGTTGCGGAAGGATCGGCGTCTGTCCACCAGCAAAGCTAGCTTCCACGCCTCGGCATGGGTCCCCGCGCTGCGCGCGAGGATGACGAGCTTTCGAGGTCGGGAGCCACTTCTCCGCCAACCGGGCTGGCGGTCTCTTAACGAGGCATATCCCTCAACGGTCGTCATCCTCGGAGCCTTGGCCCCGAGGACCCATGCCTCTGCGTTTCCACACCGGTTCGGTCACGGAAGAGGAGGCGTGCGTCCACCAGCGAAGCCAGCTTCCACGCTTCGGCATGGGTCCCCCCGCTGCGCGCGAGGATGACGAGCTTTTGAGGTCGGCGACACTTCCTACAGAAGCGTGCCACCCGCATTTTTCTTCTGCTCAGACCGTCCGCACTCCCTCGATCCAGACGCCCGCGATATCCGTGGCAGCGTCAAGGTGGACGATGTCGGCGCGGGCGCCGGGCAGCAGCCGGCCATGGCTTGCCGACAGCCCCAGGAACTCTGCTGGATACACCGCCGCCATCCGCAGCGCCTCGTCGAGGTCGATGCCGACGGTGTCGACGAGGTAGCGGACGGCTCCTATCATCGAGAGGTCGGAGCCTGCGAGCGTGCCGTCGTCGAGGGTCAGCTGGCCGTCGCGCCGCGTCACCGTGCGGCCGCTGAGGACGAAGACGTCGTCGTCGACGCCCACCGTCGGCATCGCGTCGGTGATCGCCATCAGCCGGCCGGGCTGGCGTTTGGCCCGCAGCGCCGTCGCGATCGCGGCGGGGTGCACGTGGTGGCCGTCGGCGATGATGCCGCACCAGATCTCCGGCCGCGCCAGCGCCGCGCCGACGAGGCCGGGCGTGCGGTGCCCGAGCTGGCTCATGGCGTTATAGAGATGCGTCACGCCGCGCGCGCCGGCGTCGAAGGCGGCGTTGGCGGTGGCGAAATCTGTATCGGTGTGGCCGAGCGAGACGATGATGCCGGCGTCATTAAGCCGGCTTATCTGTTCCGGCGTGACGCTTTCCGGCGCGACGGTCAGCAGCAGCGGTCGGACCGTGGTGCCGATCAGCGCTTCGAGGTCCGCTTCGTGCATTGTCCGGATCAGCGCCGGGTCGTGCGCGCCTTTCCGGGCGACGGAGAGGAATGGGCCCTCGACGTGGATGCCGAGGCAGCCGGGCATGCCTGCCGCCAAGGCCGCCTCGACCGCGGCGATGGCGGCGAAGGTGATGGCCGGGCGGTCGGTGATCACCGTCGGCAGCAAGGCGGTCGAGCCGAAGCGGGCATGCGTGGCGCAGATCGCGCGGACGCCCTCGACGGTCGGCGTATCGTTGAGGAGCACGCCGCCGCCGCCGTTCACCTGGATGTCGATGAAGCCCGGCGCGAGGAGGCCTCCGTCCAGCGTCACGCGCTCGATCGCGGGGTCGAGGGAGGCCGCCGGCGCCATGGCCTGGATCACGCCGTCGGCGACGAACAGCGCCTGCCCGGCATGCCGGCTTTCTCCGTCGAAGATCTCGGCGCCGACCAGCGCAAATGCCGCCATCAGACGGTCTCCGTCACCTTGGAGAGGCCGCGCGGCACGTCGGGGTCGAGCCCTCTTGCACGGGCGACCTGCTCGACGAAGCCGTAGAACGAGAGAAGCATGACCAGCGGTTCGGTCAGCGGGTGGCCGGTGGCCGTCGTCGGCAGGAGGTGGCCCGGCGCGCCGCGGCCGGCGACGAAGAGTTTCGCGCCTTTTTCTTCCAGCCGGCGGGCGACGCCGACGAGGTTGGCGTGCGCGGCATCGTCCGGCAGGAAGGCAAAGACCGGGAAGCCGCCCTCGACCAGCGAGACCGGCCCGTGCAGCAGTTCGGCGCCGGAATAGGATTCGGCGTGGAGGAGCGAAGTCTCCTTGAATTTGAGCGCCGCCTCGCCGGCGACGGCAAAGCCGACGCCGCGGCCGAGCGTATAGAGCGATCCTGCCTGGACGGTCGCCTCGAGCGCCTCCGACCAGTCGTGCGCCAGCGCCGCGTCGAGTTGATCGGGGAGGGCGTCGAGCGCTGCGCCGAGCTTCTCGTCGCCGGTCCAGGCGGCAAGGATGCCGAGCGCGGCGGCGACCGAGGCGACGAAGCTCTTGGTCGCCGCGACGCTTCTTTCCGGGCCGGCCGAAAGGCGGACGGCGTGGTCGGCCGAGGCCTCCAGCGGCGAGTCCGGCGCATTGACCAGCGCGATCGTTTTCGCGCCACCGGCGCGGGCGGCGGAGAGCAGCGAGACGATGTCGGGGCTCTGGCCGGACTGCGAGATGGCAAGCGCTGCGGCGCCCTTCAGCTTCAGCTTGGCGCCGTAGATTGAGACGACGGAGGGGCCGAAGGAGGCGACCGGCACGCCGCTGAGGATTTCGGTCGCATATTTGAAATAGGTCGCGGCATGGTCGGAGGAGCCGCGCGCGACCGTCGCCACCACCGGCGGATCGAGATCGCGCAGCGCCAGCCCCGCCGCACGCATCGCCTCGCCGGACTGCGCCAGCAGGCGGCGCACCGCCTCCGGCGTCTCGTCGATCTCCGACCGCATCAGGCTTTTTGGGGACTGGCTCATGGGATCCTTCAGATCGTGAGTTCGGCGACGAAGTCGTAGGCGTCGCCGCGGTAGAGCGAGCGGGTGAGCTCGACGGCCTCGCCCTTTGCATCGAAGCAGAGGCGCAGGATCGACAGCGCTGCAGCGCCCGTCTCCAGCCCGAGGAGGGCGGCATCGGCCGCGGCGAGATTGGCGGCCGTCATCCGCTGCAGCGCCCGCACCGGCCGGTGGCCGACCGCCTCCATCGCCTGGTAGAGCGAGGTGTCGACCGCAGCAGGGTCGGGCAGGATGCGGGCGGGCACGACGGCCCGCTCGATCGCCATCGGCATCGCATTGGCGAGGCGCAGCCGGTGGAAGCGCGCGACGGGCTCGCCGGGCGACAGCCGCAGCTGCATGGCCTCGTCGGGGCTGACGGTCGACAGCGTGCGCTCCAGCCAGCGCGAGCCGGTGGCCGAGCCGCGGCTCTCCATGTCCTCGGTGAAGGATTTGAGGTGCGACAGGCCCATCTGCACCCGGCTCGGGGCCTCCGCCACGAAGTTGCCTGAGCCATGCCGCTGGCGGATCACGCCCTCGCCGACCAGCGCCTGGATCGCCTTGCGGACGGTGACGCGGGAAATGCCGATGCCGGCGGCGATGTCGCGCTCGGGCGGCAGGGCCTCGTTGGGCTTCAGCCGGCCTTCCGCGACTGAGCGGCGGATGCGTTCCTGCAGCTGGCGGTAGAGCGGGCCGCCGGTTCCGGGCGACATGAAGTGCTGGTCGAAGACCTCGCTCATTGCCCGGCCCCCGGCAGCAGCGTCGCGGCCAGCGCCAGCGCGCCGTCGAGCGCGTCGCCGCGCGGCTCGGCGATCTTGGCCTGCAGTTCCCGGGAGAGCCGTGGCCGGTAGCGCGGCGCGAGGCCGCCCAGAAGGACGATCGACGGCGCGCCGAGGTCGAGCAGCCGCTGCAGTGCCGCCTCGATGTGGCGCTGGCCATCGACGAGGATCGCTTCGGCGACGGTATCGCCGCCTTGCGCCATCTCCACCACCGAGGGCGCGAAGCCGCCGAAGTCGCCCGGCCGCGCCTCGTCGGCAAATTCCACCAGCCGCGCCGCATCTTGGTGGAAGCGTTCGAGCATGGTGTCCGTCAGCCCGCTGGCCGGGCCGATGCCGTCATGGGCGAGGAGTGCGGCGGTGAGCGCTGCGCGGCCGAGGAAGGCACCGCTGCCATGGTCGGACAGGGCAAACCCCCAGCCACCGATCGAGGTAAAGGCGTCGCCATGGCGCAGCACATAGGCCGTGCCGGTGCCAATGATGGCGATCGCGCCGTCCGCCCCGGCATGGGCGCCGCGGCAGGCGACCACCGCGTCGGACTCGAGCGCGCGGGCGGCGAAGGGCAGGGGACGCTGCATCAGTTCTGCCGACAGCGAGGGGATGTTGGCACCGGCCAGCCCCAGCCCGACATGGCATCGTCTCAAATCGGCTTCGCCGAGCCCCGCCGCGGCGAGTGTCTCGGTCGTCACCGCCACGATCGTCGCCAGCGCGCCGTCGAGATCGCTGAAGATGTTCGCCGAGCCGCCTTCGGCCTCGCCGAGCGGTGTTCCGTCGCGCAGCCGGGCCCGCACACGGCATCGGCTGCCCCCGCCATCGACACCGATCAAGATAGGCTGCTGCATGACGCCTCCATGGCGAAGTAATACCAAAACAGGTTAGCGATGCAACCAATTTCGAGGATCTGATCCGCGGATCCTCTTACCGAAGAGGTCGTGCGACTGAAATTATCGATCGTTTATGCACAAAAAACATGCTGCATCGCAGCAGATGAAAAAGTTAACAGTTTTGGCTGGACGAATGGCATTAAGTTGGTAACATCCCCGCAAGCCAGGCAAAGCTTTCGTCGCTCTGGCGGAGTCAACCTGGACCGAAACCAGCGGACCGAAACCCAGAGTGATCGCCATTTCCCATTACCCCACCTTGGTCTGCGCCGAGACTTTGCGGGACATCCTGCGGTGACCTTGCGCGCGACGGAACAGCGGGACCCGGCGGTGATCGGCATCGACGGCTGGGAGGATGCGCAGGTCCTGCAGGCCCTGCTTGATGGCCAGGCCCGCGCGGTGGCCTCGGTCGGCGCTGCCATCCCCGCCCTTGCCGACATCGCGGCGCTCGCCGTCGGCCGGCTTCGGGCCGGCGGGCGGTTGATTTACCTCGCCTCCGGCAGTCCAGCCCTCATCGCCCTCGGTGACGCGCTCGAAATACCGCAGACCTATGGCGAGCCGGCCGAGCGCTTTGCGACCATCCTCGCCGGCGGCCTCGCGATCACCGAGAGCCTCGTCGGCGGGCCGGAAGACGACGGCGAACAGGCCGAACTAGACGTCGCGGCGGCCAAGGTCGGAGCCAAGGATTGCGTCGTCGCCATCTCCGCCAGCGGCTCTACGCCCTATACGCTCGCCGGTCTCGTTGCCGCGAAGGCGGTGGGTGCTGCGACCGGCGCCATCGCCAACAATGCCGGCGCGCCGATGCTGGCGGTTGCCGATGCCAGCGTTCTCCTCGACAGCGGGCCGGAGATCATCGCGGGCTCTACCCGGATGGGGGCGGGCACCGCGCAGAAGATCGCGCTCAACATGCTGTCGACGCTGATCGCCCTGCGGCTCGGCCATGTCCATGACGGCCACATGGTGGGCCTGCGCGCCGACAACGACAAGCTGCGCCTGCGCGCCGCCCGCATGGTCGGGGAGATCGCCGGCGTTGGCGAAGCCGATGCCACCGCGGCGGTCGGGGCGGCGGGCGGCGACGTCAAGCTCGCCGTGCTCATCGCATCGGGCCTGCCGGGCGTCGATGCGGCCCGGCGCTTGCTGTCGCGGCATGCGGGCAATCTCCGCGCCGCCCTCGCCGACCTCTAGCGGGGTGATCTCACCCGCCTTCTGAAGCCGCCTCTAAGCTAGGTCCCGCAACAAGCCTTTGACGTGATCCCGTAACAAGCCTCTGACGTGATCCCGTAACAAGCCTCTGACGTGATCCGTAACAAGCCTCTGACCTGATCCCGTAACAAGATGGAGACGCCCGTGATGAACCGCATGTTTCTCAGCACTTTCACCAGCCTCGCTGCGCTGGCCGTGTCCTTGCCGGCCATGGCCGAGACGACGCTGACGATCGAGAGCTGGCGCAACGACGATCTCGCCGTCTGGCAGGAGAAGATCATCCCGGCTTTCGAGGCTGAGCATCCCGACATCAAGGTGGTGTTCTCGCCGTCGGCGCCGACCGAGTACAACTCGGCCCTGTCGGCCAAGCTCGACGCCGGCTCGGGCGGCGACCTGATCGCCTGCCGGCCGTTCGACGGCTCGCTCGCGCTGTTCCAGAAGAAGCAGCTGGCCGATCTCACCGGTCTGCCGGGCATGGAGAATTTCGGTGCCATCGCCAAGACCGCCTGGTCGACCGACGACGGAAAGCAGACTTTCTGCGTGCCGATGGCCTCGGTGCTGCACGGCTTCATGTACAACAAGAAGGCGTTCGCCGATCTGAAGCTCGAGGTCCCGACCACCGAGGACGAGTTCTTCGCGGTGCTCGACAAGATCAAGGCTGATGGCACCTACGTGCCGCTCGCCATGGGCACCAAGGACCAGTGGGAGGCGGCCACCATGGGCTACCAGAACATCGGCCCGAACTACTGGAAGGGCGAGGAGGGCCGCAAGGCGCTGATCGACGGCAAGGAGAAGCTGACCGACGCCGACTGGGTGAAGCCCTACGAGCAGCTGGTGAAGTGGGTGCCCTACATGGGCGACGGCTTCGAGGCGCAGACCTATCCCGACAGCCAGAACCTCTTCACCCTCGGCCGCGCCGCGATCTATCCCACCGGCTCCTGGGAGATCTCGCCGTTCAAGGGCCAGGTCGATTTCGAGATGGGCGCCTTCAAGCCGCCGGTGCCGAAGGCCGGCGACAAGTGCTACATCTCCGACCATCCCGACATTGCCATGGGCCTTAACGCGGCCAGCAAGAACGCCGAGGCGGCGAAGACCTTCCTGTCCTGGGTCGCGTCGGCCGATTTCGCCACGATCTACGCCAACGAGGCACCGGGCTTCTTCCCGCTGATCGATGCCAAGATCGAGCTGAAGGATCCCTTGGCCCAGGAGTTCGTGAAGTGGCGCTCGGAGTGCGAGCCGACCATCCGCTCGACCTACCAGATCCTGTCGCGCGGCACGCCGAACCTCGAGAACGAGACCTGGGCCGAGTCGGCCAATGTCATGAACAAGGTCGAGACCCCGACCGAGGCCGCCGCCAAGCTGCAGAAGGGCCTCGACGCCTGGTACAAGCCGGGCACCGCCACGCCGATCGCCAAGTAGGCGCGACGCAGGCGCAAGCCATAATCCATCCATCGCGGCGGCGGGCAGAGTGTCCGCCGCCGTCCCCGCATCCGGCATCGGAAACCCCGCACCCATGCACGATACGGCCCTGAAGAAGCCCCGACGCTGGCACATCGCGGTGTTCCTCGCGCCGGCTGTCATCGTCTACACCGCGATCATGATCTTCCCGCTCGCCGATACGCTCTGGGCGGCGCTGCAGCGGCGCACGGCGGAGGGGACGGAGTTCGTCGGCCTCGCCAATTTCCAGGTGCTGTTCGGCGATCCCCGCTGGTCGGAAAGCTTCTGGAACGCGCTCGGCAACAACTTCTACTTCTTCGCCATCCACATGCTGGTGCAGAACCCGGTCGGCATCGCGCTGGCTGCCCTGCTGTCGATCCCTAAGCTCAAGGGCGTCGCGATCTACCGGACGGTGATCTTCCTGCCGACCATCCTCTCCTTCGTCATCGTCGGCTTCATCTGGAAGCTGATCCTGTCGCCGCTCTGGGGCGTCGCGCCCGGCCTTCTCGGCGCCGTCGGGCTGAAGAGCCTGTTCGCGCCCTATCTCGGGCAGGAGGCCTATGCGCTGACCACGGTCTCGCTGGTTTCGGTCTGGCAGTATGTCGGCATCCCGATGATGCTGGTCTACGCGGCGCTCCTGACCATCCCCGACGAGATCCTGGAAGCGGCTGAATGCGACGGCGTCACCGGCTTCAGCCAGTTCTGGAAGATAAAGCTGCCGCTGATCATGCCGACCATCGGGCTGGTGGCGATCCTCACCTTCGTCGCCAACTTCAACGCCTTCGACCTGGTCTATTCCATGCAAGGGGCGCTCGCCGGTCCGAACGGTTCGACCGATATCCTCGGCACCTTCCTCTACCGCACCTTCTTCGGCTTCCAGCTGCAGCAAGGCGACCGCTCGATGGGCGCGGCCATCGCGACGGCGATGTTCCTGATCATCCTCCTCGGCGTGTCGCTCTACCTCTTCGTCATCCAGCGGCGCATCCGCCGCTACCAGATGTAGGCGCTGACATGGCTCGTTCCCGTCCCGCCTCCTTGCGCACCGGCCTCGTCCATCTCGCCCTCAGTGCCTATGCGCTGATCGCGGTCCTGCCGGTGCTGCTGGTGGTGATGAACTCGTTCAAGACCCGCCGCGCGATCTTCGGCAGCCCGCTGGTGCCGCCGCTGCCCGACACCGCGAGCATCGCCGGCTACCGCACCGTCGCGGCGCAAGGCGACTTCCTGCTCTACTTCCAGAACAGCCTGATCGTCACCGTCGTCGCGATCTTCTTCGTGCTGCTGTTCGGGGCCATGGCCGCCTTTGCGCTTTCCGAATACCGGTTTCGCGGCAACATGCTGCTCGGCCTGTTCCTGGCGCTCGGCATCATGATCCCGATCAGGCTCGGCACCGTGGCGATCCTTGAGATGATGGTCGCCTCCGGGCTCGTCAACACGCTGACCGCTCTGATCCTCGTCTATACCGCGCAAGGCCTGCCGCTCGCGGTGTTCATCCTTTCCGAGTTCATGCAGCAGGTCTCCGACGATCTGAAGAATGCCGGGCGGATCGATGGGATGTCGGAGTACAAGGTGTTCTTCGTCCTCGTCCTGCCGCTGGTGCGGCCGGCGATGGCGACGGTCGCGGTGTTTACCATGATCCCGATCTGGAACGACCTCTGGTTCCCGCTGATCCTCGCCCCCGGTGAGTCCACCAAGACCGTGACCCTCGGCGCCCAGCAGTTCCTCGGCCAGTACCTCACCAACTGGGAGGCGGTGCTGTCGGCGCTGTCGCTGGCGATCCTACCGGTTCTGGTGCTCTATCTCCTCTTCTCGAAGAACCTCATCCGCGGCATTACCTCAGGCGCGGTGAAGTGATGGAGGGTGGGATGAAGCCGTCGGAAATCCTGGCCGAGAAGCGCGACGCGGTGCTGGCGGTGATCGCCCAGTCGCGCTTCGACAATCCAAGGCTGTTCGGCTCGGTCGCCCGCGGCGAGGACAAGGAAGGCAGCGACTTGGATATTCTGGTCGACGCACATGAGGGTGCGTCGCTGTTCGACCTTGTTGGGCTCGAGCTGCAGCTGATCGATCTGCTCGGCGTCCAAGTCGATGTTTTTACGCCGGACTCGTTGAAGAAAGACATTCTTCCACGAGCCCTTCGCGATCAACGGCCGCTGTGATGGTACGGCGAACTTATCAAAACTGGCTTCAAGATATTGTTGAATGGGGCGAGCGGATCGAGACGTATATCGGGTTGAATACCTACGATAAATTTCTCCAAGATCGCCTCCTGCAGGACGCTGTTATCCGTTGCCTCGAAGTTGTCGGCGAGGCAGCGGGCCAGTTGATGCGAGACGAGACTATTGCCGCTGATACCTTTGAGATGCTCGATCTGAAGGGTGCCTACGCCGTTCGGAACAAGCTGATTCATGGCTATTTTGGTGCCGAACCGCCTTTGGTTTGGGCCGCGGCAATTAATTCAGTCCCGAGGCTCCTCACGGAGGCCAAGCGTCTCTTGGATCAACGAAACCGAGTTTCCTCAGATGAATGACCGCGAAACGCCCCTCCGCGTCTTCGTCGCCGGCCTCGGCCAGATGGGGCGCAGTCATGCGATGGCCTATCACGCCCATCCCGGCTTCGAGATCGTCGGCCTCTACAACCGTTCGCCGGTCGACCTGCCACCGGAACTCGCGGTCTATCCCCTGCTGGACAGCTTCGACGCGGGCCTTGCGCTGACACCCGATCTCGTCGCCATCAGCACCTATACCGACAGCCATGCGGACTTCGCCGTGCGCGCCATGGAGGCCGGCGCGCATGTGTTCGTCGAGAAGCCGCTCGCCGGCACCGCCGAGGAAGCGCGCGGCGTCGCCGACTGCGCCCGGCGGACGGGCCGCAAGCTCGTCGTCGGCTACATCCTGCGCCACCACCCGTCCTGGATCCAGTTCATCGAGAAGGCCCGCGAACTCGGCCCGCCCTTCGTTTTCAGGCTGAACCTCAACCAGCAGTCCACCGGGCCGGCCTGGGAGATCCACAAGCGGCTGATGCAGACGACCTCACCGCTGGTCGACTGCGGCGTCCACTATGTCGACGTGATGTGCCAGATCACCGATGCCCGGCCGGTCGAGGTGCGCGGCATGGGCGTGCGGCTGTCGGACGAGATCGCCGAGAACCAGGTGAACTACGGCCATTTACAGGTGCTGTTCGACGACGGTTCGGTCGGCTGGTACGAGGCGGGCTGGGGCCCGATGATCTCCGAGACTGCCTTCTTCGTGAAGGACGTGATGAGCCCGAAAGGCTCGGTGTCGATCGTCATGGAGGAGGGCGCCGCCTCCAGCGATATCGACACGCACACGCGCACCGCCCGCATCCGCGTCCACCATGCCGAGCGCGGCGCCGACGGCCGCTTTGCAAAGCCCGACAGCTGGCTGTCCACCGCGGACGAGCCGGACCACCAGGCGCTCTGCGACCGCGAGCAGGCCTTCGTGCTCAAGGCGATCCGCGAAGACCTCGACCTCACCCGCCACAACGAGGACGCGGTGCGCTCGCTGGAAATCGTGCTCGCCGCCGAGGTCAGCATGCGCGAGAACCGCAGCGTGACGCTGTGAGCCAGACAAGGATGCCATCATGAAGTCGCTGCGCCTCAGCCGGATCGTCAAGACTTTCGGCACAACCGAGGTCCTGAAGGGCATCGATCTCGAGGTCGGGACCGGTGAGTTCGTGGTCTTCGTCGGCCCGTCCGGCTGTGGGAAGTCGACGCTCCTGCGCATCATCGCCGGGCTCGAGGACCAGACCTCCGGGTCGGTCGAGATCGCCGGAAAAGCCGTCGACGCGGTGCCGCCGGCCGAGCGCGGCATTGCCATGGTGTTCCAGTCCTATGCGCTCTATCCGCACCTCACGGTTGCCGGCAACATGGATCTGGCGCTGAAGCAGGCCGGCATCGGCAAGACCGAGCGCGAGGCGGCGGTGGCGAAGGCGGCGGGCCTCCTCGACCTCTCGGCGCTCCTCAAGCGGCGACCGTCCGAGCTCTCCGGCGGCCAGCGCCAGCGCGTCGCCATCGGCCGGGCGATCGTGCGCGATCCAAAACTCTTCCTGTTCGACGAGCCGCTGTCGAACCTCGACGCAGCGCTGCGCGTCAACACGCGGCTGGAGATCGCTCGGCTGCACCGCGCGCTCGGCGCGACGATGATCTACGTGACCCACGACCAGATCGAGGCGATGACGCTCGCCGACAAGATCGTGGTGCTGAATGCCGGCCGCATCGAGCAGGTCGGCCGGCCGATCGACCTCTACAACAAGCCGGACAACCTTTTCGTCGCCGGCTTCATCGGCTCGCCGAAGATGAACTTCCTCACCGGCGCCTATGCCGCGCGAGAGGGCGCCGAGACCATCGGCATCCGGCCCGAGCATCTCGCCGTCGACGGCGAGGTGGCCCGCTGGTCCGGCACGGTCCGTCACGCCGAGCATCTGGGGTCCGACACCTATCTCTATGTGACGCTCAGCGAGGGGGCAGAGCTCACCGTCCGCCTTTCCGGTCAGAGCGAGATCGCTGTCGGCACCACGATCGGGCTGTCGCCCCGCGGTGGCCCAGTCCATCGTTTCGGTGTGGATGGCAAGGTGTTCTGACGAAGGCGCATCGTTCCGCCGATCAGAGGCGCCGCTGCCGATCGGTCTCAGCCGTCGATGGCGGCCTCGATCAGGTCGGCGGCCCGCCGGGCGCCGCCTTGGCCGTGCTGATCGGCGCCGATGTCGCGACCGAGCGCCAGGGCCGCGGCGCGCGTGCCTTGCGATCCGATGAGGACGCGGAGATCCGCCTCGACCTTGGCGGCCGTCAGGCCACGGCGCGCCCGCATGCGCCCGACGCCATGGTGCACAACGCGGGCGGCAATCCCCGGCTGGTCGAAGGCGATCGGAATGACCAGCAGCGGCACCCGGCGCTGCAGCGCATCGAGCACGGTATTCATGCCGCCATGCGTCACACAGACGTCGGCGCGGTCGAGGACGGCGGCCTGGTCGGCGAAGTCGGTGACGGCATCGGCGTCGATCGTGCCGGCCTGTTTCGGGGTAAGCCCGCCGCAATGGGCGACGAGAAGCTGCGCGCCGAGCCGCCGGCACGCCGTCGCGACCGCCTGGAAGATGTCGAGGCGGTGTCCCTGCAGCGTGCCGAGTGAGGCGAAGACGAAGGGCCTTCCCGGGTCGATGGCGAACGGCAAGGCTGCGGCCGCCGCATTGGTCTCGGATCGGATCGGGCCGACCGCATGGAAACCCTTAAGCGGCGGTCGCGGGAAATCGAACGCCGCCGGGCATTGCGCGATCTGCAGCAGCGGCGACAGACAGTCCTCCAGACTGCTCCGGCGCGGCAGGCCGAAGTGCTTTGACCACTCCTCGAGCCCATGCCGTTGCCGGCGCAGAAGGAGCGAAGCCACCCGCTCGCCGCCGCGGTTGCGCTTCAGTCCCTCCTTCGACGGATCATAGGGCCAGTCGACGAAGGGCAGCGGGACGCCCGGCGCGCTGTTGACCGGCAGCGCTGCGGCAACTGAAATATGCTTCAGATCCAGCGCGGCAGCCAGAAGGCCGGCAGCCGGCTCCATCTGGTCGCCGATCACCGTATCGACGCCGAGCTCACCGAGGATTGCAGGGCCGTCCCGGCAGAGGGCGGCGGTCAGCGATGTGGTATCGGCAACCGTGCGCAGGATGCCGAGCGGGCCGTTCGGCCGCGCCGCGCGGCGCGTGATCGCGGCAAGGTCGGTATCGTCGCGGCCGACGATCCTGCAGGCCGCCGGTCCACCCGGTGCCAGAAGCTTTTCCGCGCCGGCATTGAGCAGGAAGGTGGCACGGTGGCCGCGCGCCACCAGGATGCCGGCAAGTGCCTCGAACACCTTGATATGACTGTAGAAGGGGGGGCAGATCAGGGCGAAGTGCGCCATCTCAGCTCAACGCCTCGAAACGGCGGCGCGCGGTATCGGAACTGTCGCCAGCTGAAGATATCGCCGGAGATAGAGGTGGCCTGCACCGATATCGCACCGAGGGCCCTTCATCGATCGTCGCTTCGCCTGCCATCTGCCACTCCTACGCTTCCCTGACTGGCGCCGCCATGCCCGGCCCGTCGCTATGAGCGGACCGTCCGTCACCTCGGCTCTCTCCCGCTGCTGGGCGTCCCCGTCTGAGGACGCCGCCCCTTGGTCGCGTCAGATTGTCTCCCAGGCGCCGGTGAGCCCAGAGCGGTAGACCGCGTCGATGCACCGCATGTTGGCGATGGCGTCCTCGATCGGGAACTCGGCCGTCTCCAGCCCGCGGAACACCCGAACCGCCATGGCCGACTGCAGCGTGTACTGGTCGCAAGGCGCCAGCGTCTCGGTGCGAATGCCGCTGCCGTCGATCGCCCCGGTCGTGTCGACGTGAAGCCGCGTCGCCTCTTGCGGTGCGTTGAGCGACACCGGCACCTCGATGCGGCCGGTGGTGCCGAAGATCTGCGTGCGCTGCGCGGGGACGAGCTGCGTCGAGGTGGAGAAGGCCAGCTGCCGGCCGGCGCCGAAATCGAGGATTGCCGAGGTCAGGCGGTCGGTCTTCATTTCCGGGTCGCGGTCGATCAGCGATATGGCGCGAAGCGGCTCGCTCTCGAAAAGGAAACGCCCGAGCTGCAGCGCATAGCAGCCGACGTCGTAGAGCGCTCCGCCACCGATCTCGGCGATGTTGCGGACATTGGCGGGGTCGGCGTTGAAGTAGCTAAGCGTCGTCTGCACCAGCTTTGCCGGGCCGATCTCGCCGCTGCGCAAGATCTCGCGGGCCCGCAGCCATTGCGGATGCTGGCGCACCATGAAGGCCTCGAGCACTTGCTTGCCGCTGCGGTCGCGCGCCGCGATCAACTGTCCGGCCTCCGCCGCGTCGAGCGCGATCGGCTTTTCGCAGAGCACGTGCTTGCCGGCTTCCAGCGCCTTCACCGACCAAGGCACATGCAGGTGGTTCGGCAGCGGAATGTAGACCGCCTCGATCACGGGATCGGCGAGCAGCGCCTCGTAGCTGTCGTAGTGCGTCTCGAAGCCGAACTGTTCGGCGGCAGCTTTCGCCTTGCTCCCGTCGCGCGAGGCAATGCCGCGGATGCGGGACGTGGCATCGCCGAGCATGCCCGGAATGACCTTGCGAAGAGCGATGTTGGCCGCCCCCAGAACGCCCCAGACGAGTTGATCGGACATGGCGCTATCTCCCACGAGGGCCGGCATCGCTCGCCAGCGGACGGCCGGACTTAGCCGGCGGGAGGCGTGAAGTCGATCGCCGGGACAGGCGGCGCTGCCTAATAGAGGCCCTGTCCGGCGATGACCTCGTCAATGCTCATCGGCGCCAGGCGCTGCGCGTCGAGGGTCTGGGCCGCCGGCGCAATGGGGGCGGGGGTCGCTTCGGGCCTTGCCTGGAAGGTCCTGATGTCCTGCGGCTGGTTCCAGTCCGCCGGTGTCGCGGGATCGGGGACCACCATCACCTGCCGCGTCGGCGCGGCGCGGACCACGACCCGGCGCTCCGGCGGCTCGTAGCTGAGGCGGCTGCCGCGGGCGGCGACCTCGGCCTGCGTCGAGCTGGCATCGCGGCGCTTCTCGTAGAAGGCGTTGCCACCGGCGATCGCGACGTAGTGCATGTTGTTGTAGGGGTAGGAATAGCCGGCGGTGTGGAAGAACATCGCCCGGCCGACCTCGGGATGCTTGCTGCCGCGCAGCACGATGCGCGCCGTCTTGGTCGCGAGCTCGCGGCCCTTGCCCATCGGTTTCGACAGGACGCCCGGTGCGAACTGGTTCTTCTGGCCGACGACGCCGCAGACGCTTTTGGGATATTTGCCGGAGTTCATCCGGTTCATCACCACGGTTCCGACCGCCAGCATGCCTTCGGCGCTGGAGCGGTTGGACTCGAAATACATCACCCGCGTCATGCACTCCTCAGACGACATCGTCCGCGGCATGCGGGCGCAGGATGCCAGCATCAGCAGGGCGGCGAGGCCGAGAAAGAGCGGGATACGGGTCGGGGACACAACGAGAGACATGGGTTTCCAGGGTCGACGGGACCCGGCCATGATGCTCTGCAAGGCTTAATGGATCGTGTCGGCCAGCTGCCTGTCTATCCCGGGACCTCGTCGGCGCGTCGCCGCCCGGCCGCCAGCCCAAGCTCCGCCGCATTGGTCGCGGCCCGCGTCTGGCGCAGGATCCAGAGGCCGTAAGCGGTGACATAGAGATAGGCCGCCAGTTCCAGCGATTCCTCGATTTCGACATGGATGCGGTGTTCGGCCGCTTCGCCGCCGGCGAGGAAGAGCACGACCACGAAGCACGGCCAGACCCAGCGGATGTTCGACAGGCGGAGCACTTCGCGCGTCCATTCCCGGCGCCGCACGAGCACGGCGACGAGCGCTAGCAGGGCCGCGCCGGCAACGATGATGGTCTTCCAGCCGGATTGCAGGCACATGCCGTCGCCGCTGAAGGCGCTGCCGCAGCGTGGCAACTCGCGGGTCACGGCGAAGATCAGCGCGAAGGCCGCAAACGCGCAGAACAGCGCGCGGGAGCCTGCCGATCGCAGGAAGCCGAAAGCGAACACCGCCGCGGCGATCACCAGCATGCCGGCCTGGATTATTTCGATCGGGCCATCCTCCATGAACATGGCCTGGATGTCGTCGAACTCGCGCACGACGGTGCCGAGCAGCAGTGCCCCCGCCAGCAACAGCAGGGCGCCGGCGAGCCAGGGCAAGGGACGCGGGGTGGGAGAGCCCTCCCAGGACCGGCGACCGTCGGTCTCGGGCGATTTGTTTAAAGACATGGAGGTCAACTTTCCGGCCCTGCACCATTGGCCTTGGCCATCATCGAAACGTCATGAGGGGGAGACTTCTATAGAAACATCCGCTGGATAGAAATCCACTAAGTCGACCATAGGATGGACCCCGCCGCTGCTGTGACGTTGCGGAAGCCGCTTTCGCACGCTGCACCGGCCGTTGCAAACGAGGCCATCCGGCCCATGTGTGACTGACCTTCCCGCCCGTAAGGAAACCCTGCAGATGCGCTTCGCCCTTTCCCTAATCGCCGGCCTCGCCCTGCTGCCGTTCGTCGCACCGGCCGTGGCCGAGCAGGTCGGCGAAATTTCGACGGACTGGCTCGGCAACGACATCAAGATCGACGCCATCAGCGATCCCAAAATCTCCGGCGTCACTTGCCATGTCAGCTACTTCGACCGCAGCGTCGTCGACCGGCTACGCCAGGGCAACTGGTTCGAGGATCCCTCGAACTCGTCGATCGCCTGTCGCCAGACCGGGCCGATCGTCATCGGCGACATCGACCTCGACGAGGGCGGCGAGGAGATCTTCTCCGAACGCCGATCGCTGATCTTCAAGGCGCTGGTCGTAACCCGCGTCTACGACAAGGCGAACGACACGCTGATCTACCTCTCGCATTCGCGCGAGGTGAAGGAAGGCAGCGCCAAGATGTCGATCTCGGCGGTGCCGCTGTTTGCGGCCTCGCCGACCTGGAGCAAGGGCAAGCCGCAATAGGCAACGCCCCGGCTCAGGCGCCGGCGAGCGCCCGCTCGACCAGCCGGGTCCAGTAGGAGACGCCGTAGGGGATGGCGTCGTCGTTGAAGTTGTAGCGAGCGTTGTGCAGGCCCGCGCTGTCGCCGTTGCCGATGAAGATGAAGGCGCCCGGCCGCTTCTCCAGCATGTAGGAGAAGTCCTCGCCGCCCATCAGCGGGGCGACCTTGGTGTCGACCTGCGCCGCCGGCACGATCTCCGCCGCGACGGCGGCGCAGAACTCGGCGGCGCCCGCATCGTTGACGGTCACCGGATAGTTGCGGATGTACTGGCAGTCGATCTCGACGCCGTGCGTTTCGCCGACGCCCCGGCAGATGGCGACAATGCGCGCCTCGGCCATATCGCGCGTCTCCGCCGTCAACGAGCGGACAGTGCCGGCGACGAGCGCGGTGTCCGGGATGACGTTGTGGGCGAAGCCCGCCTGGAACTTCGTCACCGAGAGCACCAGCGAGGCCAGCGGGTCGACATTGCGCGAGACCACCTGCTGCAGGGCCTGCACCAGCGTGGCGCCGGCGAGGATCGGGTCGAGCGACTGCTGCGGGATCGCCGCATGCGAGCCGCGGCCCCGGACCGTCAGGTTGAACTCGTCGGTCGCGGCCATGATCGGGCCGGCGCAGAGCGCGAAATGGCCGAGCGGGATGCCCGGCATGTTGTGGAGGGCATAGACCTCGTCGATGGCGAAGCGCTCCAGAAGGCCGTCCTCGATCATCGCCTTCGCGCCGGCGCCGCCTTCTTCGGCCGGCTGGAAGACGACGACCACGCTGCCCTCGAAATGCCGGGTTTCGCACAGGCTCTGCGCCGCCCCGAGGAGGATTGCCGTATGGCCGTCATGGCCGCAGGCGTGCATCTTGCCGGGGGTGTTAGAGGCGTAGTCGAGGCCGGTCGCCTCGTTGATCGGCAGCGCATCCATGTCGGCGCGCAAGCCGATCCGCCGCTTGCCCGGGCCGCTGCGCCCGTGGATCACGCCGACGACGCCGGTCCGGCCGATGCCGGTCACCACCTCGTCGCAGCCGAAATCGGCAAGCTTTGCGGCGACGAAGGCGGCGGTCTCGTGCACCTCGTAGAGGATTTCGGGGATCTGGTGGAGATGCCGGCGCCAGGCGGTGATCTCGGTCTGGCGGTCGGCGATGCGGTTGTTGAGCGGCATGGAAACTTCCGGAAAACGAGGGCTGCGATCACGGAGACTGGAGCGGCCCGCCCTATTTAGGTAGGCTTGCCATCTTGCCATGAGAGCGTCACAGAGGCGAGATAAGGCGCGCAGGTGCAATAATCTGCCGTTCGACATGAAGGAAAAAGCCGTGAAGACGATGGCGTCTGCCGTTTTGCGCCTTGCCGGCGCAGCTGCGCTCGGCGCCGCCGTTCTGGTCCCGCCGGCGGCGAAGGCCGAGGTGTCTGTCGTCGTCGACGTCGCGACCGGCAAGGTTCTGTCGTCGAAGAATGCCAGCGCCCGCTGGTATCCGGCGTCCACCACCAAGCTGATGACTGCCTATCTCGCCCTGAAGGCGATGGAGACGCGGGACGCGACGCTCGATACCCCCGTCGTCATGACGCAGTACGCCGCGACGCAGGTCCCGTCCAAGATGGGCTACGAGCCGGGATCGGTGATGCGGCTCGACATGGCGCTGCGGATGATGCTGGTGAAGTCGGCCAACGACGTCGCGGTGGCCATCGGCCAGACGCTCGGCGGCGGCTCGTTGCAGACCTTCGTCGACCGCATGAACAGCGAGGCGCTGGCGCTCGGCATGAAGGACACGCACTTTATCAACCCGAACGGCTTGCCGGGCGAGGGGCAGTATTCCAGCGCCAAGGATCTCGGCATCCTCGCCATGCACCTGCGCCGCGACTTTCCGGCCTTCAGCGAGATCTTCGGCGTCGAGGCGATCTCGGCCGGCGGCGCGCTGATCCGCAACACCAATCCGCTGCTCGGCCGCTATGCCGGAGCCGACGGGATGAAGACCGGCTACATCTGCGCCTCCGGCTTCAACCTCGTCGCCTCGGCCACCCGCGACAAGCGCACCATCGTGGCCGTGGTGCTCGGCGCCGACAGCCCGATCGTCCGCGACCGGATCTCCGCCGATCTCCTGGAGAGCGGCTTCAAGACCGACACCGCCAAGCTCGGCACCATGATCGAGCAGCTGCCAGCCTCGGACGGGCCGCCCGCCGACATCAGCCAGGCGATCTGCTCGCCGGCCGGTCAGCAGGCCCGGGCGGCCGAGCGCGAGGAAGAGGCCAAGCGCACGGAGCACAATTCCGGCTCGCCGCTGCTGCACGAGATGGTGCGGCCGCCTTCGGTGGTCGATGTCAGCCTCGGCGGCGCTGCCGCGGGCCCGAAGGTGCAGGCCGGTATTGCGCAGATCGCCGGCTACGGCATTCCGCTGCCGCATTGGCGGCCGGACGATGCGACGACGGACGGGGCGCTTCCGAGCTCGGCCCCTGCCGCCGGCAGTCCTCCGGCGGACGGCAAGAGCGCCCGCGTCGGCGGCGATCCCGACGTGATCGGGGAGGCCGAAGGCCTGCGCAGCGGGGTGGCGAACTGACCGCCGTGCCGAAATCCGCCGATCTCACCGCCCCGATCCGCGTCACCGTCCTCACCGGCTTCCTCGGCGCCGGCAAGACGACGCTGCTCAACCGCCTGCTCGCCGATCCCGCGGTCACCGACACCGCCGTCATCGTCAACGAGTTCGGCGAGGCGGGGATCGATCACCTTCTGGTCGAGACGGCGCGCGACGGCATCATCGAACTCTCCGACGGCTGCCTCTGCTGCACCATCCGCGGCGATCTCGTCGATACGCTGGCGGACCTTGCCGACCGGGTGCAGACTGGCCGCCTGCCGAAGCTCGAGCGTGTCGTGGTGGAAACCACCGGCCTTGCCGATCCGACGCCGATCCTCGCCGCGCTGATGGGCCATCCTGCACTCGTCCAGGCCTATGCGCTGGACGGCGTCGTCGCCGTCCTCGATGCGCTCGCCGGCGCGCAGAACCTTGCCGAGCGCGAAGAGGCCCGCCGCCAGGTCGCTGTCGCCGACCGGGTCGTCGTCAGCAAGACCGACCTCGCCGGTCCGGACGCGCTGCAGGCGCTGTCGCGGCTGATCCGGCCGATCAATCCGGGCGCGCCGATCCTTGATGCCGCAGGCGGCGCGGCGGGGCCCTCGGCGCTATTGGGCTGCGGCCTCTACGATCCCGCCACCAAGACCGCCGACGTCGCCCGCTGGCTGCACGACGAGGTCGCGCACGACGCCCATCACCGGGCGCACGGGCACGGGCCGCACGATCATTCCCATGCGCACAAGCACCCTCCTGCCGGCGAACCGGCGCACGGCAATGCCGCCGCCCGCCACGGCGCCATCCGGTCGTTTTCCATCCAGCATGCCGCGCCGCTGCCGACCGCGCAGGTCGAGGCTTTCCTGGACCTTCTGCGCGACCTCCAGGGCGACAGGATCCTGCGGATGAAGGCGATCGTGCGGACGCTCGAGCATCCCGGGCGGCCGCTGATGCTGCATGGCGTGCGCAACCACCTGCATCCGCCGGCGCGCTTGGCCGCCTGGCCCGCCGACTTCGCGCCCGCCTCGCGGCTGGTGCTGATCGGCGAGGGGCTCGACGAGCGGCTGGTGCGTGATCTCTTCGCCGCGTTCGCCGGCGAGCCGCGGCTCGATGCGCCCGACCGCGCGGCGCTGACCGACAATCCGCTGGCGGTGCCCGGCATGTCGTTCTGACCGGAGCGGCGGCGGGCTTCTGTTGAAGGTGTCGTCGGGAAGGCAGCTGGCCGAGGATGCTGCGGGCCGACAAGGGTCAGGCGGCGGACGGCGCCTTGCCGCATTCGATCAGGAAGCGCCGGTGATCGGTCTCGGTCGTCGCGGCGATCAGCACATGCCCCGACTGGCGGCAGAAATGCGGAATGTCGATCGCCGCCAGCGGGTCGTCGGCGAGGACGCCGAGCCTCTCGCCGGCGTTCATCCCCCGCAACTGCTTTTCCGTGCGCAAGGCCGGCAGCGGGCAGTGCAGGCCGCGAAGGTCGAGTTCCACCGCCGTTTCGTTCATCAACCCTTGTCTCCGCCGCATTCGGACCCCCATCTAGCGGCGACCGGCCTTGTCCCGCATCCCCCGCGTTGGAAAACATTTCGGATCCTGCCATGAGCTACGCCATCGATCCCCAGACCATCGTCGACTTCTGGCGCGACGCCGGCCCCGACCGATGGTTCGAGAAGGATGCGGACTTCGACGCCGAGATCGTCCAGCGTTTCCATGACATCTACGAGCGTGCGGCGCTGGGCGAGCTCGACGATTGGGCGGAGGATCCGACCGGCGCGCTGGCGCTCGTCATCCTGCTCGACCAGTTTCCGCGCAACATGTTCCGCGGCGATCCGCGGATGTATGCGACCGACGCCAAAGCCCAGACGATCGCGAAGCAAGCGCTCTCGCGCGGCGATCACCTGACGGTCGGCGACGACGTCAACCAGTTCTTCCCGATGGCGTTGATGCATTCGGAGGATCTTGGCGATCAGGAAGCCTGCGTCGCCTGGATGGAGGAGATCGGCCCCGACAATGTCTCCTTCGCCGTCGAGCACCGGGATATCGTCGAGCGTTTTGGTCGCTTTCCCCACCGCAATGCAATCCTGGACCGCCCGTCGACGCCGGAGGAGACCACCTATCTCGCCGAGGGCGGTTTTGCGGGCTGAAAGCGGCTGCGGCTGCGCGCCGGGAGCGCCGGTCGCTCGGCCGCTGGACGGCGCCGGTCCGGACGCAAGGCGCAAGCGGCCTCGTCGCACAGCGGCGAGCCACAGGGCGGGCCCGCCGTTTTGGTTGCCTGACTTGTAATTGAACCGGCCGCTGGACCAAATCTTAAGCCTCGGCGCCTAGTGTCGGACCTCAGATCCTGCCGATCCCAGGGAACGGGCACAGCGTGGTATTGTCGATCGAGAGACTCGCAGGGCATGTGGTGCCACTGCGGCTGATGGGATGGCTGCGGCCCTCTCTCGTGCGTCTCGACCTCGCCCTCTCCGGCGACACCGAGCAGGCGGTTTCCGCCCGCATCGCTCTCTTCGCCTTCGCCATTCGGGTCGTCTCGGCGGCCATCGCCTTCTTCAGCCAGGTTCTCCTGGCACGCTGGATGGGCAGCGAGGAATACGGCATCTTCGTCTTCGTGCTGGTCGCCAGCGTCATCCTCGGCGGCCTCGCCTGTCTCGGCTTCCAGACCGCGGTGATCCGCTTCGCGCCCGAATACCGAGCGACGGACCAGATCGATCTCCTGCGCGGCATTCTCCTCGCCAGCCGGCTGTTCGCGCTGGCATCGGCGACCCTTCTCACCGTCATCGGGCTTGCCGCCCTCTGGCTCTTCCAGGACGCCGTTCCCGGCTATTACCTGCTGCCGCTGGTGCTCGGCGCCTTCTGCCTGCCGGTGATGGCGCTGGGCGAGGTGCTCGACGGCACAGCACGGGCGCACTCGCTGTCGCGCCTCGCGCTGCTGCCGACCTTCATCGTCCGGCCTCTGCTGATCATCGCCGCCATGGCGATCCTGACGCGTTTCGGCGGTCTCGCCGCCGATGCCGATACCGCGGTGCTCGCCTTGCTCGTCGCGACCTGGCTGACGACGCTCGGGCAGCTCTTGCTTGTCCACCGCAAGACCAGCCGGGAGGCGGGGCCGGGCCTGCGCGAAAACGACATGCGGCGCTGGATGGCGGTCGCCTTGCCGATCTTCCTGGTCGAGGGTTTCTTCAACCTCCTGACCAATGTCGACATCCTGATGGTCGGCCACTTCCTGCCGCCGGCCGATGTCGCCGTCTACTATGCCAGCGTCAAGACGCTGGCGCTGGTGCACTTCGTCTATTTCGCGGTGAAGGCGGGCGCGGCGCAGCGCTTTTCGCAGTATCGGCACTCGGGCGACACCGAGCGTTACGAAAGCTTCATCCACCAGACGATACGATGGACGTTCTGGCCCTCGCTCGCCATGGCGGTTCTGATGCTGGTGTGCGGCGACCTATTGCTCGGCCTGTTCGGGCCTGAATTCGACGAGGGCTATCCGCTGTTGTTCATCCTGATCATCGGCGTGCTCGCGCGGTCGACCGTCGGTCCGGCCGAGAGCGTCCTCACCATGTCGGGCGAGCAAAAGGCGTGCGCCGCCGTCTACTTCGCGACGATCATCGTCAACGTCGTCCTGAACATCGTGCTGATCCCTCGCCACGGCCTCTACGGTGCCGCGTCGTCGACGGCGATCGCGATGGTCTTCGAAGCGGCGGCGCTCTACGCCGTCGCCTATCGGCGCCTCGGCCTGAAGCTGTTCATCCTGGCGCGGCCGCGCGACGCAGCGATCCGGGGGAGCGGGGCATGAGCAGCAAGCCGCTCGTCGACGAAATGCTGGCCTCGCCGAGCGCTGCGCCCGCCATCGCGCTGCTCGACCAGGACCGGCCGCTGGACAATCCGGAAGCCAATGTCGAGGTCGCCTCGGGCGACGGCAAGCGCCGGTTCTCGATCTATGCGCCGGCCGCCGCCTTCGACCTCGCCGCGGAGCTGGATTTCCTGACCCGCCGGGCGATCGACCAGAACGTGTTCTTCGCGCCGCAATTCCTGGTGCCCGCCATGCCGCGGCTCGACGAGCGCCATGTCCGGCTGATGGTCGCACGCGACGAGGGCCCGCGCCGCAGCCGCATGCGCTTCCTGATGCCGTTCTCGATCGAGCGCATCGGCATGCTCGGCGGACCGATGGCGATCCGCGCCTGGACCCATCCTTTCGGCCCGCTCGGCACGCCGCTGGTCGACAGCGACGATCCGCAGGCGACGCTCACGAGCCTGCTCGTCACGCTGCGGCGGCCGGAGCTCAAGCTGCCCGACGTCATGGTGATCCCGGACCTGCGGATCGACGAGCCGTTCGCCCGCACCATGGCGGAGGCGGTCGGCGCGCTCGGCCTGCCGATGACCGCGGTCAACGCTTTCGACCGGGCCGCCCTGGTCAAGGGGGCCTCGCTCACCGATGCGCTGTCGCCGAAGCGGCGGCGCGAGGTGCAGCGCCAGCGCCGCATGCTGTCCGCCCAGGGCGAGCTCGGCTTCGACGTCGCGCGCACGCCGGCCGAGGTGCTGGCGGCGATGGAGGAGTTCCTGACGCTCGAGGCCAGCGGCTGGAAGGGGCGCGAGCGCAGCGCCCTGATCATGGACCGCTACCGCGCCGCCTTCGCCCGCGAGGCGGTCAACAAGCTCGCCGATGCCGACCGGACGCGGATCTTCACCTTGCGGCTCGATGGCGTCGCGATCGCCAGCCTCGTCAGCTTCGTCGTCGGCGGCGAGGCCTTCGCCTGGAAGATGGGCTATGACGAGCGCTATGCCGCCGCCTCGCCGGGACTGCAGATGATGCTGATGGCGAGCGAAGCCCTCCTGGTCGATCCTGCGGTGCTAAGGGCCGATTCCTGTGCCGTTCCCGATCATTTCCTGATGAATCGCTTGTGGAAGGGCCGGATACCGATCAAGACGCTGGTGATCGGCCTGACGCCGGAGAGCGGCCGCAGGGTCGAACGCGCCGCCAACGGGCTGGTAAAGGCCCGCGCGGCCACCAATGTCGCCCGGCTGCTGCGCCGGCGGATCAAGAACGCGCTGGGGATCGGCTGAGCCAGGCATTTTCAGCCGTTGCCGCAACGAGGTGAAGGCAGGACGATGCGAACACTCGAACAGGATCTCGCCGAATTCGGCAAACTGCTGCGGGAGCCGCTGGACCGGATCAGCGCCTCGAAGATCGTCTTCGCGCTGTACGACGCCCGCGCCATCGTCTCCAACGAACGGCTGATCGACATCGAGACCGACGTCTATCTGCTGCGTTCCAGCAAGACGAGCAAGCGCCCGCCCTATGTGCGCGACGTCACGCGCATGCTGGCGGACGCGGCGAAATGGTCGCAGAATCTCGCGGGCGCCTTCCCTTGCCTCGACGAGGACGGCCCGACCTTCCTCGCCACCGACCTGTCGAAGAAGCCGATCAAGTCTTTCATGAAGATCGCCAACGGCAACATCATCCGCATGCGATGGTCGGGCGAGATGCAGCTGGCGACCCACACGCACGGGGTCCAGGGCACGGTCGTCACCAACGAGGTCGAACTGATCTGCCAGGCCGACTGGCTGATGGTCAGCGACCCCGCCGACGCCGCCTGGTTCAGGCAGAACGGCTACTGACGAACCCGCTTCCGGTCTCGACCACCGATCAGGCGAAGGGCAAGGGGCCTGTATAGGTCCCGATCGGCATCACATGCGTGATCAGCCCGCCGTCGCGCCAGTGGTGCAGGAGAAAAGCGGGTGGTTCGACGAACGAGGCGGGCTCGGCGTCAGTGCCAAGCCGCAGGGCGATCGCGGTGGTCGTGCTGGGGGCGGTCAGCAGCAAGGTCCCGGCGAAGCGCTGCTGCATCATCCGGTGGACATGGCCGCAGACGATCCGCTCGACCTGGGGATGCCGGCCGAGGACCTCCGCCATAAGATCCGCACCAAAGCAGCGGTAGTCGTCGAGATAGCCAACGCCGCATTCGATCGGCGGCTGGTGCATCATGACGATCGTCGGCCGCCCCGGCGCGCGGGACAGCGTTGCGTCGAGCCATTCCGCCGCGGCCGCATCGAACAGGCCATGGTGTTCGCCGGGCACCGTAACGTCGAGCCCGATGATGCGCACGGGGCCCGCCTCCTCGATTGCCAGGTGCATCGGTCCGTCGCGGGCGATCCAGGGCTGGTCGGCAAACGCCCGGCGGAAAGCCTCGCGCTCGTCGTGATTGCCGGGGATGACCACGAGCGGCGCTTCGAGGCGCGCCAGCAGGTCGCGCGCATGGGCGTATTCCTCAGCGCTTCCTTCATCCACCATATCGCCCGACAGGAGGACGATGTCGGCTTTCGGCACCAGCGCGTTCACGGCCTCGACCGCACGCTCCAGCATGACATTGGAATCGACCAGGCCTTGGTAGAGGACGCCGGGCGGGCGCAGATGCGGGTCGGAAATCTGGGCGATGATCACGGCGGCTTCCCCGGCGCACCCTGCGTCCGGAAGGACGCACAAAGGACGCTCTATCTTCTTGAGTCGAGAACATCGTTCTTTGGTTGGGTGACACCACCCAATAGCAGAATGCTGTAGCGGTCAGCGGCCTCCGGGACCATCCGCGCGGCCAACGCTTTTTCCCGACGGACCGGATTGCCGTCAACGCCGTGCAACGACCACGTATCTTAATGTAACGTCGAAATTTTTTGATACCAAATTAGCAAGTTATCCATTTTGAGTCTCATATCTTATTTAGTAAATACGGACTGGTCACGCAGTTGCGAAAGTCGATCTGTTATTTTTGCTGAGTGTTAAGGTGGTTCCGGGTATTAGAGGTTCGGCTATCGAATCTGTCTCGCTTTCGGTAGGGCGCAAATGCCGAGGCTTGGATACCCCGATGCAGAATCCCCCCGAGGCGGATCGCCTCCTCGCGCTTCGCCGGTTGAACCTCCTGGATACCGAGGCCAGCGAGAGCTTCGATCGCATCACGCGCATGGCGAGCCAGATCTTCAACCTGCCGATCGCCGCGGTGTCGCTCACCGATCACGACCGCCAGTGGTTCAAGTCGCGCGTCGGCGTTCCGCATGATTCAATCCCCCGCAAGAACGCGCCTTGCGCCGAGGTGGCTGAAACGCGGGAATTGCTGGTCATTCCAGACCTTTCGGCAGATCCCTGCTACGCCGACAGCCACCTCGCCCAGAACGGCGTTGCCTTCTATGCCGGTGCGCCGCTGGTGACGCGGGACGGTTTCGGCCTTGGCGCGCTCTGCGTCCTCGGCACCGAGCCGCGCACCGTGTCGACGGCGGAAGCGGCTGCGCTCACCGACCTTGCGGCAATGGTCATGGCCCAGATCGAGCTGCAGCATGCTTTCGGCCGTATCGACCCGATCAGTGGCCTGCCCAACCGCAACCAGTTCATGGACGACCTCGAGGACATGGCGCGCGACCATGCCGGCCAGAGGCGGCTGGCCGTCCTCGTCGACCTCGCTGAGAACACGCAGCTCAGCAACTACGCTCGCGTGCTCGGCCCTTCCAACGTCGACAAAATAGTGCGCGAAGCCTCCCTGCGCCTTACCCGCACGCTTGGCCCGGGCCGTGCCGGCTATCATGTGTCGGCGACCCAGTTTGCTTACCTTGCCCCGGTCGGCGCGGTGGAAAGCGAATATATGCCGCTGCTCCGGTCTACCCTTGCAAAGGTCGGCCTGGAATCGAGCACGCAGTTCCTGATGACGGTGGTCGCGGGCGTGGCGCCGATGGTCTTCGGCGACACCGCGCCGATGGACCTGTTGCGTGCCCTCCAGTCCGCGGTCGAGGAGGCCCGTGGTGCGTCAGTGAACGTCGGGCTCTACAATCCCCAGGCGGATGCGGCGCATACGCGGCGTTTCAAGTTGCTGCAGGATTTCGAGGCTGCGCTCGGCGCGGACGACCAGTTGCGGCTCGTCTTCCAGCCGCGGGTGGATCTCGCCACCCGGCAGTGCGTCGGCGCCGAGGCGCTGTTGCGCTGGCGGCACCCGACGCTCGGCGCCATCGCGCCGGGCGAATTCGTCCCGGTCATCGAGCCCTCATCGCATACCCACGCGATGACGGACTGGGTGATCCGCAAGGCCGTGCGCCAGATCCAGGTCTGGCAGGCGTTGGGCATCGACCTGCAATTGTCCGTTAACGTTTCCGCCAGCAATCTCGAGGATCCGGGTTTCGTCCAACGCGTCCTCGCGGTCGTCGCCGAGCACGACCTGCAGCCCGACCGGCTGGAGCTGGAGGTCACCGAGAGCGCCGTGATGAAGGATGCGGAAAACGCGCTCGACCGTCTGAGCATGCTCGCCGCCGCCGGGATCAAGCTGTCGATCGACGATTTCGGCACGGGCTACAGCAGTCTTGCCTATCTCCAGAAGCTGCCGGCGCATGTGGTCAAGATCGACCAGAGCTTCGTCAAGGACATCGAGGAGGGCGAGCGCGAGCAGTCGCTCGTCCGCTCGATGATCACGCTCTCGCACGAGCTCGGCTACCGGGTTGTCGGCGAGGGGGTCGAAACCGCCGCGGCCGCCGATCTGCTGGCCGAGATGGGCTGCGAGGAGGCGCAGGGCTATTTCTTTGCCCGGCCGATGGAAGCCGCCGACTTCGCCGCCTGGAGCGCGAGCTTTCGCTTGGGGGCGCTGGCCGCCTAGCCAGGGTGTGGTGCCCGGCCTGAGGGCCGACGCGCCTCATCTACGCAGCCGCCGTGACTGTCGGATGCATCTGAACGTCGGAAGCTGTCGGAAGAGGGTGGGCTGGCACGTGAACGGTGGTGCGGGCGGTCGGAATCGAACCGACACTCCTTGCGGAACCGGATTTTGAGTCCGGCGCGTCTACCAATTCCACCACGCCCGCGGGGACCATTCGACTGCAGGCGTTTCATGCCATAGATCGGCCGCGCTGGTCCAGTGGGGAGTGAAGCAGCTGTTGCACCGTCGCCGGCGACGGCGTGTCGCCGTTTCACGCCGATGCGGCGGGTGCTAGAGGAGGGGCGATCCGGGCGCGTCCCGGTGCTTCCCGGAGATCGACGCATGGACGCACGCCTTTCGCAGCCCGCCGGCCGGCCCCAGACGCTCGCCGCGTTGGTTCTCCTCGTCGGCTGTGCGGCAACGGTCGGTACTGCGCTCGTGTTCGAGCATGTCTTCGGCTACATCCCTTGCGCCCTCTGCCTCGAGCAGCGCACGCCGTACTACGTCTCGATCGTGCTGGCGCTGTTCGCGGTTATCGCCGGCGCGCGCCGGGCTCCCGGCGGTATCACCCGCGGGCTGATCGGCCTCGTCGGCCTGGCGATGCTCTACGGTCTCGGGCTTGCCATCTATCACGCCGGCGTCGAATGGCATTTCTGGCTGGGGCCGTCGGGCTGCGCGGCCGCCGGCAATGCCGATCTCACCGGCGACCTCCTGTCGACCATCGACAGCGTCCACCCGCCGGCCTGCGACCAGGCGGCCGGACGGTTCCTGGGCCTCTCCTTTGCCGGCTGGAACGTCCTCGCCTCGCTGCTGTTCGCGGGCATCGCGTTGCGTGCGGCTTTCGGGAAGGCTGTCCGGACCTGAGGCCCGGACTTTAAAGAACGATGACTTTAAAAAACGAGGACCGGAAACAACGAGGACCGGATCGCGCTGCCTCAGTCTATTCCGGATCGAGCTCGGAATCCCAGTAGAGATAGTCGAGCCAGCTCTCGTGCAGGAAGTTCGGCGGGAACAGCCGGCCGTTGTTGTGCAGATCGTGCACCGTCGGCTGGTAAGGCTTCTGGTGCGGGAGCATGCCAGCGTCCTTCGGCATCAGCCCGCCTTTCCTGAGATTGCAGGGCGAGCAGGCGGCGACGACGTTCTCCCACGTCGTCAGTCCGCCCTTGGAGCGGGGAATGACGTGATCGAAGGTCAGGTCGTTCGGCGAGCCGCAATACTGGCACTGGAAACGATCGCGCAGGAAGACATTGAAACGCGTGAAGGCCGGATGCCGGGCCGGTTTGACGTAGGACTTCAGGCAGACGACCGAGGGAAGCTGCATGGTAAAGTTCGGGCTGCGAACGGTCTGATCGTATTCAGCAAGGATAGTCACGCGGTCGAGGAAGACAGCCTTGATGGCGTCCTGCCATCCCCAGAGCGACAGCGGATAGTAGCTGAGCGGGCGAAAGTCTGCGTTCAGAACGAGCGCCGGGGATAGGTTCTGCGCCACTGCAATCGTCAAGGACAGTCTCCTTCACCAAACGACTTGCGTCTGTTTGCCGGGACTATGGTGTCCTATCGTGTCGCCTTTGTGAAGCCTGTCCGGCAGGCGCTGCAAGACTTTACGCTCACGCTTTCCTGTTGGTCGAAGTGTCCGCGGCGAATCAGCGCGGAAGCTGGTCGTTCCTCGGCGGCAGGGGATTGCCGGGGATTGCAGCGGTCGGGGTCGCATCGCGGCGGTTGACGGCGGCGTAGTAGGCCCAGAACAGCCGTGCGGCGGCCGAGCGGTGCGGCGCCCACCGCGTCGCCGATGTCGCCAGCGCCTTCTCCTTCGGGCGGCCCGGCCAGCCGAAGGCTTCGGCCACGGCAACCTGCAGCGCAAGATCCCCGGCAGGGAAGATGTCAGGGTGGCCGGCGGAGAACAGCAGGAAGCATTCGGCCGTCCAGGCGCCGATGCCACGCAGTGCCGTCAGCTCGGCGATCGCGGCCGCCGGTTCCACGCTTGCCATCCGCTCGAAGTCGAGCGCGCCCGACAGGCAGGCCGAAGCGATCCCGAGGAGCGTCTCCTGCTTGCCGCGCGACATGCCGGCTGCGCGAAAGTCCGCTTCGGACGCTTTGAGGATCGCGGCGGGGTCGTCGAGGTCGATGATCGTCTCGAGCCGGCCGAAGATCGCCGCCGCGCTCGCCCGCGATACCTGCTGCCCGACGAGCACGCCCGCCAGCCCCTTGAGGCCGCCGGGCGTCTGCCGCAGCGGCACGGTGCCGGCGGCAGCGATCACCGGCCCGAGCGCCGGATCGAGGAGGGCGAGCGCGGCGAGTTCCCGCGCGAGGTCTTCGTCGGAGAGAATCATCGCTGCATTCTTGCCAAAAGGCTGCAGGCCGGCCACCCGTTTCCCTCAAGAATGGGGTGGCGAGAATGCGGGTGGCGAGAATGCGATGGCGACAACCCGGATGGCGAGGACCCGGATGGCAAGGACAATGATGAAAAGCCGCTACCGCTTCGCTCCCAGTCCGAACGGCGAGCTGCATCTCGGTCACGCGCTGTCCGCGCAGCTGAACCACCGCATGGCGCGGGCCGCCGGTGCCGATTTCCTCCTGCGCCTAGAGGACATCGATCGGGCCCGGTGCACGCTGGCCTTCGAGCGCGGCATCGTCGATGACCTCGCTTTTCTCGGGATCGACTGGGACGAGACGCCGCGCCACCAGTCCCGGCATTTCGGCGACTACCAAGCGGCGCTCGACGCCATGGCGGGCGAGAATCTCGTTTACCCCGCCTTCATGTCGCGCGGCGAGATCCGCGCCTTCGCCGGGCGGTACGAGGAGGAGGAGGGCACGCTTTGGCCGCGTGATCCCGATGGCGCGCCGCTCTATCCCGGCCTCGATCGCCGCCTGTCAGAGGACGAGAGGCAGGGGCGCATCGCCGCCGGCGAGGCCTTCAACTGGCGGCTCGACATGCAGGCGGCGCTGGCCGGCCTCGGCGCCCTTTGCTTCAATGAGAGCGGCGGATCGCCGGAGGGCGAGACCGGCGAGATCGCCGCCGACCCTGCCGCCTGGGGCGACGTCGTCCTCGGCCGCAAGGACATGCCGACGAGCTATCATCTTGCCGTGGTCGTCGACGACGCGCTGCAGGGCATCACCCATGTCGTGCGCGGCCGCGACCTGTTCCATGCAACGTCGGTCCACCGCCTGCTGCAGGCGCTCCTCGGCCTGCCCGCGCCGCAATATCACCACCACGCCCTCATCCTCGGTGCCGACGGCCGCAAGCTGTCGAAGAGCGCCCACGACGTCTCGCTCGCCTCGCTGCGGGCGGCGGGGCTGACGGCAGAGGACATCCGGCGGATGGTCGGACTGGAAATAATCTGCGGCCGGATCTAGCTTCATGCATGATAACTGTACTGGGCGAGCAAGGCTTTCGGGTCGTCATATACAAGAACGACCATTCGCCGCCGCCCGTGCATGTCTATTACCAGGCGGGTGAGGCGCGCTTCGATCTTTCCGACGGCCAGGACGGCGGGGTGCGGCTCATGTCGGTGAGTGGATACGGTGTGCCGGACCTCAAACGCGCCCGCCATCTGGTCTCGACGATGCGGGTCTTTCTGCTCGAGGAATGGATCAAGTTACATGGCTGAAGTGGTTGATGACGATCTTGAACTGGCGGCGGCTGTGCGCCGTGGTGTCTCGGAGCATCGAGAGCGTCCGACACCGCTGGCGGTCAGGTACGATCGTGCGTCCGGAAAAGTGGTTGTCAGCTTTGCCGATGGCGCAAGCTTCGCCATTCCGGCGAGGGAACTGCAAGACCTCGAGACAGCCTCAGATGAAGATCTCGCCGATGTCTCGCTTCTGGGTGAGACGGGTTTGCACTGGGAAAAGCTCGATGTCGATTTCTCTATCGACGGTCTGATGCAGGGCCGTTTTGGGACGGCGCGCTTCATAGCGAGGCGGCAGGAACGGAGCAGTTAGCGCTGAGCGACCCTACGCCCGGGCTGGTACCGTATCTGACACCCTAGCCGAGGATGGCGAGCCAGGCGCCGAGGCTGACCACCGACATCAGCGTCGACACCACGATGGTCGTCGCGGCCAGCTTTTCGTTCGACTTGAAGTAGACGGCGAAGAGGTAGGAGTTGATGCCGGCGGGGCAGGCGGCGGTGAGCACGGCGACCTTCAGCCAGAGCGGTGGCAGGAGTTCGACGCCAATCGCGTAGGCGATACCCGGCATCAGCGTCAGCGACAGCACGGAGACGACGATCGAGCTGAGCAAGTCGCCGCGGAGGCCGTAGCGGGTCAGCGACATGCCCATGGCGAACAGCGAGACCGGGCCGGCTGTCGAGCCGATCAGCCGCGCCACCTCCTCGGCCTCGGCCGGCAGCGGGATCGTCGTCAGGCGCCAGGCGATGCCGCAGAGGATGCCGATGACGATGCCGTTGCGGCCGAGGTTGATCATCACCTGGCGCACGGTTGCCGCGACCGTCACCTTGCGCATCGGCCGGCCCTCGGCGGCGGCGTCGCGCTCGGCGGCGCGCTCCATCAGCAGCGTCGCGATGATCATCATCGTCGGCAGGTGGACGGAGATGATCAGGAACAGCGGTTCGAGCCCGGGGTCGCCATAGGCGCGCTGCACCGCCGGAATGGCGACGAAGACCGTGTTGGCGAAGCTTGCCGAGATGCCGGCGATGACGCCGGCGCGGCGATCGGCACCCATGAAGCTGCGCACGAAGAATGAGGCCAGCGTCCACGTGATGATCACGCCGGTGAAGTAGGAGATCCAGAGCCAGAGCGGGTTGACGTCGCCGAAGGAGGCGGTGGCGAGCGTGCGGAACAGCAGCGTCGGCACGGCGATGACGAAGACGAACTTCGACAGCGCGTCGCCGACCTCGCCGGCCAGAAGCTTGAACCGCGCGGCGAGAAAGCCGATCGCGATCACTGCGAAGATCGGCAGGATGACGTTGAGGATGATCTGCATGGCGGCGGCTCGGCGTTGCTGCCTGCCGCGATACGCGTTGCCGCAAGGCGGCGCAATTGCCGCAGCGACAGCGCCGGAGTTTGTCGCCTGGCCTGTGGCGGATGTGCTTCCCGAGCAGGCCTGCCGCTGCTACCGCTCGTCCGGCGGCACGGTGAGCGTTCCGTTCTACCGCCGGCGGGCGTGTTCTGCCCGGACAGCTTCCCAACCCAGCCCCGCTATCGAGCCGTGCTCTTCCGGCGCGCCGGCACCGGCCCTTGCAGATTTCACCGATCCCGCCTGCGGATCAAAGAGGAATGCCGTGCACCGCCTCCTTCCCTTCTTTCCCGCCGTCTTCGTGGTGCTCTGGTCGACCGGCTTCGTCGGCGCCCGCTATGCCATGCCGCATGCCGAGCCCTTCACCTTCCTGGCGCTGCGCTTCGTCATCGCCTTCGCGATCCTCGCGCCGATCGCCGCGACCGTCTCGGGCGGCTGGCCAGGCCTTCGGCCGGCGCTGCATGCCATGCTGGCGGGGGCGCTGATCCACGGCGTCTATCTCGGCGGTGTGTTCTTTGCCGTCCGCCATGGCCTGTCGGCGGGCATCGCCGCGCTGATCGTCGGCCTGCAGCCGATTCTCACCGCGGTCCTCGCCGGCAGTTTCCTCGGTGAGACGATCCGGCCCCGCCACTGGCTGGGCCTCGCCGTCGGGCTCCTCGGCGTCTTCCTCGTGGTGCTGCCGAAAATCCATGCCGGCAGCGGCCTCGGGCCGATCACCTTGGTGCCGGCGGTGATCGCGGCGGTGGCGATCTCGGTCGGGACGATCTGGCAGAAGCGCTTCGTCGGCAGCGTCGACCTGCGCGTCGGGACCGCCCTGCAGTATCTCGGCGCCCTCCTGCCGATGGCGGCGGCCTCGTTTCTATTCGAGACGCGGGTGATCGACTGGACGCACGAGTTCGTCCTCGCCCTTGCCTGGCTGGTGGTCGCGCTGTCGATCGGCGCGGTCTTCCTGCTGCTCTACCTCATCCGCGAGGGTGCCGTGTCGAGGGTGACGTCGCTGATGTACCTGACGCCGGGGGTCACCGCCGTCATGGCCTTCTTCCTGTTCGGCGAGACGCTGACGCCGCTGCAGCTCTTCGGCATGGCGCTGGCAGGCCTCGGCGTCGCCGCCGCCACGTGGCGCCAGAAGCCCGCGGCCGAGACGCCCGCCGCGACATGATCACCGGACGCGCGGCGGCGGCTCGCCTATCGCGCCGTTCCGGCCTATATCAGCCGGCAAGTCCCGGAGCCGAAAGCCGCCATGTCCGACACCCTCTCCATCCTCGCTCTGGTCGTGATGATCGCCGTGGCGATCGTGCTGCTGCTCGGCCTCGTCAACATGATGCGCGGCGGGTCTGGCATGACCTCGCAGAAGCTGATGCGCTGGCGCGTTCTGCTGCAGGCGATCGCCGTGCTGATCATGGTCGGTGCGCTCTGGTTCTCACGGACCTGACGCCGGCGCTGCGCCCCGGAGGGCTGCTGCAACACCCCGTTCCGCCCGCGATATCGACGGAGACATTTTCAGCATGGTCAAGCTCAACAAGATCTACACCCGCACCGGCGACGACGGCACCACCGGGCTCGGCAGTGGCGAGCGGCGGGTGAAGTCGGATCTGCGCATCGAGTCCTTCGGCACGGTGGACGAGCTGAACGGCACGATCGGCATGTCGCGGCTCTACACCGAGGGCGAGCTCGATGCGATGCTCGCCACCATCCAGAACGACCTCTTCGACCTTGGGGCCGATCTTGCGACGCCGGAGACGCCCGAGCCGCTGCCCTATGAGCGGCTGGCGATCGTCGCCTCCCAGGTCGATCGGCTGGAGCGCGAGATCGACGCGATGAACGCCCGCCTTGAGCCGCTGAAGAGTTTTATCCTGCCTGCCGGCTCGCCGGCCTCGGCGCATCTCCACTTGGCCCGCACCGTCGCGCGGCGTGCCGAGCGGCTGATGGTGGCGCTGCAGCGGACCGAGGGCGAAACCGTCTCGGCGGCAGCGATGACCTACATCAACCGCCTTTCCGACCACCTGTTCGTCGCGGCCCGCATCGCCAACGACGAGGGCCGCGCCGACGTGCTCTGGGTGCCCGGCGCGAGCCGCTGATCGTGCCGTTCGTCAGCGTCACCCGGCTGCGCCTCCGATCATGGCGCTTCCTGCCGCTGTTCGTGCCCCATGCCCTCTGGACGCAGCGTCAGGTTGAGAGGGCGCCGGGTTTTCGGGCAGGTTCGCTGCTGCCCGGCCAAGGCTGGACGTTCTGGACGCTGACCAGCTGGGACAGTGCCGAGGCGATGAGGGCCTACATGCTGAACGGCGCGCACCGCAAGGCGATGCCGAAGCTCGCCGCGTGGTGCGACGAGGCCTCGGTCGTGCACTGGGAGACGGACGAGGACGGTCTGCCCGACTGGCACCAGGCGGAGGCGCGAATGCGCGTCGCGGGGCGCCCCTCGAAAGTCCGCCACCCCAGTCCCGACCATCAGACCATGACCTTCGCCCCACCGCGCAGCTTTACGGGCAGGCCGTTGCGGGTCCGGCAGCGAGAGATTTAGGGTTTCGAAGGTCCATACGGAGAGCATCGCTCGGGCCGAGGATAGCCTTCATCCCCCTGAGCCATAGTGTCGCCGACAACCGGATCTTCGTCATCCTCGCGCGCAGCGCAGGGACCTATGCCGAGGCGTGGAGGAAGCATCCGGCGGTGCATCCGGCCAGCCATTTCTGTTAGCGAACCGATGGTGGAAACGCTGAGGCATGGGTCCCCGCGCTGCGCGCGAGGATGACGACTGTCGGGGTGCGAGCCATCCACTCGCGGGCCGTCCACTGCGGTCGGGGCCGGCATCGACGTCGCGATCGGCAAGGATGCGCGCCTCGGCCTGTCCTACGAGGGGCAGTTCGGCGACGGCACGCAGCGCAACGGCGCACGGGTGGATTTCTCGCTCGCCTTCTGAGCCTTTGGATGCGCTGTTCCGCGTGATGGGGACGGCGCATCCAGCGGCAGACGCGGCGTCGCGGGTTCTGACGCCATTGCATTCCGGTGACTGCCAAGGCTTGATGGCGGTCTCCACTTCTCCCGGGCTGCGAATGTTCCTGCCGTTCTACGACGACAACCGACTGCGAAGCATTCGCTTCCAGTTCGTCACCCTTGGCCTCGTCCTCCTGAACGCGGGGCTCTACCTCGCGCTGTCGTTTTCCGGCGAGACCGGCGCCTATGTTTCGGGGACGGAACTGGCCTACGGCTTCATTCCCGCGGTGGTGAACGGCTATGCCGCGCTGTCGCCGGAATATATCCTCCAGCCGACCGGATTTTCCTTCGTCACATACGCTTTCCTGCACCTCGACTTCTGGCATCTCCTCGGCAACATGCTGTTTCTCTGGGTGTTCGGCGACAATGTCGAGGATGCTTTCGGGCACCTTCGCTACATCCTGTTCTATCTCCTCTGCGCCGCGGCGGGGGCGGCGGCGCATGCCTGGTCGATGCCGGAATCGGAGGCGACCTTGCTCGGCGCCTCGGGCGCAGTCTCGGGCGTCGCGGCCGCCTATCTGATGCTGCATCCGCGGGTCTGGATCTGGGTGCTGGCCTTTGGCCGCGTGCCCTTGAAGCTGCCGGCCTATGTCCTCCTGGTGCTGTGGATCGGCTACCAGTTCACCATGCTGGCGCTGGGCGACAAGGAGGTCTCCTACGGTGCGCATGCCGGCGGGATATTCGCCGGGGCGCTGCTCACCCTCGTGCTGCGCCGGCGTGGCGTGCCGCTGTTCGCCAAGCCGCCGGTGCTCGACGACTGAGGTCAATCCGGGCGACGTCGCGGACAGGCGCGCCGTTGCCGCGCCAAGACTTGAAAGATCGGATTGGAAGGCTCAAAACCCTTGCACAGGCGATCTCGATCGCCGCATCTGCGGTGCCTTTCTTTGACCTTTACGTCAAAACATCATATCGGGTCGGGCAGGTTTACCGGGGCAGCCAGCCGCACGCACGCCATCCCCGCCGTCATTTGGCCCGCCCGGTGCGGGCCGCGTCATAGGAGAGTTCCGGGATGAAGATCCTCGTCGCCGTCAAGCGGGTGGTGGACTACAACGTGAAGATCCGGGTGAAGCCGGACGGCACCGGCGTCGACCTTGCCAACGTCAAGATGTCGATGAACCCGTTCGACGAGATCGCCGTCGAGGAGGCCATCCGGCTGAAGGAAAAAGGCGTCGCGACCGAGATCGTCGCTGTCTCCGTCGGCCCGCAGCAGTCGCAGGAGACCCTCCGCACCGCGCTCGCCATGGGCGCCGACCGCGGCATCCTGATCAAGGTCGACGGCGTGACCGAGCCGCTGGCGGTCGCCAAGCTGCTGAAGGGCGTGGTCGACGCCGAGAAGCCTGACCTCGTCATCCTCGGCAAGCAGGCGATCGACGACGACTGCAACCAGACCGGCCAGATGCTGGCGGCGCTGCTCGGCTGGAGCCAGGGCACCTTCGCCAACCAGCTGGAACTCGCGGACGGCAAGGCGACGGTGACGCGCGAGGTCGACGGCGGCCTGCAGACCGTCGCGCTGACGATGCCGGCCATCGTCACGGCGGACCTGCGCCTCAACGAGCCGCGCTACGCTTCGCTGCCGAACATCATGAAGGCAAAGAAGAAGCCGCTCGAGGAAAAGACCGCCGCCGACTACGGCGTCGACGTCACCCCGCGCCTGACCGTCGTGTCCACCGTCGAGCCCGCCAAGCGCGGCGCCGGCATCAAGGTCGCCTCAGTCGACGAGCTGATCGGCAAGCTGCGCGGCGAAGCCGGCGTCCTCTGACATCGCGATGAAAGGAAACTCGCTATGACCACGCTTCTCATCGCCGAGCACGACGCGCACGGCCTTTCCGAGCTGACCGCCAAGGCGCTGACCGCCGCCGCCGCCCTCGGGGGCGAGGTGCACATCCTCGTCGCCGGCGGCAATGTCGGCGCCGTCTCAGCTGCGGCTGCCAAGCTATCGGGCGTCTCCAAGGTGCTGCAGGCCGATGCGCCGGCCTATGCCAACCTCCTCGCCGAACCGCTGGGCGACCTCATCGTCAGCCTCGCCGGGCCGTACGACGCGATCGTCGGCCCGTCGACCACCACGGTGAAGAACGTCCTGCCGCGCGTTGCGGCTCTCCTCGACGTCATGCAGATCTCGGATGTCACCAAGGTGGTGAGCGCCGATACGTTCGAGCGCCCGGTCTACGCCGGCAACGCCATCCAGACCGTCACCTCGACCGACGCCAAAAAGATTGTCACCGTCCGTACCGCGTCCTTCGCGACGACGGGCGAGGGCGGTTCGGCCGCGATCGAGACGGTCGCGGGCGTTGCCGACAAGGGCCTGTCGACCTTCGTCGAGGATCGTCTGGCGACCTCCGACCGGCCGGAGCTGACATCGGCCAAGATCATCCTGTCGGGTGGTCGGGCGCTCGGCTCCAAGGAGAAGTTCGAGGAGCTGATCCTGCCGCTCGCCGACAAGCTCGGCGCCGCCATCGGCGCCAGCCGCGCCGCGGTCGATGCCGGCTACGCGCCGAACGACTGGCAGGTCGGGCAAACCGGCAAGGTCGTCGCCCCCGACCTCTACATCGCCGCCGGCATCTCCGGCGCGATCCAGCATCTCGCGGGCATGAAGGACTCGAAAGTGATCGTCGCCATCAACAAGGACGAGGAGGCACCGATCTTCCAGGTCGCCGATTACGGGCTCGTCGGCGATCTCTTCACGCTGCTGCCGGAGCTGCAGTCGAAGCTTTAGCCGTCTTACCCCGCTTGCCGGGGATTGGACGATTCGCCGCTTTCGCTCCGCGAAGGCTTGTGAAAGGATCGAAGGCCTCGCAGCGATGCGGGGCCTTGTTTGTTTCAGGACCGGCGCTGTGCCGGGCGGCACTGAACCGGCCGCAGGGTGAAGCGGGCCAAAAAATAACGCGGAAGATGGACGGATGTCGGAGAGATTGAGGAAGATCGGCGTCGTCGGGGCGGGGCAGATGGGGGCCGGCATCGCCCATGTCGTCGCCCTCGCCGGCTATGGCGTCGTGCTCTACGACGTCTCGCCCGAGCGGGCCGAGAAAGGCATCGCCACGGTCGCAGCGACGCTCGATCGCCAGCGCGCCTCCGGCAAGATTTCGGCCGAGGAGAGGCTGTCTGCGCTCAGCCTCATCGCGCCGGCAAGGGCCGTCGAGGATCTCGCGGAGATGGACCTCGTGATCGAGGCGGCGACCGAGGACGAGGCGATCAAGCGTAAGATCTACGCCACGGTCTGCCCGGTGCTGAAGCCGGAGGCGATTCTCGCCACCAACACCTCGTCGATCTCGATCACCCGGCTTGCCGCCGCCACCGACCGGCCGGAACGCTTCATCGGCATCCACTTCATGAACCCGGTGCCGGTGATGAAACTGGTGGAGCTGGTGCGCGGCATCGCCACCGCCGACCCGACGTTCGAGACCTCCCAGCAATTCGTCGCCACCCTCGAGAAGACCACGACCGTCTCCGAGGACTTCCCTGCCTTCATCGTCAACCGCATCCTCCTGCCGATGATAAACGAGGCGATCTACACGCTCTACGAGGGCGTCGGCTCCGTCGAAGGCATCGACACGGCCATGAAGCTCGGCGCCAACCATCCGATGGGCCCGCTGCAACTGGCCGACTTCATCGGCCTCGACACCTGCCTGTCGATCATGCAGGTCCTGCACGATGGCCTCGCCGACCCTAAATACCGACCGTGTCCACTGCTGGTGAAATACGTCGAAGCCGGCTGGCTCGGCCGCAAGACCCACCGCGGCTTCTACGACTACCGCGGCGAGGTGCCGGTCCCGACGCGGTAGAGCTCGTTCGCTGGGTAATGCGAAGAGCGGGTGGCGAACGTTGACAGCAACCCTAGCCAAGTATCTCATGAACTGTCTCGATGGATACGGACAATCATCATGACCGTTGCCAAACAACGCAGCTTCACCCTGTCATCACAACAGGCACAAATTGTCGACGGCTTGATCGAGTCCGGGCGCTTCGCCACGGAGGTCGAAGTTATCGCAGCTGGCCTCGAGGCGCTTCAGGACAACGACAGTGAATTCGAGCAATGGCTTCTCCACGAGGCCGTGCCGGTGATGACAGCGATGGAAAAAAATCCTGGTCGCGCCCTTTCTGCAGATCAGGTGTTTGCGGAGTTGAGAGCCTTGAGCGAAAAGTCTTAGGTGCTTGCGCTACGAATTGGCCTTCTCGCCGGAAGCGCGTGACGACCTTCGAGACGTTTACTCTTTCATTGCGTCAAGAAGCGGCACGGTCGTGGCCAAGCGATACATCGAACGGCTCGAAGCCTTCTGCCGAGGGTTTGTGGATTTCCCGGCACGAGGAACGCAGCGGGATCACTTGCGCCAAGACTTGCGAACGATCGGCTTCGAGCGGCGAATGTCGATTGTCTTTCATATTTCCGGAAAGACCGTGGTTTTCGATCGCTTTTTGTACGGTGGGCGTCAGCTTACCCCGATGTCGGAAGACTGACGTTCGTGACCGGTGTTTTCAGCCTGCCCGCTGCGCCACGATGAAGATCCGCGGAAACGCCAGCAACCGCCGTCCGTCGCTGCGCTCAGGATAGGCGGCATCGATCTTCGCCGCGTAGCTTTTCAGAAACGCCGGTCGCATCTCGGCCGGGAGTGCGTCGAGGAAAGGCCTGAGGCCCGTCGCCTTCAGCCATTCGACGATTGCCGCCGGGTCGTCCATGCGGTGGTGGTAGATGGTCCGCCAGACATCGACCACGTTAGCCTCGGCGGCGAGGTCGTCATAGGTGTCCGGCAGCGGCGGGAGGGTCGTGCGCGCGCCCGCGGCTGCCGCAGTGTCGGCGGCGAAGGCCGGTTCCGCCGCGGTCTCGCGCATCGCGGCATGCGAGGGCTCGCCGAGATTGTCCGGCATCTGGATCGCCAGCACGCCGCCCGGCGCAAGGCTTGCAAGAAGACGCGGCAGGAGCTGCCGGTGGCCGGGAACCCATTGCAGGACGGCGTTGGCGAAGATCACGTCGGGCGCCTCGGACGGCGACCAGCCCGCGATGTCGGCGATCTCGAAGCGGCAGCCCGGCAAGCGCTCGCGGGCGGCCTCGATCATCGCCGGCGAGGTGTCGAGCCCGAGGATCGCCGCGTCCGGCCAGCGCTTCGCCAGAAGCTCGGTCGAGTTGCCGGGGCCGCAGCCGAGATCGACGACGCGGCGAGGGTTCGCAAGCAGGATGCGGTCGAGAAGGTCGCGGGCGGGGCGGGTGCGCTCTTCCTCGAAGCGGAGGTAGAGCGCGGGCGCCCAGTCGGACTTTGGTGTGGTCATGCCATGCCTTCGATGTCGGGATGCGCCGCCGTCCCTATAGAAAAGCGCAGCTCGGCGCTGCGCCGTTATGGGCGCTACTGCGTCTTCAACAGCCGTTCCAGATAGTCGCGTTCGAGCTGGGGCGACAGCGCGTCGCCGAGGCGGTTGCGGATCGCGTCGAGAATCTTGCGGGCGCGCTGCGTATCGATCTCGTCGGGCACGCGCACGTCCTGGCCGAAGTCTGCCCCTTGCGTCGAGCGCGGCCGGCCGAGCGGGTCGCGGCCCGAGCGCTGCTGGCCCTGGCTGAAGCCTTGGCCCATCTGTCCTTGCTGGCCCGGCTGCTGGCCCTGGCCTTCGCCTTGCTGCATCGCCTGCTGCATCTGCTGCATCATGTCCTTCGCGCCGCGGCGCAGGGCCTCCATCGCCTCGCCTTGCTGGCCGACCGCCTCGCCATCATTGCCCTCGCCGAGCGCGCCTTCGGCCTTGCCCATCGCCTTGCCGGCGTCGCCGAGGGACTCGCCGGGCTCCATGCCCATGCCCTTCATGCCGTCCTGCAGCGACTGAAGATCCTTCTGCAGCTGGCCTTGCTGCTTCTTCAGGTCTTCCAGGGCCTGCTTCAGCTCATCGGCGGTCATCGGCTTGCCACTCTGCTGCTCGCCAGGCTCGCCTTGCTCACCGGGCTGCGGCTCGTTGTTCAGCCCTTCGCCCATCTGGTCCTGCATCTGCTGCTGCATCTGCTTGCGGCCGAGCTCGTAGGTCTTGTCCTTCAGCGCCTGCTGCTGGCGCAGCATCTCGCCGAGCTTGTCCATCTGCTGGCGCATGGCGTTCTGCTGGCCATCCTGTTGCTGCTGACCGGGCTGCTGCATTGCCTGCATCTGGTCCATCATCTGCTGCAGTTCGGAGAGCAGCTGCTGTGCGGCGTCCTTGGAGCCGGATTTCGCGAGGTCCTCGATCCGGTCCATCATCTTCTCGATGTCGGACGGGCGGATTTCCTGCGCGTTCTGCATCTGCTCCTGGCTCACCGGCGGCTGGTTCTTCATCGCCTCGGCCATGGCATGCATGTATTCCTGCATGGCTTCGCGCAGTTCGGCCATCAGCTTGTCGATCTCGGCGTCATCAGCGCCCTTCTCGATCGCGTCGGCGAGCTTCTCCTTGGCGTCGCGCAGCTTCTTCTCGGCAAGCGAGAGGTTGCCGTCCTCGATGCCCAGCGCGATCTGCCACATGAAGTCGAGCGCCGAAACCAGCGTCGCGTCATCCTCGGCATTGGCGATGCGGCTGCGGACGGCGCGCAGCGACAAATAGGCCGAGGCACTCTCGATGAAGTCCTCGCCGCGCAGCGTCACCGCGTCGAGCATCTCGGTGACCCGCGGCACGGCATTGGCGTCCAAAGCCAGGATCCGCCGCTGCTCGACCACTGCCCGCGCGAGCGGGTTGGAGAACGGCCGCTCGGGCAAGGTCAGAACCTTGGTCTCGGACCGCCCGGTCTGGCCGGCATCGTCGGTCGCTTCGAGGGTCATGCCGACCTCGGCGCCCGCATAGGGGCTCTCGGTCAGATCGACGGAGGTGCGCCCCTTCGCCTCGCCCTTGGTCCGCCGCGGCAAGGAGAGGCTGATCTCCGGCACCGGAACCAGCGGCCGCGCGCCAGCTGCCTTGGCGCCGCGCACCTCGATTGCGACCGTTCCCTTCCGGACGCCATAGTCGTCGCCGACGCTGAACGGGATTTCCAGCGCGCCCTTGCGGGCGGCAGCCGGCTCATCGGCAAAGGCGATGGTCGGCGGCGCGTCGGGCGTTACGGTGAAACGCCAGTCGCCGAGCGTGCGGAAGGTCGAGGCGAGCTGAACCGCGCCGCTGGCGGCGAGCGGCAGGTCGTATTCGCCCGCCGCCGGCTGTTCTGCCGTATCCTGCCTGGCAGCGGGGCCAGCCGTGTCGCCGGACTTGCCGCCGGGAGCGGCGCTTCCGCTTGGAGGAGTCGAATCCCCGGCCGCAGGATCGGCGGGGCCACCGGGTGCGATGTCCTCGGCGACGTCGCTACCCTCTGGCGTGAAGGTCAGTTTGCTGTCGCTGCCGTCGGAAACCCGGACCGACAGCACACTGCCCTCGGGAACCTCGATCGCCGCGGCCGGTCTGTCGGCGGTCTCGGCCTGGGCGCTGGCGAGGGCTGCGTCGGTCAGGAAGATCGGCGCTCGGCCGGTGTAGGATGGCGGCGTCACCCAGGCATCGACGCGTGCCGCCAGCAGCGGCGGGGCCTCCGGCGAGGCGAAGGCGTCGGTCAGGCGGCCGCCGACCGGGCCGTAGGAAAAGGCGAAGGCGGTGACGAGAAGCAGTGCGGCGATGGCGCGCAACCCGTACGGGTCGAGCCGCTCCGTCCGCGTCTCGGGTGTGCCGCCGGTGAGATGGCGCAGCCGCAGCGCCATGCGGCGCTGGTGCTCGTGCCAGAGCGCGAGGGCGATCGGGTCCGTGCCGCTCGGCCGGTCGGCTTGCGCCTGCAGCGGCTGGTGGTCGAGCCGACTGCGGCTTTCGATGCGCTGGTCGACCGCCGCCGGAGAGGCGAGGCGCAATCCGCGCGCGCGCCACAGCGTCAGCCCGGCGGCGCCGGCGAACGCCACTAGAACGGCAAGGCGCAGGAAGCCCGGCAGCAAGGCGAAGAGGCCGAACCAGGAGAAGGCGAGGAAGATTGCGAGGATCGAGGCCAACGCGAAGAGCGTCGGCCAGACCCCCTCGAACAGCATCGCTGCTCCGGCCAGACGGCGCGTCGACCGAAGCCGTGCCGCATCGGCGGGCAAGGCGGCGGACGCGACCTTCTTGGAATCTTTCGGCATTCGGCCCGATCTCGTCTGGTGCAGTCCAGCGGCCAGCCTAGCATTTTTTGCGGCGAAGGCGAGGCGGTGACCGATCTGTGAACGTCCCGTCAGTCCCCGCATCGGTTACGCCAGCGCCGAGCATCCCGCCGCGGGTGGCCGAAAGGCGTCAGCCTTCCAGCCAGGGCGGCAAGCGGTCGAGGGCGATCAGCTGCTCGACGGTCTGGCGGGGCCTGACCGTGAAGAAGGCGTCGCCGTTTACCAGTACCTCGGGCACCAGCGCCCGCGTGTTGTAGGTGCCGGACTGCACGGCCCCGTAGGCGCCAGCCGAGGCGATGGCGATGAGATCGCCGGCCGCGACCGTCGGGATCGACCGGTCGTGCGCCATGAAGTCGCCGCTCTCGCAGACCGGGCCGACGATGTCAGCGGTAATGTGCGGGACGCCAAGGCTTTCGGTCACCGGGCGGATGTCGTGCCAGGCCTCGTAGAGCGTCGGGCGGATCAGATCGTTCATCGCGGCGTCGACGATGACGAAGACCTTGTCGCCGGTGTCCTTCACGTAGAGCACCTTGGAGACGAGGATGCCGGCATTGGCGACGATCAGCCGGCCGGGCTCGAAAACCACCTTGCAGCCGAGGCCGCGGACGTGCCGCTTCACGGTCTCGGCGTATTCGACCGGCAGCGGCGGCGGCGTGTTGTCGTCGCGGTAGGGCACGCCCAGTCCGCCGCCGACGTCGACATGGCTGATCGTATGTCCGGCGGCCCGAAGCTTGCCGACGAGACCGGCGAGCTTGCCGAAGGCCTGGTCGAACGGCTCGAGATCGGTGATCTGGCTGCCGATGTGCATGTCGATGCCGGAAACCGCGATGCCCGGCAGGTCGCGCGCCCGGGCATAGACCGGCAGCGCGCGGTCGAAGGCGATGCCGAACTTGTCGGACTTCTTGCCGGTGGAGATCTTGTGATGGGTCTTCGCGTCGACGTCGGGATTGATCCGGAACGAGACATGGGCGGTCTTGCCCAGCGCCACGGCGCGGGCGGAGACCATTTCAAGTTCCGGCTCGGACTCGATGTTGAAACAGAAGATGCCGGCGCCCAGCGCCCGGTCGATCTCGTCCGCCGTCTTGCCGACGCCGGAGAACATGATCTTTTCCGGCGCGATGCCGGCAGCGAGCGCCCGCTGCAGTTCGCCGCCGGAGACGACGTCGGCGCCGGCGCCGAGACGGGCCAGCGTCGTCAGCACCGCCTGGTTCGAATTCGCCTTCATCGCGTAGCAGACGAGGGCGTCGATATCGGCGAAGGCCTCGGCGAAGACGCGGTAGTGCCGGGTTAGCGTCGCGGTGGAATAGCAGTAGAACGGCGTGCCGACCGCCTTGGCGATCTCGGCGATGCCGACGTCCTCGGCGTAAAGAGTGCCGTCGCGGTAGTCGAAATGGTTCATCGTCAGGGCATCCGGAACGCCGGGCGCGCCTGGTATGGCGGGCCGTGCGGACGTCGATCGCGTCGAGGGATCAGTTCAGCAGGAAATCCAGCGGGAAGCTCTGTTTCTCGGCCTTGGGATTGCGGCTGACTTCCGCCGGCGAGACGTTGAGGTTGCTGTCATTGGCGCCGAGGCGCTGCGCCCTCTGGAAGGTCGCAGCCTCGGTCGAGCCGGTCGGGACCGGCGCCAGGCTGGTGCTGGTGCCGGCGCTGCCGCCGGAGGTGATCGGCGCGGTCACGGGCCTCGGAGCCACCGGCAGGTTCTTGCGCCCGCACCCGGTTACGGCGAGGCCCGCCGCCAGAATTACCATCGAAAGCCTGAAGGTCTTCATCGTCGCATTCATCCTCAGCGCTTCCCCGCGCCCTTGATAGCTTCTCCCGCCGGAGAAATCACCCCCGCGCGGCGGCAAGGCGCTGGCGCCATTCGGCGATCTCGCGGCGGACGTTGTCGGGCGCGGTTCCGCCAAAGCTGGTGCGGCTGCGCACCGAGGCATCGACGCCCAGCACGGCGAAGACGGCATCGGTGATCTTTGGCTCCAGCGTCTGGAGATCCTCGACGGTGAGATCCTCCAGCCCGATGCAACGGCCCTCGGCCAGCGCCACGGCGCGCCCGGTCACATGGTGCGCCTCGCGGAACGGCAGGCCGATCTCGCGCACCAGCCAGTCGGCAAGATCGGTCGCGGTGGAGAAGCCGTGGCCGGCGGCCTTGCGCATCGACGCGACGTTGACGGTCATGTCGCGGACCATGCCGGTGGCGGCGGCGAGGGCGAGGGCGAGGCTGTCGATCGCGTCGAACACCTGTTCCTTGTCTTCCTGCATGTCCTTGGAATAGGCGAGCGGCAGGCCCTTCATGACCGTCAGCAGCGAGACCAGCGCGCCGTTAATGCGCCCGGTCTTGGCGCGCACCAGTTCGGCCGCATCCGGATTACGCTTCTGCGGCATGATCGAGGAGCCGGTGGAGAAGGCGTCGGACAGCCGGATGAAGTTGAACTGCGGTGTCGACCAGATCACCAGTTCCTCGGCGAAGCGCGAGAGATGCACGGCGGCGATCGCGGCCATCGACAGGAATTCCAGCGCGAAGTCGCGGTCGGACACCGAATCGATCGAGTTGCGGGTAGGTCCGCGGAAGCCGAGCGTCGACGCGGTCTGGTGGCGGTCGATGGGAAAGCCGGTGCCGGCGAGGGCGGCCGCGCCGAGCGGCGACCAGTCCATGCGCGCGATCGCGTCGGTGCAGCGCGAACGGTCGCGCGCGGCCATTTCGACATAGGCGAGGCAATGATGGCCGAAGGTCACGGGCTGGGCGACCTGCAGGTGGGTGAACCCCGGCATCACCGTCTCGGCATGCTCCTCGGCCCGGTCGAGCAGCGCTTCGATCAGGCCGGTGAAGGCGGCCTCCGCCGCCTGGCAGGCGCGTTTGACGTAGAGGCGAAAATCGACGGCGACCTGGTCGTTGCGCGAGCGGGCGGTGTGCAGCCGGCCGGCCGCCGGGCCGATGATCTCGGCCAGCCGCGCCTCGACGTTCATGTGGATGTCCTCGCGTTCCCGCGAAAACGTGAAGGCGCCGCTTTCGATCTCCTGTCGGATCATGTCGAGACCGCGTGCTATCTCCGCGGCGTCCTCGGACGTGATGATGCCTTGTTCGGCGAGCATGGCCGCGTGGGCCTTGGATCCCGCGATGTCTTCCCGGAAGAGACGCTTGTCGAAATCGATCGACGCGTTGATCTCCTGCATGATGGCGTCGGGGCCCGAGGCGAAGCGGCCGCCCCACATCTCGTTGCCCGCCGTCTTCTCGGTCATCTCGGTTCTTTCGAATACGCTTGGAAAAGGTCAGCCATGTCTCAGCAGAACGATACGCCGGAGAACGTAACGCCAGAAAACCGAGCGCCACGCCGCCGCTTCGCCCTTGTCGGCGTCCTGGCCCTAGTCGCTGGCGTCCTGGCGGGCGCCGTCGGCATATACGTGATGGAGGCCGGCTCTGGCAATCAAGCGCTCGCCGGCAACTGCCCGGCGAGCGAGGGCTTCCGGCAGGCGCTCATCGATACCGCCAAGGGCGAGGTCGCGGCCGTGACGCCGCTCGACACGCCGTTCGATGCGCGGGCGCTGGCCTTCCGAAAGGGCGACGACACGCCGGTGACGCTCGCGGAGTTCTCCGGGAAGACGTTGCTGGTCAACCTCTGGGCCACCTGGTGCGTGCCGTGCCGGGCCGAGATGCCGGCGCTAGACGCGCTGGAAAAGAGCCAGGGCGGCGATGACTTCGCAGTCGTCCCGATCAATGTCGATCTCGGCTCCGTCGACACGCCGAAGGCCTTCTATGCCGATACCGGCATCAAGGCGCTTCCCTTCTACCGCGACGACACGATGGCGGTGTTCAACGACCTCAAGGCCCAGGGCGTCACCATCGGTCTGCCGGTCAGCCTGATCGTCGATCCCAAGGGATGTGCCCGCGGCGTCATCACGGGTCCGGCGGAATGGGCGAGCCCGGACGCGATCGGCATGGTTCAGGCGGTGAAGGCGCGAAGCTTGTAGGGAAACTGTCGCCGAGGACATATACCGTTGGTACATGTGCCTTGTTTGAGCGGAGCACTTCATGACCCGGACGAGCCTGTTCAAATCGAACGAGACGCAAGCCGTCAGGCTCGCCAAGGACGTTGCCTTTCCCGACACTGTTACGGAGGTGGCCATTATCCGCGATGGCCCGCGCCGGATCATCACGCCCGCCGATGCCTCCTGGGACGATTTTTTCCTCGAGCCAGGGACCATGATCGAAGAGCCTGAGGATCCACCGGCGCAAGAGCGTGACGCGCTATGAGCCTGCGGTATCTCCTCGATACCAATCTTTGTATTCGGGTTCTGCGGGATCGGCCGCCGTACCTGCGCGCAAAGTTCAACGAAGAGGCTGATGCACTTTGCATCTCGAAGGTCGTTCTGACTGAACTGTTGTTCGGTGCCGAGAAATCTGTGCGGCCAGTAGAAAGCCGCCGCGACGTGAGCAGGCTGGCGGGGCGTATGGTCATCCTCGATTTCGACGAGGATGCCGCGACGCATGCTGCCGACATCCGAATGTCGCTTCAGCGACAGGGTCTTCAGATCGGTGCCTACGATCTTCTCATTGCAGGCCACGCCCGCAGCCGCGGGCTGGTCGTCGTGACCGGCAATTTAGGCGAGTTCTCGCGGGTCGAGGGTCTCCGAAGCGAGGACTGGTAGCGCCTGCCTAGCCATACCGCCGCAGCGGTGCTTCCTCGTCCATCTCCGCCGCCGCGCTGCGCGGTCCCAGCGCCGTGCGCACCCGGTCCCTGATTTCGCTGAGGGTGAACGGCTTGTCGACGACGCCGACGACGATGCGCATCAGGTCCTCGGCGGCTTCACGCTGCTCGGCATAGCCGGTCATCAGGAGGATCGTCAGATCGGGCCAGTGCCGGTGCGTCGCATGGGCGAGCTCGATGCCGGTCATCGCCGGCATGCGGATGTCGGACAGCAGCAGATCGTAGGCGCCGTCGTCCTCGACGAGCCGCTCCAGCGCATACTCGCCGTCTTCCACCGCCACGACGCTATGGCCTTCCAGCCGCAGGGCGCGTGTCACCAGCAGGCGGACGCCGGCATCGTCTTCGGCCACCAGGATGCGGGCCATGGCTCTATCCTTCCACGCGGGGGGAAAGGGCAATCGGCGCAATGCGGTCTTGCCTAAATGTCTGGATTGGCAGGAGGGGCTTGCGCCAGCCTGACCCTGTCGCTGCGCGCATCAGGCGTCGACGACCCGCCCGACGAAGGGGAGTTCGCGAAACGCGTGCGCGACGTCCATGCCGTAGCCGACGACGAAATGGTCGGGACAGTCGAAGCCGGTATAGTCCGCCTCGATGTCGGCCTTGCGCTTCATCCGCTTGTCGAGGAGCACGGCGACCTCGACGGCGGTCGCCCCGCGCGACAGCATCAGGTCGCGGGCGAACTTGATGGTGCGGCCGGACTCCAGGATGTCGTCGATCATCAGGACGCTGCGCCCGGCGACGTCGGTCTCGACATCGCGCACGACGCGCACCGTCCCGCCGGTGGTGCCGGCGCCGTAGCTCGAGAGCGAGATGAACTCGACCTCCGGCGCGACGCCCGCGCGGTGCAAGGCGCGGATCAGGTCGGCGGCGAAAACGAACGAGCCCTTCAGCACCGCCACCACCAGAAGATCCTCCGGCGCCCCGCGGGCGATCTCGCCGGCAAGGCGCTCGATCTCGGCGGCGATCGCCTCCTGCGAAAACAGCGTCTCGATGTCTCGGCCGCGCACGGTGATCATTCGGCAGGTGTCCTTCGGGCGGCGTTCTTGAGGTCGCGGACGTTCTGCACGGATCCGAGCCGCGCGACGCCGGCCGAATGGGGGCCGGCGACGACAGGATAGACGCCGCCGAGCGTGCCGGGAAGCGGTGCCGGGCGCGTATCCCCGCTAAAGGCAAGACGTGTCGGTGCCACGACCAGCGTGCCGTAGAGGATCTGGACCGGCTTGTCGGGCTGCCGCGCGGCGGCGGGTGTCGGGGCGAGCGGCGACGATCCGAAGGGCCGCGATAGGGCCGCGACCTCGGGCGCCCCGCCGTCGGAGCCGGTATAGACAGAGACCGCGGCGAGCGGCACGAGGGCTGCCAGCGTTACCAACCCGGCGATCCAGACGGAGTACGGCAGGACGGAGCGAGGCCTCTCAGCCGGAAGAGCGAAGCGTTGTCGCGGCGCGCCCTGGAACAGAAGGTCGGGGGCAGGCGGCACGCGTCGCCGCGCTGGCTGAGGCTGGGACCTGCCGGAAGAAGCGGGTGGGACGGCGCCCGCGGGAGCCTCCGCCCAGGCCTCGCCGTCGACCGGCTTGGCCCGTGCATGTCGGGCGATCAGCACCGCCTCGCCATCGATCACCAAGGCTGGCCGCGGGCGGGTCGAACCGCGATTGAGATGCTCCGTCATCGCGGATTCCTCCGTTCCGTTTAGGATGAGGTAAGGAATGATGGTTAACGAAGGGTGAAGCTGGTGCCGGGGGCAGGGCGGCGGCGCCGGCCACAAATGAACACACTGCCGGGGTTTGAGAGTAGCGTGCGGCGACGGCGAGGATGGCGGGTGGAAGTTCCCGCCGGCGGCGTCCGTTGCGGCCACGGGAAAGGCATCGTGTGATACGTTTCGAGAATGTAGGGCTGCGCTACGACATGGGGCCGGAGGTGCTTCGCGACCTGACGTTCGAGATCAAGCGCCAATCCTTCCAGTTTCTCACGGGCCCTTCTGGCGCCGGCAAGACCAGTCTGCTGCGCATGCTGTTCCTGGCGCTGAAGCCGACGCGCGGGCTGATCACCGTGCTCGGCAAGGACGCCTCGACCCTCTCGCGCGCCGACCTGCCGTCGATCCGCAGGCGCATCGGCGTCGTCTTCCAGGATTTCCGCCTGCTCGAGCACATGACGACCTACGAGAACGTCGCGCTGCCGCTCCGGGTGCGCGGCAAGGAGGAGGCGAGCTACCGCCAGGACGTCATCGACCTCATCAAATGGGTGGGCCTCGGCGAGCGCATGAACGCGCTGCCGGTGGTGCTCTCGGGCGGCGAGAAGCAGCGCGCGGCGATCGCGCGGGCACTGATCGACCAGCCCGACATCCTCCTCGCCGACGAGCCGACCGGCAATGTCGATCCGCCGCTCGCCCGCCGACTGCTGCGCCTTTTCATGGAGCTGAACCGCACCGGCACGGCCGTCATCATCGCCACGCACGATCTTGGCCTGATGGACCAGGTCGAGGCGCGCCGGCTGATCCTGTCCGACGGCAGGCTCGACATCTATGATTGACCGCAAGTCCCTCGTTGCCGGACTGCGCGGCCGAATCCGCCGCTTTGCCCGCCGTCAGGTCGACAAGCCGACGCCGATCGTGCCGCCCGGCAATGTCGCCGGCCGCGCGCTGATGACGGTGATCGGCATCATGACCTTTCTCGCCAGCCTAACGCTCGGCGCGGTGACGCTGGTTTCGGACACCGCTTCGGTCTGGGAGAGCCAGATCTCGCGCGAGATCACCGTGCAGGTGCGCCCCGACGACGGGCTCGACATGCGAAAGGCGCTGGAGACGGTGCGCGGCATTGCGCTGGCGACGCCGGGCGTTGCCAGCGCCAACATCATGGACGATGCCGCCACCGGCCGCCTGCTGGAGCCCTGGCTCGGCGAGGGGCTCGACCTCGACGACCTGCCGGTGCCGAGGCTGGTCCTCGTCGCCATCGATGAATCCGCCCAGCCCGACTTCGCCGCACTCCGGGCGAAGCTCGTTGCCGCCGTGCCGCAGGCCAGCCTCGACGATCACCGCGCCTGGGTGTCGCGCCTCGTCTCGATGGCCAACGCCACCGTGCTGATCGGCGCGGCGATCCTCATCCTGGTGATGGTCGCGACCGTCCTGACGGTGATCTTCGCCACCCGCGGCGCCATGTCCGGCAGCCGCAACATCATCGAGGTGCTGCATTTCGTCGGCGCGCGGTCGAGCTTCATCGCCGCCGAGTTCCAGGGCCATTTCCTGAAGCTCGGTCTCGTCGGAGCCATGGCGGGCGGATCCGTCGCGCTGATGGTCTTCGTCCTGATGGGCTTCTGGACACAGTCCAACCAGGCGACGCCGGAGGCCGACCAGATCAGCGCGCTGTTCGGCTCCTTCGCCATCGGCTGGCGGGGCTATGCCGGCGTCGTCGTGCTGATTGCAACAGTCGGCGGTCTCACTGCGTTCACCTCACGACTGACGGTGAAGCGGCAACTCGCCGCCATCGACATGATTTCGCCGGTCGAAGCGTAATTGTCGCTAAACCGACCTCCCTCGGTCGGGGTGCCAAACCAAATCGTTAACCATTTACGCCCACCCTTTACACCACCGAAACGGAACCCAGCTTAAGCCAGATGTCGTCGCTCTCAGCTCCCTTCTCCTCACGGCACGCGGCGTCGCATGACGCCGGTCGGCCGGTGGCGCACGGGACGATGCGGCGCGGGGACAAGGATGGACGCGGGCGCCGGCGTCGCAAGCTGATATTGGCCATGGCCGCCGCGGGGCTGCTGGGGCTCGGCTACCTCGGCGGTGGGTTCCTGCGGTTTACCCAGGAAGTGGCGTCGCTGAACACGCCGCAGCGGGTTCAGTCCGCGGACGGGATCGTCGTTCTCACCGGCGGTGCGTTGCGTGTCGACCAGGCGATCGATCTCTTGAAGGAAGGCCGCGCCAAGCGGCTGCTGATCTCGGGCGTCAATCCCGGGACCAGCATCGCCACCCTTTCCAAGCTGACGGATACCGATCGCGGCTGGTTCGATTGCTGCGTCGACCTCGACTACGACGCGTTGAACACTGTCGGCAACGCCGAGATGGCCGATCTCTGGGCGCGCAATCTCGGCTTCAAGGAACTCATCCTCGTCACCTCCGACTACCACATGCCGCGCACGCTCCTGGAGTTCGAGCGCTTCGCCCATGTCTCGGTGATCCGTCCCTATCCGGTGGCCCGCGGCGATCTCTGGTCGACGCAGACCGTGCCGACCATGCTCGGCATGAAGGTCCTGATGGTCGAGTATGCCAAGCTTATCGCCACGCGGCTGCGGCTCGCAGCGGGCGTCGAAGCGCCGCGGGCGCTGTTCTCGGCAGGTTCGGCGGTCAAGCGCCCGTCTTGATGCCGCCATCGATGGCGGCTATGGGCTCCGTACGGCATCGTGCACGTGCGCGTCGGCCCGGCGCAGCGTGTGCCCATAGACGGAAACCTTGCCACGATGACCGCCCTGCGATCGTTCGTCTTCACGGTCTTTTTCTACCTCAACCTGATCGGCCACATGGTGCTCTTTGCGCCCATGGTGTTCTTCGGGCGTGAGGGTGTGATCTGGTGGGTGACAAAAAGCTGGGCGAAGACCAGCCTCTGGCTGCTGAAGGTGATCACCGGCACGAAAGCCGAATTCTCCGGCCGGCAGAACATTCCCCCGGGCGCCGCGCTCATCGCCGCCAAGCACCAGGCCTTCTGGGAAGTTTTTGCGCTGGTGCCCGAACTCGACCGGCCGACCTTCATCCTGAAGAAGGAGCTGATGAAGATCCCGCTCTTCGGCTGGTATTCGCGCCGGCTCGGGATGATCCCGGTCGACCGCGAGAAGCGGGGCGCCGCCCTGCAGTCGATCCTCGTCGGCGCCACCAAAGCGGTGGCCGAGGGCCGGCAGATCATCATCTTTCCCGAGGGAACGCGCACCGCGCCCGGGGCCGAGCCCGACTACAAGCCGGGCGTCCATTTCCTCTATTCCCAGCTCGGCGTTCCGCTGGTGCCGGTGGCGCTGAACTCCGGCGTGTTCTGGCCGCGCGACAGTTTTCTGCGCCGCCCGGGCACGGTGAAGGCCGAGTTCATGCCCGCGCTGCCGCCGGGCCTCGACCGTCACCAGATGCTGCGCGGGCTGAAGGGCGCCATCGAAGGCCGCTCCAACGCACAGCTGCGCGAGGCCTATCGTGGGCGGAGCGACCTGCCGATGACCGACCTCGTCGCCGCGCGGCTGGCGGAAGAAGCATAGCGTCCCCGACGCCGAGCGGGCTCTCTCCGAGCCGGGTTTTGCTTGGCTTCTCCAGGAGTCGGCGGCCGTTTAAGACTTCTTTCGTGGATCAAGACGGCAGCCGGGCGACCACGGATTCCAGCCAGATGTCCTTCAGCCCGAGCGCCTGGATCTCCTGCAGTGACGAGCGGACGTAGTCGACATTGGCGCCAGAGCGGCCATGCCCCCGCGCGACGATCTCGGCCGCATGGTCGACCGAGAGGCTGCCCGCATACTGGCTATGGCCGCGGTCGACGACGAAGGCCATCGCCTGGACCTGGCGACCGTCGAGCAGGCGCACCGACAGCGTGCGCTCGGTATAGACATTGGTCACAAGTTCGCGTTCGCGCAGATAGGCCGTCACCGCCTCCCGGTCCTCGTGGCGGATCCGGAACGCCATCCCGATGCAAGAGCCGCCGCGGTCGAGCCCGAACACAAGGCCCGGCCGTTCCGGCGTTCCGCGGTGCACGGTCGAGCGGATGCAGAGCGAGCGGCGGTAGCCGGCCAGCCGCGCCTTTACCCGCTCCTCGAAGGCGAAGCCGGGTTGCCAGATCAGCGAGCCGTAGCCAAAAACCCATAGATCGTTCATTGCGGTCGGATCGCCTCGTCTTTTCCGGGATGGGGTGGCACTGAGAGGATAGAGCATGGCCCCGTCAAGCTTGCCGGCAAAAAACCGTTCGTTTCGGCCCTTCGTCTGGATTGCGCTCGTCGCCGTGCTGCTGGCGGCGGCCCTGTCCGGTGCGTGGTATTACCTGGCCAACCAGCTCGACCGGGCGGTCCGCGCCGGGATCGAGACGGCCGGCGGGCAAGGGGTGCGGATCGGCTGCGAGAACCAGAGCGTCTTCGGCTACCCGTTCCGGCTCGGCCTTCGCTGCGACGCGCTGGACATCGAGGCGCCCGAGAAGAATTTCCGCGCCGATGGCGGTGCGCTGCGCACGGCAGCGCAGATCTACCAGCCCAACAAGGTCGTCGCCGAGCTCGATGGCCCGCTGACCATCGCCGCGGGCGGCATGCCGCCGTTCGAGGTGACCTGGGCGCTGGCGCAGTCCAGCACGAGTTTCTGGACCGCCGGCATCGACCATTTCGCCTTGGTGCTGGAGGCGCCGAAGATCGCGCTCAACCAGCCGGCCGGCGCCCGGCTGCCAATGCTGCAGTCCGACCATGTCGAGGTTCATGCCCGCCGCCGCGATGAAGCGCTCGACGTTGCCGTCACCGACCGGGGCATTCGGCTGATGGCCCCGCAATTGGCAGCGGTTCCCGCCTTCGACGTCGCAGCCGACGTCACGGTGGAAGGCGCGGCCAAGTGGCTGGCGGGCCAGCGCGAAGGCCAGACGCTCGGCGACGCCCTGGCCGGCAAATCCGGCGCGATCCGCACCCTCTCGATCGCTTTGCCGGGCGCTGCGGGCACCGCCACCGTCTCCGGTCCGTTCAGCGTCGATACGGAGAAGCGCGTCTCGGGCGACTTCACCGTGGTGGTCGTCAACGTCGAGGGGGTGGTCTCGCTCGTCACCGCCGCAGCGCCGCAGCTCGCCGGCCTCGCCTCGACCGTCGCCTCCGGCATCGCCTTCGCCGGCCGCACCGAGAACGGCAACACGACGATCCAGATCACCGTCCGCGACGGCAAGGCAGCCCTTGGGATGATCCCGCTCGGACGGATCCCGCGGCTGGATTAGGAAGGACTGTCGCCGAACGGGGCTTATGCATTCCTACAGCGTGGCATGTATCAACCGTGACGCTTGATCAGGCCGTTGGCCCCTCGACCGCGCGGGCCAACGCCTTTTCCGCCCATTCGTTCAGGCTCGTGCCGGCCACTTCCGCTGCGACCGCAGCCTTGGCGTGGAGATCCGGCGAAATGCGGAACATCACCTTGCCGGAATAGGGCCGCTGCGGGCTCTTGCCGATCTTTGCGCAGGTTTCGACATAGTCATCGACTGCCTCGTGAAAGGCGGCTTTCAGATCTGCCACGGTGTCGGCGTGGAAGGTGACGCCGTCCTGGATTCCAGCGATCCGACCCACGAAGATACCGTCCTCGTCGTCATAGTCGATGCGCGCCGAATAACCCCCGTAGGTCATCGCGTTCATGGTTTCACTCCGATCCTGATCAGGAATTCACGGGCTGCGCGAACCTGATAGCGCTTGGCTTCCTTTGCGGGATGGGGGCGGTGGAAGGTTTCGACCGCCTCTTCGTGGACGAAGCGCACGCGAGACCCGTTTCCCTCGACCACTTGGCAACCCACAGCGAGCAGCAAGCCCTCGATCGAATCCCACTCGACGGTGCCCGATACGGGGTCGGCGAAGACGATAGCCAAGGTCTTCAGGTGCTTGCTGTTCATGCCCGCTATAGTGCTACCGTCAGCTGCAAGGTGCAAGCATAAAACGCTAGCGTCTGTGGTTGGCGGATACGCGTCTCAAGCCTTTGGCTCGCCGTCCTCGTTCCACACGTCCCGCCGGATCGGCTGGCGGCCGAAGTTCGGCTCGTTGGTGTCCTGGCCGGCCTCGACGATCGAGCGACGGATGGCGCGGGTGCGGGTGAACAGCTCGAACAGGGCGTCGCCGTCGCCCCAGCGGATCGCCCGCTGCAGCGAGGCGAGGTCTTCGGAAAAGCGCGCGAGCATTTCCAGGACGGCATCGCGGTTGTTGAGAAAGATGTCGCGCCACATCGTCGGGTCGGAGGCGGCGATGCGGGTGAAATCGCGAAAACCCGAGGCGGAGAATTTGACGACTTCCTGCTGCGTCACGGTCTCGAGATCGGCGGCCGTGCCGACGATGTTGTAGGCGATGAGATGCGGGACGTGGCTGACGATGGCGAGCACCAGATCGTGGTGCTCCGGCGTCATCACCTCGACGCGGGCGCCACAGGCGCGCCAGAAGGCGAGCAGCCGCTCGACCTCGGCGGCATTGGTATCGGGCACCGGCGTCAGGATCGTCCAGCGGTTTTCGAACAGCGTAAGGAAGCCCGCATCCGGGCCGGACTCCTCGGTGCCGGCGATCGGGTGCGCGGGGATGAAGTGGACGTTGGCCGGCAGATGCGGCTGCATCTGCTCGACCACCGAGGCCTTGACCGAGCCGACGTCGGAGACGATGGCGCCGGGCTTCAGTGAGGCCGCGATCGCCTGCGTGACCGCGCCCGAGGCGCCGACCGGCACCGACAGGATGACGAGGTCGGCATCGCGCACCGCCTCGGCGGCATCGGCGTGGTAGCTGGTGCCGAGGTGCAGTTCCTCGGCCCTTTTCAGCGTTTCGGCACTGCGGGTCGAGATCGCGACATGCTTGGCCAGCCCGCGGTCGCGGATGTTGATGGCGATGGACGAGCCGATCAGGCCGATGCCGATCAGCGCGACGCGCTCGAAGAGGGGCTCGCTCATGCCGGCGCCTTGCCGAGGAACTCGCGCAGCGTCTCGACGACACCGCGGTTGGCCTCCTCGCTGCCTATGGTCATCCGCAGCGCGTTGGGGAAGCCGTAGCCGGCGACGCCGCGCAGGATGTAGCCGCGGGCGGTGAGGAAGGCATCCGCCTCGACCGCGCCGAAGCCCGGCGTTTCGGGGAAATGGACGAGCAGGAAGTTGGCGACGCTCGGCGTCACCTTGAGGCCGAGTGCGGTGAACTCGGTCGTCAGCCAGTCCAGCCACTCATCATTGTGCGCGACGGCCTTCTCGACATGGGCGCGGTCGCGGATCGCCGCCGCGCCTGCCGCGATGGCGAGGGCGTTGAGATTGAACGGGCCGCGGATTCGGTCCAGCGCGTCGATGATCTCGGTCGGCGCGTACATCCAGCCGACGCGGAGCGCCGCAAGGCCGTGGATCTTCGAGAAGGTTCGCGTCATCACGACGTTCTCGGCCTCCGAGACCAGTTCGATGCCCGCGCCATAGTCGTTCTTGCGGACGTATTCGGCATAGGCGGCGTCGAGTACCAGGATGACGCCAGCCGGCAGCCCGGCGTGCAGGCGCCGAACCTCGTCGAAGGGGATGTAGGTGCCGGTCGGGTTGTTCGGGTTGGCCAGCAGGACCAGACGGGTGCGCTCGGTGACGCAGCCGAGGATGGCGTCGACGTCGGCGCGCGCGTCGGTTTCCCGGGCGATCACCGGGGTGCCCCCGGCGGCGCGGATGTAGACGTCGTAAACGCTGAAACCGTGCTCGGTGTAGATCGCTTCGTCGCCTGCCGCGAGGTAGCCGGCGCAGAGGAGGCCCAGCACTTCGTCCGAGCCGTTGCCGCAGAAGATGTTGGCCGGGTTCAGTCCGTGCGTCTCGGCGATCGCCTGCTTCAGCGCCTTGGCCTGCGGGTCCGGGTAGAGCTCGAGATGGTCGAGGCTCGCCTGCATCGCTTCCCGTGCCTTGGGCGAGGGGCCGATCGGCGTTTCGTTGGAGGACAGCTTGTGGAGCTTCACCCCGGCTGGAGCCGCGCTCTTGCCGGGGACATAGGCCGTGATGTCCATGATGCCGGGCTTGGGAACCGGCCGCAAAACGGGTGCCATGTCAGTGTCCTTGAACTCTGTGAGAAGCGCGCGCGGGGCGGCTGTTCTGGCGTCGATGCCGAGCGGTGCCGCATACCCCCCGACGGCGGCGATGTCGAGACCTGCGGCCGCGGCCATCGCCGCGCCGGCCGTGCCGCTGTCGGGCATGGCCATCAGCGTCGAGACGCGATCGCCGTCGCCGTGGCTGGCCAGCCTCTCGGCCCCGAGGGCGGCAACGAGGGCATCCACCGCCGCAGCATCGCCGCGCACGGCGTAGCAGGCGATCTCCGGCGGTACCGGGTCAGCCAGCGGCGGGGCCAGCACCAGCGCAGGCACGCCTGCCTCGCGCCGGCCGGCCTCGAAGAACGGCAGGCGGGCGACGATCTGCGCCGTGCGCAGGCGATCCCACCAGGCGCCGGCCTCTTCCTGCAACAGGATGACCCCCAGCCGGTCGCCGCCTTCCTCCATCCAGGCGACGACGTCGTGCGCACGGTCGCAGGCCTTCAGCGGAACCGAAAAGCCGAAGGTGAAGCGCGCCGCCTCGACCGCGGCCACCGGATGGCCGCCGAGCGAGACCGCCACGTCGAACGGCGCCTGCAGCGCGGTGAAGGTCGAGATGATCTCGCGCCAGAGGTGCTCGATCGCCGTCAGCGGCAGGTGACCCTGGTGGCGGGCGGCGAGCCGGCGCATCATGTCGGCCTCGCGCCCCGGGCGGAAGGCGGCGCCGTTGCGCGCGGTTCCCTTCACCTGGATCAGCTCGTCGATCACCATCGCCCGCTGCATCAGCAGCCGGTGCACGGACTCGTCGATCGCGTCGATCTTGGCGCGGAGTTCGGCCAGCCTCGAAGGGTCTGACGCCGTGGCGACCGTCATCGTCTCACCTCTGGAATGGATCGTACAAAATGTACCGTGTCGGTGGTTCTTCTATCGGCGGTCGATCGAACTTGCAAAGCCGTGCCGTCGACCGCATCTCGGGCAGGCACGCGCTGCAGGCGCGCGGGATGCTTGCGTCGGGGCCGCGCGCATGGTGACTGTCGCGACCGACCCGCGGACCGAAGATCGACCGACATGACCATCACAGCCACTTCGAGGGACGAGACCGAGGATGCCGCGCGCCGCGAAGCGCGCCATCCATCAAGCCTCGTCGCCAGTTTCGGGCCCGACGAGCCGCTGCGGCTCGATGCCGGGCGCGACCTCTCGCCGTTCCAGATCGCCTATACGACGCATGGCGCGCTGAACGCAGAGCGCTCGAACGCCATCCTCGTCTGCCACGCGCTGACCGGAGACCAGTATGTCGCCAGCATCAACCCGGTGACCGGCAAGCCCGGCTGGTGGAGCGCGCTGGTCGGGCCCGGCCGGCCGATCGACACCGACCGCTACTTCGTCGTCTGCTCCAACGTCATCGGCGGCTGCATGGGCTCGACCGGGCCGGCCTCGATCGACCCGGCGAGCGGCGAGCCCTATGGCATTGATCTGCCGGTGCTGACCATCCGCGATATGGTGCGGGCGCAGGCGATGCTGGTCGACCGGCTCGGCATCGACACGCTGTTTGCCGTCGTCGGCGGCTCGATGGGCGGCATGCAGGTGCTGGAGTGGACGGTGAGCTATCCGCACCGGGTCTTCGCGGCGCTGCCGATCGCCACCGGCGCCCGGCACTCGTCGCAGAACATCGCGTTCCACGAAGTCGGCCGGCAGGCGGTGATGGCCGATCCCGACTGGCGGCAGGGGCGCTACATCGTCGAGGGCACGCGGCCGCACAAGGGTCTTGCGGTCGCCCGCATGGCCGCGCACGTCACCTATCTCTCGGAGGCCGCGCTGCAGCGCAAGTTCGGCCGCAACCTGCAGGACCGCACGCAGCTCGGTTTTGGCTTCGACGCCGACTTCCAGATTGAGAGCTATCTGCGCCACCAGGGCATGACCTTCGTCGATCGCTACGACGCCAACTCCTATCTCTACATGACGCGGTCGATGGACTATTTCGATATCGCGGCGGAGTTCGGCGGCAGCTTGGCTGAAGCCTTCCGCAACACGACGACGCGCTTCTGCCTCGTCTCGTTCTCGTCCGACTGGCTGTTTCCAACCGAGGAGAACCGCGCGGTGGTGCATGCCCTGAACGCCGCGGCCGCCTCGGTCTCCTTCGTCGAGATCGAGACCGATCGGGGCCATGACGCGTTTCTCTTGGAGGAGCCGCGTTTCTTCGAGGCGATCGACGGCTTCATCTCGTCGGCCGCTCGCCTGCGGGGTCTCGCATGACGCCGATCCAGCCGCCGATCCCGACAACCGCAACGGTTGCGGCCGAGGCAGAAACCCGCATCGACCTGCAGCTGATCGCCGATCTCGTGACGCCGGGCAGCCGCGTCCTCGACGTCGGCTGCGGCGACGGCGCGCTGCTGCAGCTCCTGCAGGACCGTCGCAAGGTCGACGGCCGCGGCATCGAGCTCAGCCAGGCCGGCGTCAACGAATGCGTCGCCCGCGGCCTGTCGGTGATCCAGGGCGACGCCGACCGCGACCTCGTCTACTACCCCGACGACGCGTTCGACTACGTCATCCTGTCGCAGACCATCCAGGCGACCCGCAACCCGAAGATCGTGCTGCAGGAACTCTTGCGCATCGGCGAACGGGCGATCGTCTCGTTCCCGAACTTCGGCCACTGGTCGATCCGGCTGTCGCTCGGGCTGACCGGCCGCATGCCGGTCACGAAGAACATCTCCTATTCCTGGTACGAGACGCCGAACATCCACTTCTGCACCATGCGCGATTTCGTCGAGCTGACGGAGGAGATCGGCGCCCGCATTGAGACGGCGGTGGCGATCAACGGCACAGGCCAGAAGATGGGGATGCGGATGCCTTGGGCGTTCTGGAACCTGTTCGGCCAGCAGGGCGTGTTCGTGCTCAGCCGGTAGGGGTTCAGCGGTTTCGGAACAGGGCGAAGACGATAAAGGCGCGACGGTCGGCTTCGTCGACGAATGCAAAGGCCGAAATCGCCGCCTCACAGGCATCGATGCTCTCGTCGACCTGGTTCGCCGAAAACCTTGTCATGGGGCTGTAGTCGGCTTGGTGGCGCCTCAACTGCATCACCAGCAGAAGATCGGCAAAATCGTCCAGCGCTTTGGGCAAGCGGCGCCGTAAGCTCTGATTCCGGCAGGCGTTCTTCAGCGTTGCATGATCGAGCGCCCGATACGCGATGCTCGACGCCTCTCGCGCGAAATCGTTTCGGCCGTCGATGATCAGAAAGTCGGCGGCCGATGCGGCGATGGTATGGAACAGCGCATAGTATGCGGTACTGACCGCACGTCGCAGATCGCAGTCAGACGGACTGCCGGCGACTGGCGCCGCCAGTTTTCGCGCCGTGGCGATCAGCTCAAGCGGCCTCAGAGCGCATCTGCTGATATTCGGAGACCGGCATGAAAGAGAGCGCGGTATAGGCTGCCTCGCCCCGTTCACGAACAGCTCTACCGACCGCAGAGCGAAACGGCAGCGTCATTTTGGGGTCGAGGGGCATAACGCCATCGCGCATCAGGACGAAAAGCTCGATCACCGCATCGCCATCCTGGTCGGCGTGCCGCCATGCCCGAACGCTGTCGATCGCCTCGCGAGAAAACGTTTCGACTGCAAGTGTCTCGACCGTCTTCACGATATCTGCGTCGCTGACCATCGCCGTTCCCATCAGATCATGGCGAAACCAATGATGCCGCGAATGCACCTTAGCAGCAAGCCCGAGGTCGGTAGCCGACCTCGGGCTTCGCAGCGTGTCAGAGATTGACCGCCTTCATCCCCGCCTCCGGATACCGCGTCCCGGCCGTCGCGTCCTTGTGGAATGCTGCACCGAGTTCTTCCAGATCGGCCGTCGACAGTTCCACGCGGGCCGCGGCGACGTTTTCCTCGAGGTAGCTGATGCGCTTGGTGCCGGGGATCGGGACGATGTCGTCGCCTTGCGCCAGCACCCAGGCGAGCGCGACCTGGCCGGCTTTCACGCCGTTCTTGGCGGCGATCGACTCGACCAGCTCCACGAGCTTCAGGTTGCGGGCGAAGTTCTCGCCGGAGAAGCGCGGCGAGCCCTTCCGGAAATCGCCCTCGGCCAGGTCGGCCTCCGACTTGAACTTGCCGGTGAGGAAGCCGCGGCCAAGCGGCGAATAGGGCACGAAGCCGATGCCGAGCTCGCGCACCGTCGGCAGGATCTCCTCCTCCGGCTCGCGGCTCCAGAGCGAATATTCCGTCTGCAGCGCGGCGATCGGGCGCTCCTTGTGGGCGCGGCGGATGGTTTCGGGCGCGGCCTCCGAGAGGCCAAGATGCAGGATCTTCCCCTCGTCCTTCAGCCGTCCCATCATCCCGACGGTCTCCTCGATCGGCGTGTTCGGGTCGACGCGGTGCTGGTAATAGAGGTCGATCACCTCGACGCCGAGCCGCTTGAGGCTCGCCTCGCAGGCGCTGCGGACATATTCCGGGCGGCCGGAGATCCCGAGGCGCTCGCCCTTCGGCCCGCGCACGTTGCCGAACTTGGTGGCGAGCACGACGTCGTCGCGCCGGCCCTTGATCGCCTTCCCCACCAGTTCCTCGTTCTTACCGACGCCATACATGTCGGCGGTGTCGAGAAAGCTGACGCCGAGGCCGATCGCCCGCTGGATCACCTTGATCGATTCGGCGTCGTCGCCTTCGCCATAGAACTCCGACATGCCCATGCAGCCGAGGCCGAGGGCCGAGACGTCGAGATCGCGGCCGAGTGTGCGCTTATCCATGACGGATGCTTTCTGTTGCAGAAGGAGATGGGGAGAGAGATAGGGTCGGGTGACGGCATGTCATGGCCCTCGCGCCGCTCAAGGATGCGCTCCGTCGAGACGTTTCTAGACGCGCTCCCGGTGCGCGCCGGCGCCCTGCGGCACCAGCACGGGCTTCACCACCCGCCGCCGTTCGCGCCGCGCGGAAGCCACCGGCACGCCGCGATAGACCTGCTTGGTCGCCTCGATCAGGAGGACGCCGGAAAACAGCGGCCAGAGGTTGCGCCCGAAGCGCTCCAGCGCCGGGGCGAGGCCGAGCAGGGTGCGGCGCTGGAAGGGCGGAAAGAGCAGCGCGTCGGACCAGGCGGTCGGCGTGAACATCGCCTCCCGCAGAAGCCGCAGCAATTGCCCGCGCGACCAGGGCCGGCCGGAGCCGAAGGGCGTGTGCTCGAAGCGCGTCCAGACGCCGCGACGGTTCGGCACGACGATGACGATGCGCCCGCCCGGCGCCAGCACCCGCCAGCATTCGCTGAGCATGTCGAGCGGGCTCTCGGCAAACTCCAGCGCGTGCACGAGGAGGATGCGATCGATCGCGGCGTCGCCGAGCGGCAGTTCCTCTGCGCCGACGAGGGCGGTGCGCGACGCAGCGCCGAGCGGCCAGTTCACCGCGCCCTGGCTCGCCGGCATGAAGGCCAGCGCGCGTTCGCAGTCGCCCGAGAACCGGTCGAGATAAGGCAAGGCATAGCCGAGGCCGAGAAGGCGTTCCTGTGGGATCGGCTGCCACATCGGCGTCAGCCCGGCGGTGATCGCCCTCTGCGCGGCCTGACCGAGGCGGCCCGAATAGAAATCGCGGAGATCGACGATATCGGCATTCATGCTCAGCGGGGCGGCTCCGGCGGGTGCGGTCCCCCGTCTATAGCCCGATCCGCGCGGAGCCGGGTGAAGAAAACTTCATCCGCCGGCGAACCACCTGAGTTCGCTGCGGGAACAACGGGTGCGGCACTGGCCCTCTTCGCCGGCTGAGGAAAGGCGCACTCCCCGGATCGGTATCGTGCGCTAGCTCCTGTCGCATCCTCCCTGCAAGGAACCGACATGGCCGACATCGACATCCGCCAGTTCATGTGCCGAAGCGACAATTTCGGCGTCCTCGTGCACGACGCCTCTTCCGGGGTGACGGTCTCGATCGACGCGCCGGAAGAGGGCCCGATCGTGGCGGCGCTGGAAGCCGAAGGCTGGACGCTGACGCACATCCTGACCACCCACCACCACACCGACCATGTCGCCGCCAACGAGGCGCTGAAGGCTGCCTACGGCTGCGAGATCATCGGTCCGGTGAAGGAGAAGGCGAAGATCCCCGGCATCGACCGCACCGTCACCGGCGGCGACCGGCTGACGCTCGGCGCGATCGACGTCGAGGTGATCGATACGCCTGGCCACACTCTCGGCGAGGTCTCGTATTACCTGCCGGGCGCGAAGGCGCTGTTCGCCGCCGACGCCTTGTTCTCGCTTGGTTGTGGGCGGCTTTTCGAGGGAGATGCTGCCATGCTGTGGGCGTCGTTGCAGCGGCTGCGGGAGTTGCCGGACGACACCGCGCTCTACTGCGGGCACGAGTACACGACCACCAATGCGCGCTTCTCCGTCGACGTCGACCCCGGCAACACCGCCTTGCGCAACCGGGTGGAGGAAGTCGAGCGGCTGCGCATTTCCGGCAAACCGACGCTGCCCGTCTCGCTCGGCCAGGAGAAGCACACCAACCCCTTTCTGCGGGCCGACAATCCCGACCTGATGGCCGAGCTCGGTACATCCGACCCGGTCGCAACCTTCGCCCTGCTGCGTGAAAAGAGGAACGGCTACTGATGAGCTCCAAGGCGCTTTCGATCGTCCGCCAGTTCGGCCTGAAACCCCATCCGGAGGGCGGCTGGTACCGGGAGAGTTTCCGCGACGAGGCAGTGGACGAGGCCGGGCGTCCGCGCTCGACCGCGATCTACTACATGCTGGAGGCCGGCGAGACGTCGGAGTGGCACCGCGTCACCGATGCCGCGGAGGTCTGGCACTGGTATGCCGGCGCACCGATGGTGATTACCCTCTCGCCGAATGGCCACGATGCTTCTGCGCACAGGCTCGGGCCGAACTTCTCGGAGAACGAGACGCCGCAGCTTGTGGTGCCCGCAGGCGCCTGGCAGACGGCGACGACCCTCGGCGAGTACACCCTCGTCGGCTGCACGGTCTCGCCTGGCTTCCAGTTCGAGAGCTTGGAGATGGCCCCGCCGAACTGGCGCCCGACGCCGCGTCCGCGCAGTTGACGAAAACGCTCTTCGGCGCGCGGTTGCCGCGGTTCAGGAAACCGCGGAGCGTGTCGCCAGCAGCCGCTGGAACAGCGGCAGGGCGGCAAGGGCGGCGCCGGCGGTGATCAGCGCGGCGGCGCCAACGACAGCGCCGGTAATCTCGGCCTCGCCGGCCAGCACTAGCACCAGCGTCGACAGCAGCGGCGCGGCGTAGCTGGCGGCGCCGAGCAGCTGGATGTCGCCGTGCTTGACGCCGTGATCCCAGACGTAGAAGGCCGCGCCGACCGGCAGCAGGCCGAGCAGCAGCACCGCCCCCCATTGTCCCGCATCGGCCGGCCAGACCGTTGTCTCGAAGGCGAGGTGGGCGACCAGCGAAAGCGCGGCGGTCGCCGCGCAGAAGCCGGTGACGATCTCGCTCGGCACCGTGCCGAAGCGGCGCGACAGCAGCGAGTAGGCCGACCAGAAGACGGCGCAGAGTGCCGCGAGACCGTAGCCCAGCGCATACTGGCCAGAGAAGCCGGCATCGCCCTTGCCGAGGATGATCAGCGCTGCGCCGCCCAGCCCCAGCACGGCGCCGGCGAGGTGATACCAGCGCAGCCGCTCGCCCGGCAGCATGGCCGAGCCCAGCACGATCAGCAGCGGCCAGAGATAGGCGATGAGGCTTGCCTCGGCCGCCGGCGCATTGCGCAGCGCGGCGAAGTAGAGCGCGTGGTAGCCGAACAACCCGACGATGCCGAGCCCCCAGACTGCCGGTGGCTGGCGAAAGGTCGCCGCCAGCGGCGTGCCGTCGCGGCGTCTCAACAGAAGCCAGCCGAGCCCGACGAGCGTGCCGATCGCAAAGGTCATCGCATTCATTTGGAACGGCGGCACCGCGCCGCTGCGCGCGGTCAGCATCGCCAGCAGCGACCACATCAGGACGGCCGAAAAGCCCAGCAATGTCGCCACGGTGATTCCCCTCGGGTTCGCGTGGCTTCGGCTATAGAGGCGGGGAGGCGGGGTGAGAAGGGGCGGCCAGTGAGCCGGCGACCCATCCCGTCCTGGCGCTCACCCCTTCGCGAAGGTCGCGGCGCGGAAGGTGAGGGGGCCGATCTCGGTGGGGATGCGGGCGTAGACCGGGGCGAAGATGCCGGTGTCGCCGATCGGTGCGAACCAGAGCTCTATCGTCTGGCGCTGGATGAATTTTACGCCCTTGGAGGTCGCGCGGTAGCCGCTGACCGGGCTGATGCGGACGTTGCAGGCGGTGACGTCGCCGGAATAGCCATCGGTGGTGAAGGTCTTGGTGCCGGCCGGCGACAGCACGAGGTCAAGCCGCGACCATCCGTCGAAGAACGGCAAGGTGCGGTCGCAGAGGGTCGCCGGCTTGCCCTTCAGCATCAGCCCGCTCAGCGGGTCGACCACCGAGAGAAGGTGCTTCGGCGAGACCGGGACGTAATCCTTCTTCGGCTTGGTGATCTTCGGCGCGACGTCCACCGAGGCGACCCGGCCGCCGCGGAAGGTGACGTCGCTGCGATAGGTCTTCTTGTCGCTGGAATAGTCGAGGCCGTAGGTGGTGGCGAGCACCTTATCGCCCTTGATCGTGCCGCTGACCGAGCTGGTCCCGGCGACCTTCGAGAAGATGTCGGCAAGGCCGGTCGAGCCGAGCGTGCCCTTGATGCTGTAGCGGTTGCCGTCGATCGTGGTATCGAAGCTGGCGCGGCCGACCGGCAGGCCGATCAGCGAGACGTTGTAGCGCGAGGAAACGGTCTGCGCGGCGGCCTCGTCCAGCGCCAGCGGCGCCATGGCGAGCGCGGCGAGGAAAGCGGCGGTCGCCCGGTGGAAATGCGTCATGCCGTGGCTTCCCGGAGTGTCGACGAAAACAGCTGCACGCGTCGTCAGCCCATGCGTGCCATGTTCCCTGGCGGATGAATAGGGCTGAATTCCGCCGTCTGGGCATTTTCGCTGCTGACGCGGCGGTGGCTTCGGGTTGACGAAGCGCCGGTGGCAGATTATAGCACGCACCAATTCCGATCATGCCTCGTGGACGATGATCGCGCCGTGTTCCTATCGGCGGCGCTCCGCGATGGCCGTTTCGAGCTTGAAAGGTGTAACCCATGTCGCGCGCTTGCGAACTGACCGGCAAGGCCGTCCAATACGGCAACAATGTGAGCCATGCGAACAACAAGTCGCGTCGCCGCTTCCTGCCGAACCTGTCGGTTGTCACGCTGATCTCCGATGCCCTCGGCCAGCGCATCCGCCTCCGCGTCTCGGCCCATGGCCTGCGCTCGGTCGAGCACCGCGGCGGCCTCGACGCCTTCCTCATCAAGTCGAGCGAGCTCGAGCTGTCGCAGAAGGCCCGCCTTCTGAAGCGCCAGATTGCCAAGAAGCTGGCCGAGACCACCACGGTCGCCGCCTAAGCTTTCTGTCTCGACGTGCTAATTTGAACCGGGTGCCGAAAGGCGCCCGGTCTTCTGGTTCCATCACCCCAGGATAAAAAAATGAACCTGCGCTCCTTCGCGCTGCCGTTGGCAGCCATGACGTTGATCGTGCTCGCCTCCAATATCCTCGTGCAGTTTCCGCTGTCGGGGCATGTCGGGACACTCGCCCTCGGCGACATCCTGACCTGGGGCACCTTCACCTATCCCTTCGCCTTCCTGGTCACGGATCTTACCAACCGTCGCTTCGGCCCTGCCGTCGCGCGGCGAATCGTCTATGCGGGCTTTGCCGTCGCGATTCTCGCCTCGATCCTGGCACCGCCTTTGCTGTTCCGCTTCGGCCTCCTGTCGTTTCCGACCGCCGGCGACCGGCTGGTGCGAATCGCGCTGGCCTCCGGCACCGCCTTCCTGATGGCGCAGCTGCTCGACATCGCCGTCTTCAACCGCTGGCGGGGCGCCAGCTGGTGGCGGGCGCCAGCCTTCGCATCGGTGGCGGGTTCGGTGGTCGATACGCTGACCTTCTTCACGCTGGCCTTCGCGCCGTTCTGGCTGCTGGGCCCGACCGACGAGTTCTCGCTGCAGGCCGCGCCGCTACTTGGCGCTTTCGCCACGCAGGCACCGCGCTGGATCTCCTGGGCGATCGGTGATTTCAGCGTGAAGCTTGCCATCGCGATCCTGGCGCTGATGCCCTACCGCATCATCATGCAGCGTTTCATGCCGTACCGGCCGGTCGCCGTCGCCGGCTGAAGGTTGGCGGACCGGGGGCGCGCGTTCGGCGACGACAGGCAGGCTGTTCCAGCCTTGAGCTGATATCGCTCGCGTCACCAGGTTCTGAAACTGCGGTAGACCCTATGAGGTCGTCATCCTCGGGGACTTGGCCCCGGGGACCCATGCCGTTGCGGCGACGCCGCATTCCGGTGCCGGATCAACGCGTGATCGCCTTGGCATGGGTCCCCGGCCTGCGGCCGAGGATGACGATGTTCGGGGGAGCGCTACGGGTTTAGGGACGGAGCCGTTGGTGCTTCGGCGCATGGCAACGCGTCTTGCACGTCCCTCAGCTCGCGCCAGCCTCCTCGAGGGCGAATTCCAGGTAGAGGTTGCGCTGGAAGAACGAGCCGTTGTCGTCGGAGACGAGGGAGATGACGGTGGTGCCGGTCGGCGTGACCCAGGCGTCGAGCCCTTCCATGTTGTCGATCTCCTCGCCGGGACCCGCCTCCATCAGCACCGGGCCATCGACGAGCGCGCCGGGCTTGATGTCGGCGCTCGAGATCCGCCGGATACGCATGCCGATGCGGCCGAAACCCTGGTAGCGCCGCTCCAGCAGCAGCAGGTCGCCGTCCGGCAGGAAGGCGCCGTCGGTGACGGACCACGGCTCCTCGCGCTTTACCGTGAACATCCCGCCTCTCGGACCAAGGATCGCCGCGAAGAGGTTGCCCTGGCGGTCGAGCGAGAGCTCGGAGACGATCACCGTCCGCGGGCCCCCGGCTGCGCCTTTCGGCGCCACGGCAATGGTCTCGATTCCCTGGTTGGTGCGCAGCTCGCGCGGGGGAATCGGCAGCTTGACGGCCTCCGCCTTGCTGTCGAACGGCGCAGCGGGGTCGGCGTAGGCGGCGATCCGGTGCCGCTGCTCGAACGAGACCAGCACCCTGTCGCCATCGATCGCCATGCCCTCGGCGTCGGCAAGGCCCTTGCGCTGCGTCTGCGGCTCGCCCGCGGCGTCGAGGATCGGCGCCATCTCGGCGTCGGCCAGTCCGACCGGGCGACCCTCGGCGTCGCGCCTTATCGCCGCCGCGAGCCAGTAGCCGGTATCGGTGATCGCGAGAAGGCGGGTGCCGCCCTCCCGTAGCCGGACGGCAGAGATCCCCTGCAGGCGCCGATCGGCAGAACTGTAGCGAAAGCCGCCGAGATAGCGCAGCGCCCCGGTGCGCCCGTCGGCCGACCGCTTGTCGAAGCGCTCGATGAGGGAGGACTGGATCGCCAGCGTCTTCGCCTCGGGCAGCGCTGGCCCACCCGTCGCGACCACCGACACGGCGATCGCTGCCAGCGCCCCGAGGCGCCGGCGGTGGCGTCCGGGCGCGCCTGTCACCCGCGGCTGCCGGCGCGGCGCGGGCTGCGGCGGGCGCCGCCGGCACTGTCGTCGGCGAAGAGGTCTGCCAGCTGCTCGGTCATGGCGCCCGCCAGTTCCTCGGCGTCGACGATGGTTACCGCCTTGCGGTAGTAGCGGGTGACGTCGTGGCCGATGCCGATCGCCAGGAGCTCGACCGGCGAGCGCGTCTCGATCTCCTCGATCACCGCCCGCAGGTGCCGTTCGAGGTAGTTGCCGGGATTGACCGAGAGCGTCGAATCGTCGACCGGCGCGCCGTCCGAGATCATCATCAGGATGCGCCGCTGCTCGGGGCGGGCGAGCAGGCGATTGTGCGCCCAGACCAGCGCCTCGCCGTCGATGTTCTCCTTCAGGAGCCCCTCGCGCATCATCAGGCCGAGATTGCGCCGGGCCCGCCGCCAGGGCGCATCCGCCGACTTGTAGACGATGTGGCGGAGGTCGTTGAGCCGGCCGGGCTTCTGCGGCTTGCCGGCCTTCAGCCAGGCCTCGCGCGACTGCCCGCCCTTCCAGGCGCGTGTCGTGAAGCCGAGCACCTCGACCTTGACGCCGCAGCGCTCCAGCGTGCGCGCCAGAATGTCGGCGCAGGTGGCGGCGACCGTGATCGGCCGCCCGCGCATCGAGCCGGAATTGTCGATCAGCAGCGTCACGACGGTATCGCGGAAGGCGGTGTCGCGCTCCTGCTTGAACGAGAGCGGCTGCATCGGGTCGAGCACCAGCCGGGTCAGCCGGGCGCTGTCGAGATAGCCCTCCTCGAGGTCGAAGTCCCAGGAGCGGTTCTGCTGCGCCATCAGCCGGCGCTGCAGCCGGTTGGCGAGGCGGCCGACGACGCTGTGCAGCGTGGTCAGCTGCTTGTCTAGGAAGGCCCTGAGACGGTCGAGCTCGGCCTCGTCGCAGAGTTCCTCGGCGCCGACCATCTCGTCGAAGGCTTGGGTATAAGGCTTGTAGTCGATCTCCGTGGAGATGTTCGACATGGCCTGGTTCGGACGGCGCGATTCGCCGGGCGTCTCGGTGTCCTGGCTGTCGTCGTCGACCGGATCGTCGGCCGTGACCTCGGACTCTTCGGCCTCGGCCGCGTCCTCGCTTTCGGACTGCGATTCGGAGTCCTCCGCGCGCGCCTCGTCCTCACCGGCATCCTTCTCGGCGCCGCCTTCGTCGCTGTCGCGCTCCTGGTTGTCGCCTTGCTCCTGGTCGTCGTCGCTGTCCTCGCCGTCGTGCTCCTGGCCGAGTTCCTCGGCCATTTCCATCACAGCCAGGAGATCGCGCATGGCGCGGGCGAAGGCCTTCTGGTCCTCGACCGCATTCGGCAGGCGCTCCAGCCGTTCGCCGGCCTTCTCCTCGATCCAGTCGCGCCAGACGTCGACGACGGCGCGGGCGCTCGGTGGGATCTCGCGGCCGGTCAGCCGCTCGCGCACCATCAGCGCCACGGCATCCTCCAGCGGCGCTTCGGCGCGGTCGGTGACGTCCTGCAGGTTGGAGCGGAAATACTTGTCCTCGAGCATCGCCGCGAGGTTGTCGCCGACGCCGAGCATGGCATTGGCGCCGATCGCCTCGACGCGCGCCTGCTCGACCGCGTCGAACACGGCACGCGCGCTCTTGCCCTCGGGCGCGAGGGTGGCATGGATCTTGTTGTCGTGCCGGGCCCGCCGCAGCGCCATGGCGTCGGCCATGCCGCGGGTGACAGCGATGTCGTTCTGGGTGACGCGCTTCGGCAGGTCGGGCAGGCGGGCGCGCGGCCCGTTCAGCCCCGGCCGCTCGCTGGCATAAGTGACTTCGAGCTCGGCATCCCCGGCGATCGCGCGCATGCAGCCAGCAACCGCCCGCCGGAACGGCTCGCGGTCGATGCCGCCCTTGGCATTGCCGGGTTTGGAATTGTCGCCGATGCGGGACATGCTATCCGGGCCTTGTTCTTTAGTGGGCGGCAAGCCACCGTTGTTACCGTTGCCGTGTCAGCCGTGCTCGCTTCTGCAGCGCATGTAACGAAGCGCCGACCCCTAAGGTTCGTCATCCTCGGCCGCAGGCCGGGGACCCATGCCGTGGCGTTGAACACCGCCAGCGGCGGTATTCGACGTGATGCCGAGGTCGCCAGACTTCCTGCGGCTACGTCTCGGCACGGATCCCCGGGGCCAAGGCCCCGAGGATGACGATGTTCGGAGGACTTGCCCCTCAGCGGTTGGAGGGCGTGGCCCTCTTCAGTGCTGGGAGAACGAGCCCTTCAGCCTGACGTTTCAAGCCGCCGATTGCCGGCGACGCGGTATCGAAGCCTAATCCAGCACCACGTTTGCCGACGACTCCGGCAGTTCTTCCCCGAACGCCCGCTGATAGAATTCCGCCACCAGCGCGCGCTCCAGGTCATCGCACTTGTTCAGGAATGTCAGCCGGAACGCGAAGCCGATATTGCCGAAGATCTCGGCGTTCTCGGCCCAGGTGATGACGGTGCGCGGGCTCATCACGGTCGACAGGTCGCCGTTGACGAAGGCCGAGCGGGTCATGTCGGCGACGCGAACCATCTTCGAGATCTGGACCTTGCCTTCCTTGGTCTGGAAGTGCTTGGCCTTGGCCAGGACGATGTCGACTTCCTTGTCGTGCGGCAGGTAGTTGAGGATGGTCACGATCGACCAGCGGTCCATCTGCGCTTGGTTGATCTGCTGCGTGCCATGGTAGAGGCCGGTGGTGTCGCCGAGGCCGACCGTGTTGGCGGTGGCGAACAGGCGGAAGGCCGGGTGCGGCGTCACGACGCGGCTCTGGTCGAGCAGCGTCAGGCGGCCGGAGGCCTCCAGCACGCGCTGGATCACGAACATCACGTCAGGGCGGCCGGCATCGTACTCGTCGAAGACGAGCGCGACGTTGTGCTGGTACGCCCAGGGCAGGATGCCGTCGCGGAATTCGGTGACCTGCATGCCGTCGCGGACGGTGATCGCGTCCTTGCCGATGAGGTCGATGCGGCTGACATGGCTGTCGAGGTTGATGCGCACGCAAGGCCAGTTGAGGCGCGCCGCGACCTGCTCGATGTGAGTCGACTTGCCGGTGCCGTGGAAGCCCGAGACCATCACGCGGCGGTTGCGCGCAAAGCCTGCGAGGATCGCCAGCGTCGTCTGCTTGTCGAAGAGATAGTCGGGGTCGAGGTCCGGGACATGGTTGTCCGCCTCGGCATAGGCCGGGACCGTCAAATTGCTGTCGAAACCGAAGGTTTCACGGACGGAGATCGTGGTATCCGGGAGCCGAGCCACGTCCTGAACCGCTGCAGTCATCACGCCTCCAAAGGCCCGCGCGGCCATGCTGGCGCGGTGCCGTCTCTGTTGCCTCGGCGACGCCGGGAGCCGTCGCGGGCAGTGTTGCCGGCACCGAAGGGGCTCGGCGCCAAGATACCGTGGCACCGGGATGCCGTTTCACTCATTCTGCAGCGCCGGAACGGCCGGGAAGCCGCGGCCCGCCCGCAGACCTCTGCTCAGCGATTAACAAAAACCGGATTGCTTCAAGAGCTTGTAGGCCTGGATGACCTCGCGCAGCCGGTCTTCATGTCCGCGATCGCCGCCGTTGGCATCGGGATGATATTGCTTCACCAGGCTTTTATAGCGCGTCCGAACGGTCTCGCCAGACGAATCTTCGGGGATGCCGAGCGTCGTGAAGGCTTTCGATTCCAGCGAGCGCACCTTCTTGACCTTGGCCGCCGCACGCGCAGCCGCCGCGTCGCCCTCGAACAGGTTGAACGGATCCTTGGCCTTGCCGGTCCAGCGCTTGGCGCGCGGCGGCGCCTGGTTGGTCGCGGTGTCGCCGGTGGCCGCGCCCATGGTCCAGGTCGGACGGTGCCCCGTCAGCGAATCCTTGAGATAGGTCTGGATGTCGGTGTCGTTCAACCCGGAGAAGTAGTTGTACGACTTGTTGTACTGGCGGACGTGGTCCACGCAGAAGTTGAGATACTGGCCCTCGTGGTCGCGGCCGCGCGGCGCCTTGTGGGTGCCGGGCTCCTTGCAACCATCCCACGAGCAGTCGGGCGCGCGCGCCTTCTCTGCAGCCTTGCGGCTGGGGCGGACACGAATGCCGTCGAAATATTTGGAATCGAGTTTCATCGGGATGGATTATGGTGCGCCGGCAGGAGCCGAACAAGAATTGACAGATGCGAAAAAGTCCGGGAAGCCGGGCCGAAGCGGCGATTGTCGGTTCCTGCGGACCGGCAATCTCGCCTCAACCAACCCTCTTTGCATCGGAACCCGGAATGACGCTGTATTCCCGCGACACGATCGAGGCCAAGCTGGCGGACGCTTTTGCCCCGGATAGTCTCAAGGTCATCGACGAAAGCCACCTGCATGCCGGTCACCACCATGGGGCGAGCGAGCATCATGCTGGCTTCGATGGGTCGGCGGGTACGCATTTTCGCGTCATGATCGTCTCTTCCCTGTTTGCCGGACTGAGCCGTATCGACCGGCATCGTGCCGTGAACAAGGCGCTGGCCGACGAATTGGTTTCCGGCGTGCACGCGCTGGCCATCGAGGCGAAGGCACCGGGCGAGCCGACGCGGCGTTGATCGCGCTGCCGTCGGCCCGCGCCGCCCAACGCCATGCCCACCGCCGGCGGCGGACCGCAGTCGGCCTCAGCTTTGCCGCGGCGCTGTCGTGCCTTGCGGGGATGACGGATGTGGTGGGGTTTCTCCTCGCCGGCGACTTCGTATCGTTCATGAGCGGCAATACGACGCGGCTCGCCGTCGCGATCGGCGGCCTGCGGCTTGTGGCGGTGCTGCATCTGGCGCTGCTCGTGCTGGTCTTCGTCCTCGGCAATGCCGCCGGCGTTCTGTTCGCCCATTTCACCGGGCGGCGGCACGGCGCCATCGTCGGGCTGGTGGCCGCCTTGCTCCTGGCGTCGGCGGGCCTCTCGGGACAGGGGCTGGAGCGGGTCTCGATCATTCTCCTCGTCTTCGCCATGGGCTCCGTCAACGTCGCGATGGAGAGGGTCGAGGGCCATTCGCTGGGGGTGACCTACGTCTCCGGCGCGCTGTCGCGTTTCGGTCGCGGCCTCGGACGGCGGATGCTCGGCCGCGCAGTGCCGAACTGGTGGTTCGAGATCGTGCCCTGGTGCGGCATGCTCACCGGCGCCGTCGTCGGCGCGGTCGCCTTCGGCCTCATCGGCGCGCTGGCGATCTGGCTGTCGGCGGGCTTCGCCACGCTGATCGCCGCCGCCTCCCTGCTCATCCCCGCCCGCTGGCGACGGCAGTATTTCGCCGGCTGATGGGGCGGGGCCGTTGGGCGTATTCGCGTCCGGTGGAGATGCTTTCGCGCTTTGGTCTCGCTGAGCCTTTTGGGGCGGGTGAGTCCACATGAGCGGTGGGCTCCTCAGCGGATCATTTCGACGGTGACGCCGATGGCTCTTCCGGCCTCGCTCCACGCCTTGTCCGCGGTGAGGGCGGGGCGTCTCCTGCGCTGTGCCAGCGCCAGGCAGGCGCGGTCGGCGAAGGACAGACCGAAACTCTTCGTCGCAAAGCGCAAGCTGCCAGCGGTGTAAGCGGCTTCGGTATCAAAAGCCTCGATCGTGAGATCGAGCGATGCCAGCAAACGCTCTGCCCCGCTCCGGTCGAGCCCAAGGTCAGAGAGTTTTGCGACGACTTCGGAGAGGTTCACGGCAGAAATCAGGTCCCCTGACAAAGCCGCCTCGACCCTTTGATCTCCCGGCTCCCGGTTAATCAGGAAAGGATTGCGGAAGCATCAAGGACGTAGCCTTCACTCATTCTCCGCTTCCCGGCGGCGGTCAGAGATCAGCTCCTCCGACAGGACGCGCGCCGTTGGATTCAATGCCTGAACCTCTGCCTGAACCTCCCGGAGCGCCACGGCGATCGAGCGAAGCCGCAATTCGCCCGCTTCCATGTCCATGATGAGCGTGTCGCAGGGGGAGATGCCGAGGGCCCGTTGGAACGATGCGGGGATGACGAGCCTGCCGCCCTCCGTCACCTTGACCTTCCGCGCGTCCATCGCTTTCGCCGCTCCTGCCTCGTACCCTCAGCTATAATTCATCCTCGACCGCTTGTCGCATCGTCGGGCGAAAATCGAGCCGCGGCTCGTCGTAGCTTCGGCTCAGGCCAGTTCGTCGGCCAGGAACGTCGATACTTCGGCAGGATCGACATCGTTCGCGATGAAGGCCTCGCCGATGCCGCGCGTGAGGATGAAGGTGAGGCGGCCGCGGCTGACCTTCTTGTCCTGGCCGATGGCGCGCATCAGGGTCTCGACGGAGAAACCTTCGCCGGGAATTTCGCCGATGGTGGTCGGCAGGCCGGCGGCCTGCAGGTGGCGCTCGGCGCGGACCGCATCCTGGCCGCTGCAGAGCCCAAGCCGGACCGAGAAGCGATGGGCCAGCGCCATGCCGATCGATACGGCCTCGCCATGCACCAGCCGCGCCGTGTCGTAGCTGCAGGCTGCCTCCAGCGCGTGGCCGAAAGTGTGGCCGAGGTTCAGGAGGGCGCGGCGGCCGTCTTCGCGCTCGTCGGCGGCGACGACTTCGGCCTTGGCGCGGCAGCTGGTGGCGATCGCCTCGGCGCGTTCCGGGCCACCGACGAAGACCGCCGTACGGTTCTGCTCCAGCCATTCGAAGAAGTCCGGCCGGTCGATCAGTCCGTATTTGACCACCTCGGCATAGCCGGCGGCGAATTCGCGCGGGCTGAGAGTATCGAGCACCGCAGTATCGGCGAGCACCAGCGCTGGCTGGTGGAATACGCCGACGAGGTTCTTGCCTTGCGGCGAATTGATGCCGGTCTTGCCGCCAACCGAACTGTCGACCTGCGCCAGCAGCGAGGTCGGGATCTGCACGAAGCGCATGCCGCGCCGAACAATCCCGGCGACGAAGCCGGAGAGGTCGCCGATGACGCCGCCGCCGAGCGCCACCACCGCGTCGCCGCGCTCGAGCCTTGCCGCGATCACCGCCTCGACGGCGACCTGCAGCTGGGCGAAGGATTTGGTCGTCTCGCCGGCCGGCAGGACCAGCGTCGCCGCCTCGATCCCGGCGTCGGCGAGCGAGCTCTGGAGCGGCGGCAGATGCAGCGCCGCAACGTTCTCGTCGGTGATGACGGCGACGCGGATGCCCGGCAGGCGCCCGGCGATCTCGACGCCGGCGCCGGCGATCAAGCCCTTGCCGATCAGGATGTCGTAGGAACGGTCGGCGAGGTCGACCCGCACGATGCGGGTCTCGGCGGGCGCAAGGCTCATGCTATCGGTCCAGGTGGCGGTCGAGGGCGTCGACGATCTCGTCGGCGATCACCTCTCGCCGGACGTTGCGGGACTGGATGGTGATGTCGGCCTCGGCATAGACGGGATAGCGCTGGGCCATCAGCCCCTCCATCACCGCCCGCGGGTCGGCGGCCAGGAGCAGCGGGCGCGTCGCGCGGCGCGACACTCGCTCCATCAGGACGTCGAGATCGGCTTTCAGCCAGATGGTGATGGCCTTCTCGCGCAGCATGGTCCGCGTTTCCTCGGCCATGTAGGCGCCGCCGCCGGTGGCCAGAACCAGCGGTCCCGTCTGCGCCAGGCGGGCGACGACGCGGGCCTCGAGGGCCCTGAACTCCGGCTCGCCATAGGCTTTGAAGATTTCCGACACCGACATGCGCGCGGCCGACTCGATCTCGGTGTCGGCATCGCGGAACGGCAGGTCCAGCACCTGCCCGAGCTTGCGCCCGACGGTCGACTTGCCGGCGCCCATCAGGCCGATCAGCGTGATGCAGCGTCCGCGCAGCCGCGCCGATATGTCGAGCCCCTGGTCCGGGCGAGGTGCACTCCTCATCGTCGGTCTCTGTCGTCCCTGATCTTGGATCTTGGAGACAGGAATTCCCTCTTCCCGTCAAGTTCCAGGCCCGGTCAAGTTCCGGACGGGGATCTGCGGGACGGGTTGGCGCTTGCGCCGAATACCGCAATCTTTAAACGAAAGCGCGGTAAGCTTCGCGAAACGATCACCATGCCCTGTCTCCGATAGAATGGCGTATCCGTCATGCCCACCCTCGTCCGACTGCTGACGGTGCTTCTGATCCTTGCCGGAACGGTGTTCGCGGTGATGGCGGCCCTCGTCTACCTCGTCGAGCCGACGCCCCGCGCCGTGGTCATCGATCTGCCGCTGAACCAGCTGAAGCCACCGCCGCCAACAGGTCAGCCGATGGTGCCCCGCCCGTGAAGACCGCGACCGCGCCGGCGGGGGAGCCGCCAATCCGCCGCGATGCCACCGACATCGAGACCTTCATCGAGATGATGGCGGTCGAGCGCGGCGCAGCCGAGAACACGCTCGACGCCTATCGCCGCGACCTCGAGGATGCCGCCGGCTTCCTGGCCGGGGAGGGCGGCAGTCTCGCCTCGGCCACGACCGACGACATCCGCGGCTTCGTCTCGGACCTGGCGGCGCGCGGTTTTGCTGCCTCCAGCCAGTCGCGCCGGATGTCCTCGCTGCGGCAGTTCTACAAGTTCCTCTACGCCGAGGGGATGCGCGGCGACGATCCGACGGGGCCGATCGAGACGGCGCGCAAGGCTCGGCCGCTGCCGAAGATCATGAGCGAGGCCGAGGTGGACCGGCTGATCGACGCGGCCGCCGCCGCCGCCGGTGCCGCGGACCTTTCCGGGCTGGCGCTGGTGCGGGCGATGCGGATGCACGCGCTGGTCGAGGTGCTCTATGCGACGGGCCTGCGCGTTTCCGAACTCGTCAGCCTGCCGCGCTCGGTGCTGCGGTCGAAGAACCGTCTGATCATTGTGCGCGGCAAGGGCGACAAGGAGCGGATGGTGCCGATCGGCGAGCGCGCCCGCGACGCCCTTCAGGGTTTTGGCGAGGCGATGCGGGCTGCCGCCACGCTGGCGCCCAGCGCAGGCAAGCAGGACCAGCCCTGGCTCTTCCCGGCGCTGTCGGAAAGCGGCCACATGACGCGCCAGGCCTTCGCCCGCGACCTGAAGGCGCTGGCGGGCCGCGCAGGCATCTCCGCCTCGCGGGTGTCGCCGCACGTGCTGCGGCATGCGTTTGCGAGCCATCTCCTGCAGAACGGCGCCGATCTCAGGGCCGTTCAGGAACTGCTCGGGCATGCTGATATCTCGACGACGCAGATCTATACCCATGTGCTCGAGGAACGCCTGATCCGCCTGGTTTCCGACCACCATCCGCTGTCGGAGATCAGCGGCGGCTGAGGCGAGGGCTGCCGGCGCGGCGGATTTCTTGACAAGCCGGGGCCATGTCGTCAGTTTGCGCCGCAACTCGAACCCTCTGTCCCTGGCCCCCGGCCGACGACGCCGGCCACCGGCGAGCGCTCGGTCCTTGCGACGGAAAGAGGCTGTTCCCCGCGAGAAAAAGGACGGCCTCGGTCGCTCATGCACAACTATCTCGACTTCGAAAAGCCGGTCGCCGACCTGGAAACGCAGATCCTGTCGCTGAAGGAGATCGGCGCCGACAAGGATGGCGTCGATGTCACCGAGGAGATCGGCCGCCTGGAGAAGCGCTCGCGCGATGCGCTGGTCGATCTCTACAAGAAGCTGACGCCTTGGCAGAAGACGCAAGTCGCGCGCCATCCCGACCGGCCGCACTGCCTCGACTACATCGGGCGGATGATCACCGACTTCACGCCGCTCGCCGGTGACCGGTTCTACGCCGAGGATCTCGCGATCGTCGCCGGCTTCGGCCGCTTCGACGGCCAGTCGGTCGCGGTGATCGGGCAGGAGAAGGGTTCGGACACCCAGACACGGCTGAAGCACAATTTTGGCATGGCGCGGCCCGAAGGCTACCGCAAGGCGGTTCGCATCATGGAGATGGCCGAGCGCTTCGGCATCCCGGTGCTGACGCTGGTCGACACCGCCGGCGCCTATCCCGGCATCGGCGCGGAGGAGCGCGGCCAGGCCGAGGCGATCGCCCGCTCGACCGAGGCCTGCCTCAACCTCAAGGTGCCGATCGTCTCGCTGGTGATCGGCGAGGGCGGCTCGGGCGGCGCCATCGCCATCGCCGCCGCCAACCGGGTGCTGATGCTGGAGCACGCGATCTACAGCGTGATCTCGCCGGAAGCCGGTGCCTCGATCCTCTGGCGCGACGCGACGCGGGCGCAGGATGTCGCCCAGGCGATGAAGATCACCGCGCAGGACCTGAAGGGTTTCGGCGTCATCGACGAGATCGTGCCGGAGCCGCTCGGCGGCGCTCATCGCCAGAACGAGGAGGCGATCGACCTCGCGGCCGACCGGGTGCGGGCAGCGCTGGCGGAACTGACGGCGCTCGACGGCGAGACCGTCCGGCGGCAGCGGCGCGAAAAGTTCCTGTCGATCGGTCGCAATCTGTAGCTTTTTTCCGCGTTCTGCGGCATGGCATTCACTATCGAGGGCGGTCGTGGCTTTTTCGCCACGGCCGCCCTCGCGGTTTTATGGTGAACTCCCCAGGAAATCCGAGCGCCGCAGCACTTTTCGCGCCTGCACGCGACGGGGCGCCAAGGTCTTAACCGCCTGTTAAGGCGGCAGGGCCAAAAAGACATAACTTGTCCTTAACCCGAGCGCTGGCCGGGGCGGGGACGCGAGATGCCGATCAGGGGCCGGTTCGCCGGAAGATCGGGCGCAGGGAGTGGGTCCTTGCTCAACGAGGGTACGGGGATGCTCGTCAGACGCCTGGTGACCGCAGCGGTTCTTGCGGCCAGCATGATGGTGATGTCGGCCTGCCAGCCGGGCGCCGATCTCGGCGACCTGATGGGCGCGGACGCGCCGGTTCCGGCTGCCCTCGTCAAGGAGATGAAGCTCAAGGACATGGGCGTTAAATCGCCGATCCTGGTGCGTCTCTACAAGGAAGAGTCGCAGCTCGAGGTCTGGAAGCAGAAGACCAGCGGCCAGTACGAACTCCTGAAGACCTATGCGATCTGCGCCTGGTCCGGCAAGCTCGGGCCGAAGCGTGTTGAGGGCGACCGCCAGGCGCCCGAGGGCTTCTACACCGTCACCCAGGGCAGCCTGAATCCCGGCTCGCAGCACCATCTCGCGGTCAATATCGGCTATCCCAACCAGTATGACCGCGCCAATGGCAGCACCGGCCAGAACCTGATGATCCATGGCTCCTGCAATTCGTCCGGCTGCTATGCCATGGACGACTGGCAGGTCGAGGAGCTCTACGCGCTTGCCCGCGACAGCTTCGCCGGCGGCCAGCGCTCGTTCCAGATCCAGGCCTATCCGTTCCGGATGACGCCGAAGAACATGGCCCGTCACCGGCAGTCCGAGCACTACGCCTTCTGGAAGATGCTGAAGGAAGGCTCGGACCGTTTCGAGCTGACCAAGAAGGTGCCGGACGTCGGCGTGTGCGAGAAGCGCTATGTCTTCGACCCCAAGCTCGAGGACGGGCAGAAGCTCGACGCCGCCGGCAAGTGCCCGGTGGTGACGGAAACTGCCGAAGTCGCCGCCAAGCAGATCGCCGACCAGGCCGAGGAAGACAAGCTCGTCGCCTTGATGAAGCCGACCGACTTCGCGCCGGTCTCGACCTTCAGCTACAAGACCGGTTCGCCGATCACCGCCGACGCCTATGCCACCGAGCAGCATCGCCGCGAAGGCTACGACCGGCTGGGCAAGCCGATCGAGGTGCGCAAGGCGACAGTCTTCGACGGCATGCTCGGCCGGAAGTAATCAGCGATATTGCCGGCGGCAGTGCGCAGGCTGGACGTGCTGCCGGCGGATCTTCGGGTAATTCGTTCACACCACCAAGCCAGCTCGCCCGGATGAGCGGCAAGATACGCCCGGGATCGTGATCTCCGCGCCGCGCGCGGGCAAGACGACGCTTTTGGAAGCGTCGACAAGAGCCGTCGACACCTCCCGCCGGAATTTCCAGCTCTCAATTCAGAGCGATGGAGAGTCCTTTGTACGTCCTTCCGGACGTACGGCGTTCTAGTGGTTCATGCCCGGCATGTGGCCCATGCCCGGCATCGCGTCCCCTTCCGCGTCGCCGGCCTCTGGCGACTGGCCGACGCCGAGCACCGGCAGGGCGACCTCGACCGTCCCCGCCTTCTCGAAGCTCAGCGTCACCGGCACCGTGTCGCCGGTCTTGAACGGCTTGGTGACGCCGGTGAACATCATGTGGAGGCCGCCCGGCATCAGCGCGACGGTGCCGCCCGCGGGCACTGCGACGCCGTCCGGCAAGGGGCGCATCGACATCACCTCGCCGTTCATCGACATCTCGTGCAGTTCGCCCTTCCGGGCGAGCGGTGTCGCGACGCCGAGCAGGCGGTCGGCTCCGCCGGCGTTGCGGATGGTGAGATAGCCGCCGCCGACCGGCTGGTTCGGCAGCATGGCGCGGGTGAAGCCGCCGGAAATGGTGATGTCGCCCTGCACTGCCTGGCCGGCGCCGGGCTCGGCGAGAGCCGCGACCGGCAGCAGGAGGGCGAAGGCTGCGAGAGCAAGGCGTTTCATGCGATCTCTTTCGTCCGCCCGGCGGCGGGGCCGTCAGGCATGCTGGTCAGGGTGCCGCACCAAGCGATTTCGACTGGCCTGCCCCGATAATTCCTGAAACTCTGTCGCATAAGCGCGGCACCCGCCGCAATCATTCGGAGACATCCATGGCCGTGACGATCTATCACAATCCCGATTGCCAGACCTCGCAGGCGGCGCTGCAGGCGATCGAGGCGACCGGAGAGGCGCCGGAAATCATTGAGTACCTGAAGACCCCGCCGAGCCGCGAGACGCTGATCGAACTGCTCGACGTGATGGGCATGAAGCCGCGCGACCTGCTGCGCAAAAAGGGCACGCCCTACGCCGAGCTCGGCCTCGACGATCCCGCGCTCGACGACGAGGAAATCCTCGACCAGATGATCGAGCATCCGATCCTGATCAACCGGCCGATCGTCGTGACGGACAAGGGCGTGCGGCTGTGCCGGTCGCCGGGGGACGTCGAGGCGATCCTGTAGTCAGGCTAACGTCAGGGCGTAGCGCTTGCTCTAATTGATTGAGGCGGTCGCCGAGCGACCGCCTCAATGCTGTCAGGCGTAGGCGCCGTGGCAGTGCTTGAACTTCTTGCCGGAGCCGCATGGGCAAGGCTCGTTGCGGCCGACGGTGCCCCAGAGGCTCGCATCCTCGGTGCCGGGTTCGCCGGCGCTAAGGCTGTCGGTTGGCGGGGCGAACTCGTCGATGCCGGTGTCGGCGTCGATGTGATGGCCCTCGGCGAGCTGCAGGATATCGTCCTGCGGCTGCTCATCCTGGCGAACGATCTCGACGCGCATCAGCTGCGAGGTCGTGCGCTCGCGCAGGTGCCCGAGCATGGTCTCGAACAGCTCGAAGCCTTCCGACTTGTACTCGTTCAGCGGATCGCGCTGCGCATAGCCGCGGAAGCCGACGACCGAACGCAGGTGGTCGAGGTTGACGAGATGCTCGCGCCACAGCGCGTCGATGGTCTGCAGGACCACGGAGCGCTCGACATAGGTCATCATCTCCGGGCCGAAGCGCTCGCCCTTCTCGGCATAGGCGGCATCGGCGGCGGCGATGATGCGCTCGCGGATGACTTCCTCGTCGATGCCCTCCTCGTCGGCCCAGGCCTGGATGGGCAGGTCTAGGTTCAACAGGTCGAGCGCGTCCTCGCGCAGTTCGGCGGTCTGCCACTGCTCGGCATAAGCGCGCTCAGGGATCCGGCGGCTGACGATCATGTCGATGGTCGCCAGGCGCATGTCCGAAATGGTCTCGGACAGGTCGTTCGAATCCATCAGCTCCAGCCGCTGGTCGAAGATGACCCGGCGCTGGTCGTTCATTACGTCGTCGTACTTCAGGAGGTTCTTGCGGATGTCGAAGTTGCGGGCCTCGACCTTCTTCTGCGCCTTCTCCAGAGCTTTGTTGATCCAGGGGTGGACGATCGCCTCGTCCTCCTTCAGGCCGAGGCGCGTCAGCATGGTGTCCATGCGCTCGGAGCCGAAGATCCGCATCAGGTCGTCCTGCAGCGACAGGAAGAACTTCGAGCGGCCGGGATCGCCCTGGCGGCCGGAACGGCCACGCAGCTGGTTGTCTATACGCCGGCTCTCGTGCCGTTCGGTGGCGAGGACGTAGAGACCGCCGGCCTTCAGCGCGATTTCCTTCAGCCGCTTGATGTCGGTCTTGATCGCGGCCTCGGCGGCATCGCGCTCGGGACCTTCCGGCATGTCCTTCAGCTCGTGCTCGATGCGCATGTCGGCATTGCCGCCGAGCTGGATGTCGGTGCCGCGGCCGGCCATGTTGGTGGCGATCGTCACCGCGCCGGGCACGCCGGCCTGGCTGACGATGTAGGCTTCCTGCTCGTGGTAACGCGCGTTCAGCACCTGGAAGTTCTTGAGGCCACTCTCGCGTAGCCGCTCGGCGAGCAGCTCCGACTTCTCGATCGAGGTGGTGCCGACGAGGGTCGGCTGGCCGCGGCTGGAAGCCTCGGCGACCTCCTTGGCGATCGCCCGGAACTTCTCCTCGGCGGTCCGATAGACCTCGTCGTCCTCGTCGATGCGGCTGACCGGCAGGTTGGTCGGGATCTCCAGCACGTCGAGGCCGTAGATGTCGCCGAACTCGGCAGCTTCCGTCGACGCCGTGCCGGTCATGCCGGCGAGCTTGCCGTACATGCGGAAGTAGTTCTGGAAGGTGATCGAGGCGAGCGTCTGGTTCTCGGGCTGGACGGTGACGCCTTCCTTGGCCTCGAGTGCCTGGTGCAGGCCTTCCGAGAACCGACGGCCCGGCATCATGCGGCCGGTGAACTCGTCGATGATGACGATCTCGTCGTTGCGGACGATGTAATCCTTGTCGCGCTGGAACAGCGTGTGCGCCTTCAGCGCGTTGTTGACGTGGTGGACGATCGCCACGTTCTCGATGTCGTAGAGCGAGGTGCCGACCAGCTGGCCGGCGGACTCCAGCAGACGCTCCAGCTTCTCGGTGCCGTCCTCGGTGAAGGCGACCTGGCGCTGCTTCTCGTCGAGCTCGTAGTCTTCCTTGCCGAGCTGCGGGATGAAGGTATCGATGGTCTTGTAGAGGTCCGAGCGGTCGTCGAGCGGGCCGGAGATGATCAGCGGCGTGCGCGCCTCGTCGATCAGGATCGAATCCACCTCATCGACGATGGCGAAGTGGTGGCCGCGCTGCACCATCTGGCCGCGGTCATACTTCATGTTGTCGCGGAGATAGTCGAAGCCGAGCTCGTTATTGGTGGCGTAGGTGATGTCGCAGGCATAGGCCGCGCGGCGCTGGTCGTCGCTGAGGCCGTGGGTGATGATGCCGACCGAGAGGCCGAGGAAGCGATAGACCTTGGCCATCCACTCGGCGTCGCGCGTGGCGAGGTAGTCGTTGACGGTGACGACGTGCGCGCCCTTGCCGGCGAGCGCATTGAGGTAGACCGGAAGCGTCGCGACCAGCGTCTTGCCCTCGCCGGTGCGCATTTCGGCGATCGACTTGCGGTTCAGCACCATGCCGCCGATCATCTGCACGTCAAAATGCCGCATGCCGAGGGCGCGCTTTGCCGCCTCGCGCACGGTCGCGAACGCGGGCACCAGAAGGTCGTCGACCGGCTTGCCGGCGGCGATCTCGGCCTTAAAGGTCGCGGTGCGGCCGCGCAGCTCGTCGTCGCTGAGGGCGACCAGCGAAGGCTCTAGGGCACTGATCTCGCGCACGAAGGAATCGAACTTGCGCACGACGCGGTCGTTCGACGAACCAAGCAACTTGCGGGCTAAGCCGCCGAAACTGACCATGATCAGGACTTTCCAAAGATTAAGCGGTGCGGCCTGACGTCTTCATTGTCTGCCGACGGGTCCAGGGCGATCCGGTCTCGGCCGAAGAGGCCGTGCGCCGCTATCACGATCCCAGCCGATCCGAGCGGATTAAACGTTAGGGATCAAAGAGTTAAACATCGCGTCAGCATGCTGCCGTTTCCCGTCATCGGCGTCGCGTGTCGGGACCTGCGGCTGGACTTTGATGACGCGAGAGAGATAAGAGGGGGGCTAAGCGATGTCAACGCCGCCCACCGGCGCCGTGCGGCCTTCAAAAGACCGCAAAGCAAGGACTTCCAACCACGCGTTCAAAGAGCGGCCCGCACCGAGAGGCCGGCATCCGTGTCGCCCGAGAAATCCGAGGAACTGACTTTATGACCCGTATCATCACGCTTCTTCTTGCCGCGACCAGCCTGTCGCTGGCGGGCATGGCCCTCCCGGCCAGCGCCGCCGACACCGACGTCGTTGCCAAGGTGGGCACCCAGTCGATCACCGAAGGCGACCTGACGCTCGCCGCCGGCGACCTCGGCGAGCAGTTCGAGAAGCTGCCGCCCGAGCAGCGCAAGCTGGCCGTGCTGTCCGCGCTGATCGACATCAAGTCGCTCGCCCAGGAAGCCGAGAAGACCGACATCGAGAAGGACCCGGTGGTGCAGGCACGCATCGCCTTCCTGCGCGAGCGGGCGCTGCACAACGCCTACTTCCAGAAGCAAGGCGTCGACGGCATCAAGGACGAGGAATTGAAGGCGCGCTACGACGCCGAACTCGCTAAGCTGAAGCCGGTCGAGGAAGTCCATGCCCGCCACATCCTGGTGAAGACCAAGGAAGAGGCCGAGGCGGTGATCAAGGAACTCGACGGCGGTGCCGACTTCATGACGCTGGCCGCGTCGAAATCCGCCGGCCCGTCCGGTCCCGAAGGCGGCGATCTCGGCTTCTTCGGTCCCGGCCAGATGGTGCCGCCTTTCGAGAAGGCCGCCTATGCGCTCGAGGTCGGGAAGTATACCGAGGCACCGATCGAGACCCAGTTCGGCTGGCATGTCATCCAGGTGACGGAGAAGCGGCCGCAGCCGCAGCCGAGCTTCGACGACGTCAAGGACCAGGTTCGCCAGGTGCTGATGCGCGAGAAGTACATGGCCATCGTCCAGAAGGCCCGCGACGACCTGAAGGTCGAGTATGTCGACCCGAAGGTGAAGACGCAGGTCGAGGCGATGGAAAAGTCGATCGCCAACGGCGCACCGGCCGACGGCGAGGCAGCGCCCGCCGAGGGTGCTCCGGCCGAGACTGCACCTGCGGAGACTGCCCCGGCCGAGGGCGATGCCCCCGCCACGGCGCCTGCACCCGCCCAGTAAGACGTAACGACGACTGCCGGCGGAGGAGGGCGATGCCCGCTTTCTTCCGCCGGTCCGCAGGCCGGACGGCCGGCGACAGCGCGATCCCCAGAAGGCTTCCCGAGCCAGACGGCTTCCCGAGAAGGAACGACCATGAGCGTGAGCGTCTCCCCGCTGGCCCCCGTGGCCATGCCCGACATGCCGGCCATCGAGGGCCTGCGCATCGCGACGGGTGCGGCCGGCATTAAGTACAAGGGCCGCACCGACGTGCTGCTGATGGTGCTCGATGCGCCCGGCGGCATTGCCGGCGTGTTCACCAAGTCGAAATGCCCGTCGGCGCCGGTCGACTTCTGCCGCGACAGCCTGAAGGGCGGGAGCGTCCGCGCCGTCGTCGTCAATTCCGGCAATGCGAACGCCTTCACCGGCCGCAAGGGCCGCGAGACCACGGCAATGACAGCGGTCGCCGCCGCTGAGGCTGTCGGCTGCAAGACCGGCGAGGTTTTCCTCGCCTCGACCGGCGTCATCGGCGAGCCGCTCGATGCCGGCAAGTTCGCGCACCTTCTGGAAGGCCTTGCCGCCGAGGCGACCGGCGACCGCTGGCGCGATGCCGCCGACGCGATCATGACCACCGACACCTATGCCAAGGTCGCCACCCGCACGGTCGAGATCGACGGCGTGGCGGTCACCTTGAACGGCATCGCCAAGGGCGCCGGCATGATCGCGCCGGACATGGCGACCATGCTGTCCTTCCTCGCCACCGATGCGGCGATCTCCTCCGCGGCGCTGCAGGCGATGCTGTCGGCCGCCGTCGAGCCGAGCTTCAACTCCGTCACGGTCGACAGCGACACCTCGACCTCCGACACGCTGCTGCTGCTGTCAACCGGCGCGGCCGCCGCCCGCGGCTGCCCTGAGATCACCGACGGCGCCGACCCGCGCCTTGCCGACTTCAAGCTGGCGCTCGCCGACATGCTGCTCGACCTCGCCCGCCAGGTGGCGCGCGACGGCGAAGGCGCCCGGCACGAGATCCAGGTGACGGTCGAGGGCGCGGTCAGCGACGCCTCCGCCAAGCGCATCGCCCTGTCGATCGCCAACTCGCCGCTGGTGAAGACGGCGGTCGCCGGCGAGGACGCCAACTGGGGCCGCGTCGTCATGGCCGTCGGCAAGGCCGGCGAGCCGGCCGACCGCGACCTCCTCACCATCTCCTTCGGCGAGGTGCGCGTCGCGGTGAAGGGCGAGCGCGATCCGGACTACAGCGAGGCGGCGGCGGCGGCGGTGATGAAGCGGCCGGAAGTTCCGATCCGGGTCGAACTCGGTCTCGGCGCCGGGCGCTGGACGGTCTATACCTGCGATCTCACGAAGGAATATGTCGAGATCAATGGCGACTATCGAAGCTGAGTTCATGAAGCGTCTCGCCGTCGTCCGCCGGCTGGAGGCTGCCGGCTTCCGGGCCTGGCCTGCCACCTCCACCGTCTATGACGGCACGTGGGCCGTGCGGCTGACCAAGAGCTTTCCCGCCAAGCGGCTGAACTCGGTCAATCCGCTCGACCCGTCCGACCATTCCGACATCGAGGGTCGGATCGAACGGGCGGCCGAGCGCTTCGCCGCAGCGGGGCGGCCGCTGGTGTTCCGCCAGTCGCCGCTGGCGCCAACGCCGCTGATCGAGCATCTCGACCGCGCCGGCTGGTCGCGCTTTGCCGAATCCATCGTCTTCACCGCCGACCTCGCCACGCTCGACCTGTCGAGCGCCATCGACCGGATCCCGACCAAGGACCTCGGGCGCTACATCAATGCGAGCCTTGTCGTGCACGATCGCTCCGACGACATGCGCCAGGGCCTGACCGAGATCCTCGAATCGATCCGTCCACCCGCTGGCCTGTTCGTGCAGGAGGAAGCGGGGAAGGCGATCGCCGTGGCGCTGGCGATTCACGACAACGACCTGGCCGGCGTGCTCGACGTCGCCGTGGCCGAAGGCAGCCGCCAGAAAGGCATCGGGCGCGACATCGTGGCGTCGGCGCTGCGCCACACCTTGCACAAGGGTGCGCGCACCGGCTGGCTGCAGGTCGAGGCGGAGAACACCGCGGGCCTCGCCCTCTACCGCAATCTCGGTTTCGTCGAGGCCTATCGTTACATCTACCGCTCGCCGCCGGCCTGACGACGCGGAGTGCTGGTGACCCGCCCGGACGGCCCGTCCGCGGCTTTCCCGCATCTGACGGGGCAAACGTCGAGGAAATCACCATGCCTGCGAAAACCATCCTCCTCGTCGCGGCCTGTGCGCTGATCGATGCCGATCGCCGGGTGCTCATCGCCGAGCGCCCGGAAGGCAAGTCGCTGGCGGGGCTCTGGGAGTTTCCGGGCGGCAAGGTGGAGGCCGGCGAGACGCCCGAGGAGACGCTGATCCGCGAGCTCCAGGAGGAGATCGGCGTCACGACGCAGGCCGCGTGCCTCGCGCCGTTGACCTTCGCCAGCCATCTCTACCCCGACTTCCATCTGCTGATGCCGCTTTACGTCTGCCGCCGCTATGAGGGCATTGCCCGGCCGCGCGAGGGGCAGCGGCTGAAATGGGTGCGGCCGAAGGACCTTCGCGACTATCCCATGCCCCCGGCCGACGCGCCGCTGATCCCGTTCCTCGTCGACCTCATCTGAAAAAACTGTCGCTCGGGAAGCCTGCCCCAGACCCTAACCTTTGCTGAAGGACCGGTGGCGACCTTAAGCGATTTTTCACGGCTTTCCGTCACAATCCCAGGGTGTTGCAAAAGCGCCGCGTCCTTGTAGGGCGCCGCCGACATCCGGGGGGTGACCATGAAAGACAGCGGCCAGCCAAAAACGGGAAATGCCGGCGCCCTTGCCGAGGCCCGCACCGGCCTCTTCCGAGCCACCTTGCTGTTCGGCTCGATCGCCGCGGCGCTGGCGTTGATCGTCGTTCCCGCCGCCGACCGTCACGCCAAGATCAGCGTCGCCGAGCGCGGCCAGACGCTGGATCCGACGGTGACCGGCTCGGTGGGACGCCCCGGCAAGAACACCTATGTCGAGAGCCGCAGCGTGCTGTGGGACGGCAAGGCCGGTCCTTGCCTATTGTTCCCCGATGGCACGCAGCGCGGCGCATGCTAACCGGCGGATCCCCTTCGCTGAGGGCGCGGCTGATGTCGCGCTGGCGCAGCTTCGTCGATGATCGGGCAGGGGCGACGGCGATCGAGTACGCGCTGATCGCCGGGTTCATCGGCCTCGCGATCGTCGGCCTCCTCTCGCAGATCGGCACCAACCTTCAGACCATATTTCAGAACGTCGCGAACGGCTTGGCGAAATAGAGCTGGCAGGATCGGCTGCTCGTCCGGTCCAAGCGATCCGGATAGCCTCGGCCTGTTCACGTTTGTCCCTATGGGACCAACAGTCTGACTGAACACGTTTCCGGTTACCCTCTGGCGATCGGACGAGAGGGACGTTCGTGCGCTTCCGCCGGCCGGCACTTCAGAGCTTGCCCGACCGATCGTTCAGGACCGCGCTGAGGCTTGCCTTCGCGCTGCCCGGCTTCAGGGGCTTCTGCTGGCTGTCATGCGGTTTCCAGCCGGAGAGGTAGACGATGTCGAAGGTCGCCCGCACCCGTCCGTCCGGATCCGAATAGCGGTCGGCGTAGATTTCCGCGGCGCGCAGGAACAGGCGGCGCCGGCTCGGTACACGGCTGCGCTCCGTCAGCATGTTCGCCATGCCCATGGCCCTGAGATCCCGCATCAGCTCGAACATCGAAGCGTAGCGCACCGTCAGCCGGTCCTGGTCGGTGACCGGCAGCGCCAGGCCCGCTCGCTGCAGGAGCGCGCCGGCGTCGCGGATGTCGACGAAGGGGGCGACGCGCGGCGAGACGCCGCCGACGATCTCCGCCTCGGCCGCGAGCAAGGCGGCGCGCAGTTCGCTCAGCGTCTCGCCGCCGAGGAGCGCCGCGAGGAACAGCCCATCCGGCTTCAGGCAGCGTTTGATCTGGACGAGGGTGCCCGGCGTATCGTTGGTGAGGTGCAGCGACAGCGCGGAAACGACGAGGTCGACGGCATTCTCGGCGAGCGGCAGCGCCTCCTCGTCGGCGACGACCGACAGGCCCGTGCCGCCGAGCAGCGCCGCATCTCGCTCGACCCGCACGACGGTGTCGACCTGGCCGCCGGCAGCGAGGAGGCCCGCCATTTCGCCGGAATGGCCGGCAAGGTCGACGGCGAGCGGAAACCGGCGCTCGACCAGCGACAGCCGTTCTGCGAGTTCCTCGGCGACTGCCTTTAACAGGAAGCGGGCCCCGGCAGCCTTCGGGTCGAGCGCCACGCGGCGCCGGCGGCGGTCGAGCAGGGCACGGTCGAAAAGAGCGTTGTTCATCCAGCTTCCAATTTCGAGGTCGACGCCGGCTTGTAGCTGATGACGCGCGGCGTATCGTCAAGCGTTTAGAGCGCCGCGCGTCCTGCAGACGCAGGATGCCTAGCATCGACATCGACGTCGAGAAAAGGACGTCCGGCAAAGGGCGCGTCCCAACCGGAGGGCAAGCATCGGCATGCGTCAAGGCGGGGCCCGCTGGCTGGCGGCGGCAATGGGCCAGCTGCTGTTTCCGCCGGTCTGTGCCGGCTGCCAGACGGCCGTCGGGCAAGCGCATGCCCTGTGCGCCGGCTGCTGGGCGGGCGTCGCCTTCATCGAGCCGCCTTTCTGCGCGGTGCTCGGCACGCCCTTCGCCTATGAGGCGGGGTTTGGTGGCGATATCGGCGCCAGCCTCCTGTCGTCGGCGGCGATCGCCGAACCGCCGCCGTTCGCCCGGCTGCGGGCGGCCGCGCTCTATGACGGGCTGGCGGCACGGCTGGTGGCGTCGCTGAAATACGGTGATCGTATCGATCTCACGCTGCTGATGGCCACCTGGATGGCGCGGGCCGGCCGGGAGCTGCTCGACGCGGCCGACCTCGTGGTCCCCGTACCGCTGCATGCGGCGCGGCTGTGGCGACGCCGCTTCAACCAGGCGGCCGAGCTGGCGCGCCAACTGGTGCGGCTGGAGGGAAAGCGCGGCCACGTCCTCCTCTATCAGCCGAGGGTGCTCGTGCGCGTCAAGGCGACGCGCAGCCAGGTCGGGCTCGGGCGCGCCCAGCGGGAGGCGAACGTGCGCGCCGCCTTTGCCGTACCCGAGCGCTGCAAGCCGGCCGTGGCCGGGCGGCGCGTGCTGCTGATCGACGACGTCTTCACCACTGGCGCCACTGTCGCCAGCGCGACGCGGGCGCTGAAGCGCGCCGGGGCGCGGGATGTCGACGTGTTGACGTTTGCAAGGGTTGCGGTCGGAGAAGGTGCCGTCCATATCTGAACCCTCAACCTTTTCAGCAGGACGCAGCCATGCCCGACGTCACCATCTACACGCGCCAGTTCTGCGGCTACTGTGCCCGCGCCAAGCAGCTGCTGACCGAGAAGGGCGTCGCCTTCGACGAGAAGGATGCGACGCACGAGCCCGAAATCCGCAAGGAGATGCTGGCCCGGGCGAACGGCGGCACGACCTTCCCGCAGATCTTCATCGGCGACCGCCATGTCGGCGGCTGCGACGACCTGTTCGCGCTCGACCGCGCCGGCAAGCTCGACCCGATGCTGGCGGCCTGATCGGCACCATCCTCGTTTTTGCGGCCTTGCGCCGCGCCGGCATTCCACCGGCCGTCTTGCCCTCCGCCATCTGCAGGATTTCCCATGACCAAGTTTACCGCCGCCGTCCTGCAGATGCGCTCAGGCGTCGACCCGAAGGCCAATGCCGAGGTGATGGCCGCGATGGTGGCCGACGCCGTCGCCAAGGGGGCGAGCTATCTGCAGACGCCGGAGATGACCGGCATGGTGCAGCGCGACCGCGCCGGGCTCAATGCTGAGTTGAAAAGCGAGGCCGACGACGTGATCGTGCGGGCCGCCGCCGAGCTTGCGCGCCAGCACGGCGTGTTCATTCATGTCGGCTCGGTCGCCGTCGCGGTCGAGGACGGGATGATCGCCAACCGAGCCTTCCTGTTCGGGCCGGACGGTCAGCGCCTCACCACCTATGACAAGATCCACATGTTCGACGTCGACCTCGACAATGGCGAGAGCTGGCGGGAGTCGGCGACCTACAGGCCGGGTGCGGCTGCAGGGATCGCCGATCTGGCGCTGGAGGGAGGCCCGGTGCGGATCGGCTTCGGCGTCTGCTACGACATGCGCTTCCCCCAGCTGTTCCGCGCCGAAGCCCTGGCCGGCGCCGAAGTGCTGACGGCGCCCGCCGCCTTTACCCGGCAGACCGGCGAGGCGCACTGGCACGTTCTCCTGCGCGCCCGGGCGATCGAGAACGGCGCCTTCATGGTCGCCGCCGCGCAGGGCGGGGTGCACGAGGACGGCCGCGAGACCTATGGCCATTCCATCATCATCGACCCCTGGGGCAAGGTGATCGCCGAGGTCGATGGCGCCGAGCCGGGCATCGCGCTGGCCGAAATCGACACAGACATGGTCGCCGCCACCCGCCGCAAGGTGCCGAACCTCAAGAACGCCCGCGACTTCGCCGCGCCATCCACGGCGGGTGCCGGCGGGGCAGCAAGGACCGCCGAGTGATCAAGTTCGCGCTCCGGTGCGAGCCGGAGGGCCATGGGTTCGACGGCTGGTTCCGCTCGAGCGACGACTTCGAGCGGCAGACGGAGGCGGGGCTCGTCTCCTGCCCGAGCTGCGGCTCGGCTGCGGTGGGCAAGAGCCTGATGCGGCCGGCGGTCGCCACCCGCCAGGGGCCGAGCGAGGCCGAGGCGGCGGGCATGATGGCAAGGCTCCAGGAGCTCAGCCGCGCGGTGCGCGCCAAGGGCGAGGATGTCGGCCCGGCCTTCGCAGAGGAGGCGCGGAAGATCCACTATGGCGAGAGCGAAGCGCGGCAGATCTTTGGCGAGGCGAGTCTGCCCGACGTGAAGGGGCTGGTAGAGGAGGGCATCGCGGTGATGCCGCTGCCGCCTCTGCCGGAAGACAAGAACTAGCGGCTTTGCCCGGAGCATCGTCTCCTCTGCACAGCGTGAACTTTTTCGGAGACCTCGATTGACCAAGACCTGGGCGGACGCGCCTTCCCCCTGCATCGACGTGTGCAAGTTTCGCGATGGAGGGCGCTGCATCGGTTGCGCGATGACCAAGCCGGAGAAGAAGGCGTTCAAGCGCCTCGACAAGAAGTCGAAGAAGAAGGACTTCTTCCGCACGCTCGCCGAACGGCTGGAGACCGCGGGGCGGCTGCCCTACTGGACGCGGATGTACCGGCGCAAATGCGATCGCAAGGACGCGCCCTGTCCGCTCGACAAGCTCGACCGCGCCGCCTGATCCCACGCGCCCCAGGAAACCGTGATGCCCGACACTTCCGATCTCGCCCTCTGGGCCGACGCGCCCAGCCCCTGCGTCGACGTCTGCAAGTACAAGCGGCAGGGCCGCTGCGTCGGCTGCGCCATGACCAAGGAAGAGAAGCAGGCGTTTCCGCGCAATGGCAGCGGCGAGGCCAAGCGGGAATTCATCGAGACGCTGATGGGCCGACTTGCCGAGGCGACACGCAACCCCGCCTTCTGGGTGATGTCGTACCGCCGCAAGTGCGTGCTGGAAGGGGTGGAATGCCCGATCCGCGAGGATGAGCAGGACGCTGGCTGACGCCTGACCAGAGCAGAAGCCTCCGTCTGTAGACAGACATGGCTACCTGGCTATCCCATGCTGAATCGTTCTTGCGTTCCGCCAGGCTGTCGGGCTGACGCCGGTGACGCGCAAGAACTCGCGGTTGAAGTTCGACTTTGTGAGGAAGCCCGCTTCGAACATGATCGCCGTCACCGGATCCTTCGTCTCGCTGAGAAGGTGGCAGGCACGTTCCACCCGGAAGGTGTTGACGTACTGCGAAACGCTCATGCCGTGGGAGCGGTTGATGGCGTTCGAGACGTCGCGTGGCGGCATGCGGAGCTTTCGGGCGATCTTGGAAAGGTTGAGTTCGAGGTCCCGGTAGAGCTCGTCCTCGCGCATTAGGGCTTCGATCCGCACGGTCACGGCGAGGTTGTCGTCTGTCGGCTCGCGCGGGGCGGTGATGGGCCGTCCGCCTTCCAGGGGCTCATCTTCCGTCGCGCTGTTCGTCGCGCTGGTCGTCGCGATGGCAGCGGCCTTGCCGAGGATCAGCAGCGCCAGAACGTTGGCGATCCCGATCACTGCACCGGAATAGGCGCCGCCGCTCCAGGCGAGGTCGATGCTGGTGAAGACATCGGTCGCAGCGGAGGCGAGGAGGGCAAGGCCGGTGATCTGCAGCGCCCGATAGGAGCGCACCACGCCGTCGAGGCGTGATGCGACGAGCGCATCCGGCCCTAGCCGCGCCTGCCACAGGAGGGCGGCGCCATAGGCGAGGAACGTCACCACGATAACGGCGCCGATCGGATCGGGCCACGCGAACTCGAGAACGACCACGAGGGCTGCCGGCAATGCGTGCGCCCAGGCGAGACGCAGGCCTCTCGCCGACGTCTCGTCGGCAAGGCTCCTGAAGCTCGCCCATGCGAGCGGTGCAATCAGCGCCGCCAGGGGCGACATCAGCGGCAGCACACCGCGCATGCCGTAGCCCCAGCGCAGGCCGATCAGGATGGATTGGACGGCATAGGCTGAGATGAGAGCTGCGAACAACGGGTTGGAGCGCCAGCCCGCCTCGTCGTGCCGGAGGGCGCGCAGCAGCATTCCGACCAGCACGAAGGATACGAAGAAGGGAAGCGGTATCAGGATCATCCGGAAATCGTCAGCTGCGTCGAGGCTCCGACGGGGAGCGGGTTGAACGACCGGCACCTTGTCCTAGATCGCGATTCGGATCGACCTTCATTGCGATCGAGGTCGCCGGGCACCAGTCTGTCGGCCACTCCCATCACGCCACAGCCATGATGGGAACCGAACGATGAATAGCCGGATGATCGCCTTTCTTTTCTTTTGCGCCGCATCGCCCGCGGCGTTGTCTGCCTCGGCAGGCGAAGCGTTGCCGACCGAACAGTTCTTGAACCTCTCGGCCGTCACCGCCATCCATATCACCGGCGAGGCGAGCGCGATCGACCTGACCACCCGCGAGGACGAGCCGTTTACCGCCACCCTCGGCGGCAAGCGCACTGGGTGGTTCGCGCATTGGACCTCGATCTGGTCCGATACGGACTGCCGAACCGAAGGCCGCATGTCCGTGAGGGACGCAACGCTCTTCGTCGATGCCAGCACATCCTCCTGGCTGGATACCGCCGCCTGTACCGTCGAGTTGAAGGCGAATGTCCGCAAGGAGGTGTCGGTCTCGATCGAGCAGGCCGCTTCGCAGGTGAAGCTCGTCGGCGATTTCGCGGCGATCGCACTCGACAACAAGGCTGCCGACGTGACGCTCGAGGGGCATGCCGGCTCTGTCCTGCTGAAGACCGCAGCGCTGCGTGCACATCTGAACTTCGAGCGGACGGAGGGGAACGAAACGCTGCTGATCGCCGCCGTCAGTCAGGATAGCTATCTGAGCTTCGCCGCCGATACCGCGATCAGCTACACGGTGGAAGCAAAGGCCGCGATGGTCGACAGCGCGCTGCCCAACGCCGCGGGCGCCAAGCCATCGGTCGTCTTGCGCGGCGACTACGTCCGGGCGACCATTCGTTAAGGCGCGATCTTGGCAAGATGGGCGCTGGCGTAGAGGCGCGACCACTGCCTCGCGTGGCCGATGCCCACAAGAGTGAGCCTGGCGGACAGGCAGGCCGTACACGCGAAAACGGCCCCGCCATCGCTGGCAGGGCCGTTGGTATTTCCAGGTGTAATCGCTGCGGCCTACTTCAGGTGGGCGCGGAGCATCCAGGCGAACTTGTCGTGCGCCTCGATGCGGGCTGTGGAGAGGTCGTTGGTCGCCCAATCGCCGTGCTGGTCGGCGATCTCGCAGAGGGCCGAGAGCGTCGAGGAGATCTGCTCCTGGTCGGCGAGGAGGGCGGCGATCATTTCCTTGGCGTCGGCGTGGCCGTCATGCTCCTTCACCGCGCTGCGGGCGAGATAGACGGAGTAGCGGCCTTCCGCGTGCACATCGAACTGCTTGATGCGCTCGGCAAGGAGATCCTGGCCCTCGAAGTGGTCCTCGTAGATCTTCTGGAACAGCTCGTGCAGCGGGCCGAACGACATGCCGGTGACGTTCCAATGGAAGTTCTGCGCCTTCATCGTCTCGATGGAGGTCTCAGCCAGCGCCTGCGTCAGGCCCTGGACGATCTCTTCCTTGGCATTCGGCTCGATCTTGGCGGCGGTCAGTCCCATGGGTGTCTCCTTGTGACCGGGCGTGCCGGTCCTTGTCGTGGAATAATTCTAAACTAGGCTGCCGATCCCGCTTTGGCAATCCTTTTTTGAATCATTCTAAACTGGGCGGCGAGCCGCTGCGTGCCGGAGTTGCGACGCTGCAGCAGCGGCGCGCGTCGGCAACCGTGGCGAAGTCGATCGCCGATATCCGGGAAGCAGAGGGTCGCAAGGTAGAGTGCGGCAGCCTATTCGGCGCTGTCGAGCATCCGCACGAGGCCCGCCGAGAGAAAGCGCATCCAGCGCTGCGCCTCGGGCTGCACGCGCCAGGCGATCAGCGCGCGGGCGCCGGGCTCGTCGCCCCGGCGGGTCGCGGCGACCAGCCGCAGCAGCCAGGTCTCGTCCTCGCCGACGGACTTTGCGCCGGGGCGATAGAAGCTCATCTGGCGGCGGCCCTTGTTGGCGAGGCCGTGAAAGAAGGCGTTGGCATAGCGGGAGAGCGATACGTCGGTCTCGCCGGAAAGAAGCAGGCAAGCCCGCTCGAGATCGGGCTGCGGCGCGATGACGCTGCGCAGTGCCAGCCAGCGCAGCCGGTCGAGGTCGATGCGCTCTGCGGCGCTTGGCTCGAACGACGGGATGATGCGGGCAGCCGTCGCGCACGGGAAAGCGAGAACCGTCTCGCTGCCCGCGTTGGTTTCTGCCTGCTTGAGTGCTGCTGCCATTGCCAAGAGATCCTCGGACTCAACCGGAGTGCCGTCTGCGCCTTGCATATAAACTTGAGCGTCAGGCGAAGCAATCGGCGGGCATGGTCGGCGGAGGGTATGGCCGCACACATCCACGTGCAGTGAGGTCGGGAAAGCGAGGCCGGTGACAGTCGAGATTACAGGCGAGGGCCGTGACCGGCTCAGGTGCTTTCAGTCACGGCGGGCGAGGACCATGTAGTTGACGTCCATGTCCTTCGACGGGCGCCAGGCGTCGGCGAGCGGGTGATAGACGATGCCCGTCTCGTCGATCATCGAGAGGCCCGCCGCCTCGACCGGGGAGCGGATCTCCTCCGGGCGGACGAGCTTGGAATATTGGTGCGTGCCTTTCGGCAGCCAGCCCAGCACGTATTCCGCACCGATGATGGCAAAGCCCATGGCCTTGAGGGTCCGGTTGATGGTGGCGACGAAGAGCAGCCCGCCCGGCTTCACCATGTCGGCGCAGGAGGTCAGGAAGTAGGGAACGTCGGAGACGTGCTCGACCACTTCGAGCGCCAGCACGACGTCGAACTTCTCGCCGGCTTCGGCGATCGCCTCGGCGGTGGTGGCGCGGTAGTCGATGTCGAGCCCGCTCTGGGCGGCGTGGAGGCGCGCCACCTCGATGTTGGTCGCCGAGGCGTCGGCGCCGACGACCTTGGCGCCAAGACGCGCCACCGGCTCGGAGATCAGGCCGCCGCCGCAACCGATGTCGAGAACGCTGAGTCCCTCGAACGGCCGGGACGCAGCGAGGTCGACGCCAAAATTCAAACCGAGCTGTTCGCGGATATAGGCGAGGCGCACGGGGTTGAACTTGTGCAGCGGCTTGAACTTGCCCGCCGGGTTCCACCATTCAGCGGCGAGCCTCGAAAAGCGCTCGACTTCGCCGTCGTCGATCGTCGTCTGCCGCGCGTCGCTCATCGTCCTGGTCCCGTCATCTTGTCGTCCCTCCGCATGTTCGCCCCCAGCGGCGAAAGTCAAGCGCCGGCGGTCGGCGGGCACCCGATGACGACCATCAGACGAGGTCGTCGACGGCAAGTTTCAGCGCGATGGCGATGGCGTGGATCTCGGCGGGGCTGCCGGTCACGCTGCCCGTTTCCAGGTCGAGGAGGCGGGGCGCGGGGACCGCGGTGGTCTCGGCGAGGTCGATGATCGACAGGCCGCGATATTCCCGCCAGACCTTGATCGGGTTGGCGCCGGACAGCAGCCGGTCGAGGAAGCCCGATGGCACGACTTCCTCCATCTCGCTCGCCAGTGCCGCGGTGAAGTCGTCTCCGGCCGGCCCGTCCGCTGGCCCATCCGCCGGCCCCCCCGCTGGAACGTCGACGAGGGCAAGGAGCGCGTCCAGATCCGCCTCTGGCAGAATGGCCATGCGCTCGCCGCCGGGCGTGACGATGATCTGCACTTTAAGCGGGCGTTTCATGGGCAAGGCGTCCGTGTTGTCGGCGGTCAGTCTAGCCGCCTTGACGAAAGATCAAGTTGCCGTCGATCCGCTGCCAGCGAGAAAAGCCGGGAATGGCTTCCAGTTCGTTTACGCGCAAGGCGGTGCGGGCGCTGCGCATGCCCGACGGGGCGCCCTCCGGCGTGGCCGGCACAGGGGGCCGCGACGCCTATTCTTGCAGTCGCCGCGCATATCCGCTAACTCCCGGCCGCTGCAGGGAGGGCTCGAAAGGCGTTCCCGGAAGCGTCCTATCGACACACCGCGGACATCTCTGCCGTCCGCCGTCCAGGCTAGCATCTCCATGGCGCGTCTCGTCCTCAAGTTCGGCGGCACTTCGGTCGCCGACATTCCCCGCATCCGCAACGTCGCGGAACACGTGAAACGTGAGGTGGATGCCGGGCATCAGGTCGCCGTCGTGGTCTCGGCCATGTCCGGCAAGACCAACGAACTCGTCGCCTGGTGCCGCGAGGCCTCACCGATGCACGATGCCCGCGAATACGATGCCGTGGTGGCGTCGGGCGAGCAGGTGACGGCCGGGCTTCTCGCTATCGCGCTGCAGGCAATGGGCGTCAACGCCCGCTCCTGGATGGGCTGGCAGGTGCCGATCAAGACCGACGGCCAGCACGGCGCGGCGCGTATTCTCGACATCGACGGCTCGGAACTCGTCCGACGCTTCGACGAGGGCCAGGTCGCCGTCATCGCCGGCTTCCAGGGCATCGCGCCGGACAACCGGATCGCGACGCTTGGCCGCGGCGGCTCCGACACCTCGGCTGTGGCGATCGCCGCGGCGATCAAGGCGGACCGCTGCGACATCTATACCGACGTCGACGGCGTCTACACCACCGATCCGCGCATCGAGCCCAAGGCGCGGCGAATGGCGAAGATCTCGTTTGAAGAAATGCTGGAAATGGCGTCGCTCGGCGCCAAGGTCCTGCAGGTGCGCTCGGTCGAGCTCGCCATGGTGCACAAGGTCCGGCTGTTCGTGCGATCGTCCTTCGACGACCCGCATGCGCCGGGAATGGGCGACGTCTTGAACCCGCCTGGAACGCTCATTTGCGACGAGGATGAAATCGTGGAACAGCAGGTTGTGACCGGCATCGCCTATGCCAAGGACGAAGCGCAGATCTCGCTGCGGCGGGTCGAGGACCAGCCGGGCGTCGCCGCGGCGATCTTCGGACCGCTGGCCGACGCCGGCGTCAACGTCGACATGATCGTCCAGAACATCTCCGAGGACGGCACCCGCACCGACATGACCTTCACGGTCCCGGCGAGCGATCTCGCCAAGGCGACGGCGATCCTCGAGAAGGCGAAGCCGGAAATGCGCTTCGACGTGATCCAGAGCGAACTCGGCCTGACCAAGGTATCGGTGATCGGCGTCGGCATGCGCAGCCACACCGGCGTCGCCGCCACCGCCTTCAAGGCACTGGCGGGCCGCGGCATCAACATTCGCGCGATCACGACGTCGGAGATCAAGATCTCCATCCTGATCGATGGCGAGTTCTCCGAACTTGCCGTTCGGAGCTTGCATTCGGTGTACGGTCTCGACAAAGCTTGAGCCGGGCGATGCACCCCTGAGAAAGGGTGTCGCCCGCTGAAATTGCGCGCGTCGGTGGCGGGCGGACGGACCGGAAGGCGGTTTCCTCGGGACCGGCAGTTGGAAGACGGCGTTGATCAGAAGCGATTCGTCAGGACCACGCGTGCTCATGCGCAAGATCCGGGAGCTCATGGCCGAGCCCCTGGAGCCGCAGGCGCGTCTTGACGAGATCGTCCGCCAGATCGCCCAGAACATGGTCGCCGAGGTCTGCTCGCTCTACGTGCTGCGGGCCGACGCGGTGCTCGAGCTCTACGCCACCGAGGGTCTGAACCCGGGCTCCGTCCATCTGGCGCAACTGCGGCTGGGCGAAGGCCTGGTCGGCACGATCGCTGCCACCGCGCGTTCGCTGAACCTTCCCGAGGCACAGAAGCACCCGGCCTTCACCTACCTGCCCGAGACCGGCGAGGAGCCGTTCAACGCCTTCCTCGGCGTGCCGATCCTGCGCGCCGGCCGGACGCTGGGCGTGCTCGACGTGCAGAACCGCGCCAAGCGGGTCTACCGCGAGGAGGAGGTCGAGGCGCTCGAGACCGTCGCCATGGTCGTCGCCGAAATGATCGCCGCGGGCAGCCTTGCCGGCCTGTCGCGCCCGGGTGTCGTCCTCGATCTGTCGCGCCCGGTCTCGTTCAACGGCGTCGCGCTGTCGGAGGGCATCGGGCTCGGCCATGTCGTGCTGCACGAGCCGCGCGTGGTGGTGACCAACCTCTTCAACGAGGATGCCGACGCCGAGATCACCCGCCTCGAAAAGGCGCTGCAGTTCCTGCGGATTTCGATCGAGGACATGTTGTCGCGTCGCGACATCGCGGCCGAGGGCGAACACCGCGCGGTGCTCGAGGCCTACCGCATGTTCGCGCACGACCGCGGCTGGGTGCGGCGGCTGGAAGAGGCGGTGCGCAACGGCCTGACAGCGGAAGCTGCGGTCGAGAAGGTACAGAGCGACATGCGCGCGCGCATGATGCACATGACCGACCCGTTCATTCGCGAGCGGCTGCACGATTTCGACGACCTCGCCAACCGTCTGCTGCGCCAGCTGATGGGCCGGGCGGAGGGCGCCGGCGGCGAGGACGGGCCGAAGGACGCAATCATCGTCGCGCGCTCGATGGGCGCGGCCGAGCTGCTCGACTATCGACGCGACCAGCTGCGCGGGTTGATCCTGGAAGAGGGCACGGCGACCAGCCATGTCGTCATCGTCGCCCGCGCGCTCGGCCTTCCGGTGGTCGGCCAGGCCAAGGGCGTCGTCTCGATGTCCGAGAACGGCGACGCCATCATCATCGACGGCGACGACGGCGGCGTGCACCTGCGCCCGACCGCCGAGGTCGAGGGCGTGTTCGTGGAGAAGGTGCAGTTCCGCGCCAAGCGCCAGGAGCAGTACCGGGCGCTGCGCGACGTCGCCGCCGAGAGCAAGGACGGGGTGGAGATCCACCTCCTGATGAATGCCGGCCTGCTGGTCGACCTGCCGCAGCTCAGCGCCTCGGGCGCGACGGGCATCGGCCTGTTCCGCACCGAACTGCAGTTCATGGTGTCGTCGTCGATGCCGAAGGCGAGCGAGCAGGAGCGGCTCTACGCGGCCGTCCTCGATGCGGCCGGCGCGATGCCGGTGACCTTCCGCACGCTCGACATCGGTGGCGACAAGATACTGCCCTACCTCCACCAGTCGGCCGAGGAGAACCCGGCGCTCGGCTACCGCGCCATTCGCCTCGCGCTCGATCGGCCGGGCCTGATGCGCACCCAGCTGCGTGGCCTCCTGAAGGCTGCGGCCGGGCGCGAGCTGCGCGTGATGTTCCCGATGATCACCGAGCTTGCCGAGCTGCGGCAGGCCCGCGACCTGATTTCGCGCGAGTTCAAGCACCTCACCAAGTTCGGCCATGTCATGCCGCGCCGGCTGAAGATCGGCGCGATGATCGAGGTGCCGTCGCTCTTGTTCCAGCTGGACGAGCTGATGCAGCTGGTCGACTTCGTTTCGATCGGCTCGAACGACCTCTTCCAGTTCTTCTCGGCCGTCGACCGCGGAAATGCGAGGATGGCGGGGCGGTTCGACGACCTGTCGCCGCCGTTCCTGACGGCGCTGAAGAGCATTCTCGACGCTGGCAAGCGAAATTCGGTGCAGGTTACCCTCTGCGGCGAGATGGCGGGCAAGCCGCTGTCGGCGATGGCGCTGATCGGCCTCGGCTTCCGCTCGATCTCGATGACGCCCTCGGCGATCGGGCCGGTCAAGGCGATGCTGCTGGAGCTTCCGGTGGCCAAGCTGCAGGCGGTGATGGACGCCCATATCGCCGATCGCTACCGCAGCGGCTCGATGCGGCAATTGCTGACGAGCTTTGCCGAAGCGCACGCGATCCCCTATTAGCGGGCCTTCGCACGGACGCTGAGCGCGCGGCCGACCGGCACGCGTGCCCCCTTTCTTACCGACGCTTGGGACGACATGGCAGTTCTGCCTTCTGACACGATGAACGAGATCGTTCGCCGCTTTTCCTATCTCGAGGCCGAGATGGCCAAGGGCGGCGACCGCGAGAGCTTTGCCGCCCTTGCCAGCGAATATGCGGGCATGGAGGGCATCGTCGCGGCGATCGGCCGTTACCGGCGGATCGAGGAAGAACTTGCCGACATGCGCGCGATGATGGAGGACCCGGCCTCCGACCGGGAGATGCGTGACCTCGCTTCGGCGGAGATTTCCGCCCTTCGCGACCAAGAGGCGGCGCTGTCGGAGGAGATCCAGCTGCTGCTGCTGCCGAAGGATGCGGCCGACGAAAAGAGCGCCATCCTCGAAATCCGGGCCGGCACCGGCGGCTCCGAGGCCGGCCTCTTCGCCGGCGACCTGTTCCGCATGTACCAGCGCTATGCCGAGACCCACGGCTGGAAGGTCGACGTGCTGTCGGCCAGCGAGGGCGAGGTCGGCGGCTACAAGGAAGTCATCGCCTCGATCAACGGGCGTGGCGTGTTCTCCCGGTTGAAGTTCGAGTCCGGCGTCCACCGCGTCCAGCGCGTCCCGGCAACAGAGTCGGGCGGGCGCATCCATACCTCGGCGGCGACCGTCGCGGTGCTGCCCGAGGCCGAGGACATCGACATCGACATCAAGGCCGAGGATATCCGCATCGACACCATGCGGGCCTCCGGCTCCGGCGGCCAGCATGTCAATACGACAGACTCGGCCGTACGCATCACGCATTTGCCGACCGGCATCATGGTCGTCTCGGCCGAGAAGTCGCAGCACCAGAACCGCGCGCGGGCGATGCAGGTGCTGCGGGCGCGGCTGTTCGACATGGAGCGGCAGCGGGCCGACGACGAACGCTCCGAAAACCGGCGCAGCCAGGTCGGCTCGGGCGACCGCTCGGAGCGCATCCGCACCTATAATTTTCCGCAGGGCCGCGTCACCGACCACCGCATCAACCTGACGCTCTACAAGCTGGACAAGGTGATGGAGGGGGAGCTCGGCGAACTCGTCGACGCCCTTACCGCCGATCACCAGGCCAGCCTCCTCGCCTCGGTCGGCAACGAAAGCTAGGCCGGCGTGTCGCCCCCCGAGACGATCGCCGCGCTGCTCGTCCGCACCCGCAAGCAGTTGGCGCCGGTGACGGCGGAAGCCGAGTTGGACAGCCGGCTGCTGCTGGCGTTCGCTTTCGGCCTGGACGCTGCAGGGCTGATCCTGCGCGGTCATGATCCCGCTTCTCCCGATCAAAAAACGCTTCTCGAGGGTCTCGTCGCGCGCCGCCTCGCAGGCGAGCCGGTTCACCGCATCATCGGCCGGCGGGCGTTCTACGCGCATGATTTCGTGCTGTCGCCGGATACGCTGGAGCCACGCCCGGACACCGAAATCCTCGTCGATCTCTGCCGCCAGCCGATCGAGCGGGTGCTGGCTGCGCGGGGCAGCTGCCGCCTGGTCGACGTTGGCACCGGCAGCGGCGCGATCGCGGTGTCGCTGCTGGCGCTCTATCCCGATCTCGCGGTCGTGGCGCTGGACCTTTCCCAAGGTGCCGTCGAGACGGCGCGGCGGAACGCCGAGGCAGCTGGCGTCGCGGCCCGGTTCTATCCCGTCGTCGGCAACTATCTGGCAGCGCTTCGGACGCCCATCGACATCATCGTCTCCAACCCGCCCTACATCCGCAGCGCCGACATTCTCAGCCTGTCGCGCGAGGTGCGAGCGCACGACCCGATGCGCGCGCTGGATGGCGGGGCGGACGGCCTCGACGCCTACCGTGCCATCGCCGCACAGGCCGCATCGCTTCTCGCGCCGGACGGCGATGCGCTGATGGAGATCGGTCAGGGTCAGGCAAGCGATGTCTGCCAGATCTTCAAGCGAAGCGGCCTTGATCTCGCCGCATCGGCGGATGATCTCAGCGGCACGACGCGAGCGCTGTGGTTCCGCCGACACCCGTGATCGATGATTCGGGGAAGGCGCTGCGGCGGACCGGGGACCGTGCTCTCTTGGCGTCAATATCGGGCGGAAAACCGTTGGAGACGCTAAGCTTTAAGTCGGACGCCAGTAAATAAGGCTTGTGGCTGCGCAGCGAAGCCACTAGATTTGCAGGCGTTACGGAATATTCGAGGGGGAACGCCCCGCGCATCTCGGTCCGCTGGACCGGTCGGGATGCCAGGCGCTCGAAGAATGGCATGGCTGCCGTCCGTGATACCGTCGATTTGGAATCGATCGGCTTAACCGAAACATCAATCTCGATACTGGCAGCGACTGAACGCAGCCGATCGTGTGCCGCGACGCTTCCTCCAGCGTGACGAAGCACCCCGCGGCAAGGGGCTCACTGGCCTGAAGGCCGGATATCCAAAGACAGGAAGAGCATGAGGCCAGGACAGCAGCAGCAGCAGAACAAGCAGCGCATGCGCGGACGCGGTCGTAAGGGACCTAACCCGCTCTCGCGCAGCTACGAGTCGAATGGCCCCGACGTGAAGATCCGCGGCACAGCGCAGCACATCGCCGAGAAGTACTCGACGCTGGCGCGCGACGCTTCCGCTTCCGGCGACCGCGTGATGGCCGAGAACTATCTCCAGCACGCCGAGCACTACGGCCGCATCGTTGCGGCAGCGCAGGGCACGTTCCAGCTGCAGCAGGACGAGGCCGAGTACGACGGGGATGACGAGGAGGGCGGCGAGGACAGCTTCGACGCGCAGGATCGCAACCAGCAGCCCGTCCAGGACCGCCAGCCGCCGCAGGGCCAGCAGGACCGTCCGCAGGGCAACGGCCAGCAGAACGCCCGCGACCAGAACCAGCCGCGTGACGGCAACCGCGAGTTCGCCCGCGACCGGAACCGCGACGGCAACCGGGATGCCAACGGCAACCGGGACGGCAACCGCGAGGCCCGCGACCGCGACAACAACGGCAACCGCGAGAACAATGTTGCCCGCGACAACAACGGAAGCCGCGACAACGCAAACCGCGACAACGCTGGCCGCGATAACAATGCGGGCCGCGGCAATCGCGACGGCAACCGCGAGAACCGCGACGGCAACCGGGAATTTGCCCGCGACCAGCAGGGCCGAGATGGCCAGAACCGTGATAGCCAGAATGGCCAGAACCGGGAGGTTCGGGGCGAAAACCGTCCGGCACCGAGCGGCCTCGGTCCTCAGCCTTTCGTCGAGCCCCGTCTCCAGAACGAGCAGCCCGCTGTCGCTTCCGGCGAGAACTCAGCCCGCGCCGATGCGCCGGCCGAGGAGTTTCGTCCGCGCAATGACGGCGAGAACGCCGAGCGCGAGCCGCGCCGCCGCGGTCGTCCGCGCCGTGCGCGTCTCGGCGAGAGCGAGGCCGGTGTTGCCGGCGCGTTCGATGCCGGCCAGCCCGAAACCTCCCAGCCGATAGCGGCCGAGCCATCGCCGGCTGCCGCCGCGCCGCCGCAGGCCGAGGCGCCCGTAACGCCGCCGGCCGCACCGGTCGCGACCCCTGCCGAGGCGCCAGCCGCCGCAGCGCCAGCTTCGGCGACGGTCGATGCACCGGCGTCCGATGCAGCGCCCGTCGAGGGCGAGGCCAAGGTAAAGCGCAAGCCGGGCCGGCCGAAGAAGAAGAAGCCGGATGATGATTCGTCCGGCGGGGGCGACGACGGCGGTGATCATCTGCCGGCCTTCCTGATGGCCTCGAACGGCTGATCGGGATACCCACTCACTGCAAGATACAGAACGGCGCCGGGTTACTCCCGGCGCCGTTTTTGTTTCCGGTCCACCTGCCGCATCCTCTTCCGGCCGCGCCGAACGGCCCCCATATTCCAGAGCGGACGGCTTGCCGATGACGGGAGCCAGCCTCCACTTGCGCGCCATGCCGGACGGGTGCCGCGCCAACAGGAGAATTTGTCGATGGACATGGAAAAATATACCGAGCGGGTGCGCGGCTTTATCCAGGCTGCCCAGACCGCCGCAACGACGCGTGATCATCAGCAGTTCACGCCCGAGCATCTCCTGAAGGTGCTGGTCGACGACAGCGAGGGCATGGCTGCAGGCCTGATCGAGAAGGCCGGCGGACGGGCGGCGGATGTGCGGCTGGCGGTGGATGCGGCGCTGGCAGCCATGCCGAAAGTCTCGGGTGGCAACGGGCAGATGTACCTGTCGCAGCCGCTGGCGAAGATTTTCGCCACCGCCGAGGAGATCGCCAAGAAATCGGGCGACAGCTACGTCACCGTCGAACGGCTGCTTCTCGCGCTCGCCGTCGAGAAGTCGGCGAAGACCGCGGCGATCCTCGAAAAGGCCGGCGTCACTGCGGCGGGCCTGAACGAGGCGATCAACGATCTGCGCAAGGGGCGTACGGCTGACTCCGCTTCGGCGGAACAAGGCTATGACGCGCTGAAGAAATATGCCCGCGACCTGACCAAGGATGCGCGCGAGGGCAAGCTCGACCCGGTGATTGGCCGCGACGACGAAATCCGCCGCACCATCCAGGTTCTGTCGCGCCGCACCAAGAACAATCCCGTGCTGATCGGCGAACCCGGTGTCGGCAAGACCGCCATCGCCGAAGGCTTGGCCCTGCGCATCGTCAACGGCGACGTGCCGGAATCCTTGCGCGACAAGCAGTTGATGGCGCTCGACATGGGCTCGCTGATCGCCGGTGCGAAGTATCGCGGCGAGTTCGAGGAGCGGTTGAAGGCGGTTCTGTCCGAGGTAACCTCGGCGGCCGGCGGCATTATCCTGTTCATCGACGAAATGCACACCCTCGTGGGCGCGGGCAAGGGCGACGGCGCGATGGACGCCTCCAACCTCCTGAAGCCGGCGCTGGCCCGCGGCGAGCTGCACTGCGTCGGCGCGACGACGCTCGACGAGTATCGCAAGCATGTCGAGAAAGACCCGGCGCTCGCCCGGCGATTCCAGCCGGTGTTCGTCTCTGAGCCGACGGTCGAGGACACGATCTCGATCCTGCGCGGCCTGAAGGAGAAGTACGAGCAGCATCACAAGGTGCGGATTTCGGACTCGGCGCTGGTCGCGGCGGCACAGCTGTCGAACCGCTACATTACCGACCGCTTCCTGCCGGACAAGGCGATCGACCTGATCGACGAAGGCGCGGCGCGCCTGCGCATGCAGGTGGATTCCAAACCCGAGGTGCTCGACGAAATCGACCGCCGCGTGATGCAGCTGAAGATCGAGCGCGAAGCCTTGCGGCGCGAGGATGATGACGCCTCGCGCAACCGGCTGGAGCGGCTGGAGGGAGAGCTCGCCAACCTCGAGGAAGAGTCCGACCGGATCACCCAGACCTGGCAGGCCGAGAAGTCGAAGCTCGGCCTCGCCGCGGACCTCAAGAAGCGCCTCGACGAGGCCCGCAACGACCTTGCCATCGCCCAGCGCAAGGGCGAGTACCAGCGCGCCGGCGAGCTTGCCTATGGCGAGATCCCGCAGCTCGAGCGCGAGGTCGCGGAGGCTGAGGCGCATGAAGTCGGCGGTGCCGCCTCGATGGTTGAGGAGACCGTGACGCCCGACCATATCGCGCAGGTCGTCTCCCGCTGGACCGGCATTCCGGTCGACCGGATGCTCGAGGGCGAGCGCGACAAGCTGCTGCGGATGGAGGACGCGATCGGGATGCGCGTCGTCGGCCAGGGCGAAGCGGTGCAGGCGGTGTCGCGGGCGGTACGCAGGGCGCGGGCCGGCCTGCAGGATCCGAACCGGCCGATCGGCTCGTTCATCTTCCTCGGGCCCACCGGCGTCGGCAAGACCGAGCTCACCAAGGCGCTGGCGCAGTTCATGTTCGACGACGAGACCGCGATGGTGCGGCTCGACATGTCGGAGTTCATGGAGAAGCATTCGGTCGCCCGGTTGATCGGCGCCCCTCCCGGCTATGTCGGCTACGAGGAGGGCGGCTCGCTGACCGAGGCGGTGCGGCGCCGGCCGTATCAGGTCGTCCTGTTCGACGAGATCGAGAAGGCGCATCCCGACGTCTTCAACGTGCTGCTGCAGGTGCTCGACGACGGGCGCCTCACGGACGGGCAAGGGCGGACGGTCGACTTCCGCAACACGCTGATCATCATGACCTCGAACCTCGGGGCGGAATACCTCACGAGCCTGCCGGACGACGTCGACACCGACAGCGTGCGCGAGCAGGTGATGCAGGTGGTGCGCTCGGCCTTCCGGCCGGAGTTTCTCAACCGCGTTGACGAGACCATCCTGTTCCACCGCCTGAAGCGGGCGGAAATGGGCGCGATCGTCGACATCCAGCTGAAGCGGCTGGAGAAGCTGCTCGTCGACCGCAAGATCGTCATCGACCTCGACGATGGCGCCCGCGCCTGGCTTGCCGAGCGCGGCTACGACCCGGCCTATGGCGCGCGGCCGCTGAAGCGGGTGATCCAGCGCGAGGTGCAGGACCCGCTGGCCGAGAAGATCCTGCTCGGCGAAATCCGGGACGAGTCGGTGGTCAAGATCACCGCCGGCGCCGACCGGCTGGGCTTCTACGTCGTCGGCTCGAAAGCCGGCGTCGCCGGGGACCGGGTCGCTGCGTAAGCGGCTGCTTTGTCAAAGTGATTAGAAAAGGGCGGCCGAAGGGTCGCCCTTTTTGTGTTTTCCGGCAGATGCCGTCAGCCGTTCGGGCCGCGCATGGCCGCCGCTTCAGCCTGCTCCGGTGCCGGGCCGGTACCGACGGCACGGTTGACGAGGACGGTGACGACCCAGAGGCCGACGCCGATGGCGAGGAGAATGCCGGCGATCGAGTATTGCACCGGGTCGCGGCCGGTCCAGGGGCCGGCGAAGAAGGCGCAGGCGATGGCGCCGAGGATCGGCAGGACGGTCGGCGTGCGGAAATGCGCGTGCTCGACGGGGTCCTTGCGCAGCACCAGGACAGCGATGTTGACCACGGTGAAGACGCAGAGGAGCAGCAGCGCCGTCGTGCCACCGAGCGCCGGCACCTCGCCGACGAAGGTGATGAGGCCGAAAGCCAGCAGCGTGGTGAAGCCGATGGCGATGTAGGGCGAGCGGCGCGTGGCGTGCACCTTGCCGAGCGCTGCCGGCAGGACATGCTCCCGGCTCATGCCGTAGACGAGACGGCTCGCCATCAGCATGTTGATGAGGGCCGAGTTTGCGACCGCGAACATGGTGATGAAGCCGAAGATCCAGAGCGGAAAGCTCGGCGCGCCGGCCGAGACGACCTTCAGCAGCGGCGTCTCGCCCTCGCCGAGATCCTCCGGCGAGACCAGGGTGATCGCCGAGATCGAGACGAGCACATAGATGACGCCGGTGATGACGAGGCCGGCGAGGAGAACTTTCGGGAAGATTTTCGAGGGATCCTTGCATTCCTCGGCCATGTTCACCGAGTCCTCGAAGCCGACCATGGCGAAGAAGGCGAGCGTGGTGGCGGAGATGACCGACCAGAAGACAGTCGAATCCGCGGCGCCACCGAACTGCATGACCCGCGAGACGTCGCCCTGGCCAAGGCCGATCGCCCAGAGACCGATGAAGATGATGATGAGGAGGCCGGTCAACTCGACGACGGTGAGGACGACGTTCGCCTTCACGCTCTCGCCGACGCCGCGAAAGTTGACGACGGCGACGATCGCCATGAAGGCGAGACCGATCAGCGTGATGCCGATACCGCCCTCGAGGCCAAGCCCCAGCGCGGTCGACATGTTGGCCGCGAAGGCCCGCGAGGCGGTGGCCGCCGAGGTGATGCCGGAGCACATCACGGCAAAGGCGACGATGAAGGTGACGAAATGGATGCCGAAAGCCTTGTGCGCATAGAGCGCAGCCCCGGCGGCTTTCGGGTATTTCGTCACCAGTTCGAGATAGCTGAAGGCGGTGATGAGGGCGACGACGAAGGCGATGAGGAAGGGCAGCCAGACGACGCCGCCGACCTGCTTGGCGACCTGGCCGGTGAGCGCGTAGATGCCGGTGCCGAGAATGTCGCCGACGATGAAGAGGAGGAGGAGCCAGGGCCCCATCACCCGGTGCAGCGCCGGCTCGACCGCGGTCTCGCCCCCGGCCGGCTGTGTGATGTCGGTCATCTCGGCGTCTCCCCTGGTCAACTATTCCTCAGCTAGGATTAGTGTCGGGCTCCAGGCCATGTCAAACGGTCAGGCCAGTGGTGACCGGGACCGAGGCGGACGGAAAAGCTACGGATCGGCGGGGGAACGCCAATCCATTCCTTGAGGAACCCTGACGCATTTCCGATCTTCTGCCTATCGTTGCACCCCTTCCCTGCCTAAGGACTCACCAGATGAAATTCGCCGCCACCCTTGCCGCCCTTCTCGCGAGCGCGGCACTCGCCAGCGCCGGAAGCCTCGAGGACGTCAAATCCAGCGGCGCCCTGCGCATCGGCACCGAAGGCACCTATGCGCCTTTCACCTTTCACGACACCAGCGGCAAGCTGGTCGGCTTCGACGTGGAGATCGGCGAGGCCGTCGCCGAGAAGCTCGGCGTCAAGGCGTCGTTCGTCGAGGGCAAATGGGACGGCCTGATCGCCGGCCTTGCCTCCGACCGCTATGATGCGGTGATCAACCAGGTCGGCATCACGGAGGAGCGCAAGGCGCGGTTCGACTTCTCCGACCCGTACATCGTCTCCAAGGCGGTCCTGATCGTCAAGGACGGCAGCCCGATCAAGGATTTCCCGGACCTCAAGGGCAAGCGTGCGGCGCAGTCGCTGACCTCGAACTATGGCAAGATCGCCGAGAGCGCCGGCGCCGAGCTCGTCGGGACCGACGGCTTCGACCAGTCCGTGCAGCTGGTGCTGACCGGCCGGGCGGACGCCACGATCAACGACAACCTGTCCTATCTGGACTTCAAGAAGAAGCAGCCACAGGCGGGCGTCGCCGTGGTCGCCACGCAGGATGATGCGGCTGCCTCCGGCATCATCGTGCAGAAGGACAACGCGCCGCTGGTCGCCGAGATCAACAAGGCGCTCGCGGCGATCAAGGCCGATGGCACCTACGGCAAGATCTCGCAGAAGTACTTCGGCGCCGACGTCTCGCAGTAACGGCTGGCGTCGCCGCCCGCCTGGCGGCACACTGGGCTCAACCACGCGGCCGACCGGCTTCCGGTCGGCCGTCTTTTCGTTTGGGGAACACGCTTGCCGCCCTTTCTGCAGCTCATGCTGGATTCGCTCTGGCCACTCGTCCGCGCCGGACTGGTTTTCTCGGTGCCGCTGGCGGTGCTGTCCTTCGTGCTGGGCATCGCACTTGGCTTCGTCACCGCGCTGACCCGGCTGTTCGCGCCGAAGCCGCTAGCCTTGCTCGCGCGGTTCTATGTCTGGTTCATCCGCGGCACGCCGTTGTTGGTGCAGCTCTTCGTCATCTTCTACGGCCTGCCGAGCGTCGGCATCCTGATCGACGCCTTTCCGGCGGCGCTGATCGGCTTCACGCTGAGCGTCGGGGCCTATACGTCGGAAGTCATCCGCGCGGCACTGACCTCGGTCTCGCGCGGGCAGTGGGAGGCATCCTACGCCATCGGCATGACCGGAAGGCAGACGCTGATGCGCACCATCGTGCCGCAGGCGACGCGGGTCGCGGTGCCGCCGCTGTCGAACTCGTTCATCTCGCTGGTCAAGGACACCTCGCTCGCCGCCGCCATCACCGTGCCCGAACTGTTCCAGCAGGCGCAGCGGATCGTCGCGACCACGTACGAGCCGCTGATCCTCTATATCGAGGCGGCGCTGCTCTATCTCGTGGTCTCCTCGGTGCTCTCGGCTCTTCAGGCGCGCCTTGAGAAGCACTACGGCCGGTATGGCGGCTTTCTGGAGACCGGCCGATGATCCGCCTTTCCGGCATCCGCAAGCGATTCGGCGAGAATGTCGTCTTGGGCGGCGTCGATCTCGACATCGCCGAGGGGAGCGTCACCGCACTGATCGGTCCCTCCGGCAGCGGCAAGAGCACGCTGCTGCGCTGCGTCAACCTTCTGGAAATGCCGGAGGCGGGAACGCTCGAGCTCGGCACCCTCCGTCTGGGTTTCGACGCCGCACACAAACCTTCGAAGGCCGATATCCTGGCGGTCCGGCGGCAGACCGGCATGGTGTTCCAGAATTTCCAGCTGTTTCCGCATCGCACGGTGATCGGTAATGTGTTGGAGGGGCTGGTCGTCGTCTCGCAATGGCCCCAGGACAAGGCCCGGGCACGGGCGATGGAGCTCTTGGAGAAGGTCGGCATGGCTGATAAGGCCGAGGCCTGGCCGGCGACGCTGTCGGGCGGCCAGCAGCAGCGCGTCGCCATCGCGCGGGCGCTGGCGGCATCGCCGAAACTGCTGCTCTGCGACGAGCCGACATCGGCGCTCGATCCGGAACTGGCGGGAGAGGTCGTCGAGGTCCTCCGCACGCTTGCCGGAGAAGGCATGACCATGCTGATGGCGACGCACGACCTGCGCCTCGCCCGGCAGATCGCCAACCGCGTCGCCTTCCTGGAGGGCGGCGGCATCGTCGAGGAAGGGCCGCCCGCTGTGCTGTTCCAGACCCCGCGGGATCCGCGCACCATGCGCTTCGTCAAGACGCTGACGGGGGCGGTGGACTGAGAATTGCGCGGAGGCCACTTCAACCGAAAAGTTCGCTATGCGACCCTATCCGTACGAGACTCAGGGTGTGCGCAGGTTTTGCGTAGATCAGAACAAGGTCGGGTTTGAGGTGGCAGTCGCGGTACCCGGACCAGTTGCCGCCGAGAGCGTGATCGTGCAGGCGTTCTGGCAATGGTGCATCGGCGACCAGTAATGCCAGGACGTCCTGCAGGATCAGGTCCAGTTTGGGATCAGCCATTCGCTGACGCTTGTAGTCACGCTTAAATCTGGCCGTTCGCTCTATCGCGCGCATTGTTTACTCGCTTGCGGGAAACGGCAGGCCGCCGATCGGCGGCGAAGAGACTGCATTTTCGGCTTGGCTCATGGAACGCGGCGAGATGTTCCAGCGCAAGACGGGTTGCCGGGAGATTTCGTAGCCATGGGGAACGTGCTCCCTGTCGGAGCGACATATTCCTTGACCATCGGCAAACGGTGGGCCATCTGGAAATCGCTACAAGGTGTAGCTACACTGTAGCCTCTTCCGGAGTGTTGGGTCATGGCGGTATCGGAAGTTGTGCGGGCGCGGATCAATGCAGATCTAAAACGGGAAGCCAGCGACATTCTTGCGCAGATGGGCCTTTCGGTGTCTGACGCCATTCGCATGATGCTGGTGCGGGTCGTAGCGGAGCGTTCGCTGCCTTTCGAGGTGCGGGTTCCGAATGACGCGACCGAGCAGGCGATGGTAGCCTCCCAGCGCGGCGAGGTCGCGCGCTTCGACAGCCTCGCGGCATTGATGGCCGATCTGAACGACGAGAAATGAACAGCTGCTAAACGACAAGGCCCCCTGCGTCGATCTGAAGTCATGCCTGCGCTATCGGCTCTCGCTACATCTCGGAGTATCACCCACGTGAAAATCGACGTTTTGGTCATCGGTGCTGGTGCCGCCGGCATGATGGCGGCCGCCGAGGCGGGCAGAAGGGGGCGGAGCGTCCTGGTGGTCGACCATGCGGCGACGCCGGGCGAGAAGATCCGCATCTCCGGTGGCGGGCGGTGCAATTTTACCAATGTGCACACCAGCCCGAAGAACTTCCTCTCCGCCAATCCGAGCTTCTGCATCTCCGCGCTGAAGCGCTATCCGGCGAGCGCCTTCATCGCCCTCGTCGAGCGCTACGGCATCGCCTATCACGAGAAGGCGCTGGGGCAACTGTTCTGCGACGGCTCGGCGGCCCAGATCGTGGCGATGCTGATGACCGAGCTGCGCGAGGCCGGCGCCGAACTGCGGCTCGGCACCTCGGCCGGTCGCATTCGCAAGACGGAAGACGGCTTCTCCGCGGTGCTGAGCCATGACAGCCGTGGCTCCGAGCCAGTCGAGTGCAGCTCGCTGATCATCGCCACCGGCGGCAAGTCGATCCCGAAGATGGGCGCCACCGGCTTCGGCTACGACGTCGCGCGGGAGTTCGGCCTGAAGGTCACGGATGTCCGGCCGGCGCTGGTGCCGCTGACGCTCGACCCGCCGACGCTGGAGCGGCTGAAGCCGCTGTCGGGCACCGCCATCGACGCGACGGTGTCGCACGGCAAGACGACGTTCGCGGAGGCGCTGCTGTTCACCCACCGCGGCCTGTCGGGACCGGCCATGCTGCAGATCTCCTCGTTCTGGCGTGAGGGCGACGAGATTTCGGTCGCGATGCTGCCGGACCGCGACGTGCTGGCGGACCTGCGCGCCGCGCGAGCGGAAAATGGCCGTCAGGCGCTGCAGACGGCGCTCGGCGCCTTCCTGCCGAAGAGCCTTGCCCAGCGCATTGCCGAGGCGCATCCCGGGCCGAAGAATCTGGCCGACTGGTCGGACAAGCTGCTGCGCGGCGTGGTCCTCGCGGTCAACCAGTGGCGGTTCAAGCCGGCTGGATCCGAGGGATATCGCACGGCCGAGGTGACGCTCGGCGGCGTCGACACCAACGAACTGGACTCGCGCACCCTCGAGGCACGCAGCGTGCCCGGGCTCTATTTCGTCGGCGAGGTTGTCGACGTCACCGGCTGGCTCGGCGGCTATAATTTCCAGTGGGCCTGGGCCTCCGGCTGGAGCGCCGGGCAGGTCGCCTGAGCAAGCTTGACGACCAGACCTGCTGGCCCGCAACGCGCGCGAACGCCGGGCAACCGGCCTTTCGCTTCGCTTGAACGAGGGGCCCACCGAGCCGCCGGGCCTCTCGCGAACGCCTTCTTCATGCCGGGTTCATTTGCGATCTGGTAACCCCCGGGACAGCTTGGGGTGCTACGGCAGCCGTTGGTGTTGGGGCGGGCCGCCTTGCTCTGCGTGGAGAGTTCAGATGAAGTCAGTCACTGTGCCGTCCGCCGTGCTCGTGGCGCTGGCGTTGTCGGCGCTCTCGTCCACGCCGTCGCTGGCACAGTATTACGAGCCGAACGATCTGCCGATCTACGACGGGAATGGCGACGATGCCGCTCCCCCGCGCCGGGCAGAGAGCTTTATCGACGAGTATGGCCGGCGGGTGACCGTCGACGCGCGCGGCCGCATCATCGGCGTCGAGCAGCCGGACCGTGGCGGCTTCCGCCCGCGCCGGAACGGCTCGGCAGGGCTGGGTGCGCCGCCCGCCGGCGATCCGAACCTCGTGCTGGAAGGCCCGGCGGACGACGTTCCCGGCATCGATCCCGGCTTCAGATCCCGCCGTGCCGATCAACGGTCCGATCCGCGCTACGACGCGCCGGTCGAGCGGGGGGCCTTGCCGGACCCGACCTATGATTCAGCCTTTCCCGAGCCAGGCGATGATGGCCTTTCCGGCGGTCAGCGCAATGCCGGCTTGCCCAGCGACTCGCAGTTGCCCGGCGACTCCCAGTTGCCCGGCGATGCCGGCGGCGCGATCGACATGCCCGAGGGCAACCCTTCGATCGTTGCTCCCAACGAGACGACGGCGCCTGAATCCCGGCCCGCACCGTCCGTTGCCGGCCCCAAGGGCAAGAACGCCTCTGTGCAGATCGCCGCACTGCAGGTGCTGCTCGACCGCGCCGGCATCTCGCCGGGCGTGATCGACGGCCGCATGGGCGGCAATGTCGACAAGGCCGTCGCCGCCTATGAGGAGAAGTTCGGCACGCGGCTCGACGCCACCAATTCGCAGTCACTTGCCGAAGAGCTGGATTCCACCGGCGGTCCCGCCATCGTCAGCTACACCATTACCGAGAAGGACATCGCCGGCCCCTACGTCGCCTCCATCCCGGACGACTATGCCGAGAAGGCGCTGCTCCCGGCGATGGCCTATACCCGCGTGAGCGAGATGCTCGGCGAGCGTTTCCACATGGACGAGAACTATCTGAAGGCGATCAACCCCGGCGCCGACTTCAACCGGCCGGGCACCATTTTGAAGGTGACCGCGGTCGGGGCGAACATCACCGAGCCGGTCGCCCGGATCATCGCCGACAAGGGCCGCGAACAGGTGCGCGCCTACGACGCGACCGGCCGGCTCGTGGCCGCCTATCCCTCGACCATCGGATCGTCCGACACGCCGTCGCCGAGCGGCACGGTCGAGGTCAGCCGCATCGCCTTCGACCCGAACTACACCTACAATCCGAAGATCAATTTCACCCAAGGGTCGAACAAGTCGATCCTGACCATCCCTCCGGGCCCGAACGGACCGGTCGGCTCGGTGTGGATTGCGCTGTCGAAGCCGACCTATGGCATCCACGGCACGCCGGAGCCCTCGAAGATCGGCAAGACCAACAGCCATGGCTGCGTGCGCCTGGCGAATTTTGACGCGCAGGAACTGGCAAAGCTGGTCAAGCCGGGCGTCACGGTCGAGTTCATCGAGTAGAGCGCGGCTGCATTTGCAGCGACAGGGATGCCGGCACCCCTTGATAAGATAAGCTGAAGACCCCGGAGCGGAGTACGCTTCTGCACGTTACTCCCTGCAAAACAGGCGGAGACAGACATGCGGCCACAGTTCATCCACTCGGCATTGATCAGCCTCCTTCTCTCCTCGGTGGCGCAGGCGCAGGCCCCTGACCCCGCTGCCGCACCGGCGCCGACAGCCATCAGCGCACCGGACCTCTCGCCGGCCGCGATCGATGCGGCGACGTTCGAGGAATGGCAGGCGCGCGTCAAAACCGCCGCCGAGGCCAAGGACGTGATCGAGGGTGAAGCGGATTCGACCGTCGACGCAATGGCCCGCGAACAGGCAGCGAAGGCTCCCGCCGCCGATCAGCAGGCGGTGGCCGTCGATCCCGGCATCGCCGAAAAGCCCGAGGATGTTCCCGATCCCTTCCTGATCCGGATGCAGGTGCTGCTCGACCGCGCGCACGCCTCGCCGGGCGTCATCGACGGCATGCCGGGCGGCAACACCGAAAAAGCGATCAAGGCCTTCGAGAAGATGCATGACCTGAAGGCGGACGGCAAAGCCGATCCTGAGTTCTGGGCCGCGCTCTCTGCCGATACCGCCAAGGCCACGCAGGTCTACCGCCTGACCCAGGCCGATCTCGATGAACGTTTCGTGCCGGACTTGCCGACCGATTACGCCAAGCTCGCCAAGCTGGAATGGCTCGGCTACCGGAATGTCGCCGAAATGCTGGGCGAGCGTTTCCACATGGACGAGAAGCTGCTGCGGCGGCTCAATCCCAGCATCGACCAGCCGACCGTCGGCCAGGAAGTGCTGGTGGTCAACCCCGGCGCCGCACCGGAGGGCAAGGTTGCCAAGATCGTCGTCGACAAAAGCCTCGGCGAACTCATCGCCTATGACGAGGACGGCAAGATTCTCCTGATGGATCCCGCGACCATCGGTTCGGAAGGCACGCCGTCGCCATCGGGCACGATGAAGGTGAACGGCAGCGCGCAGGAGCCGACCTACGAGTACAATCCCGACAAGAATTTCAAGCAAGGCAAGAACGACAAGAAGCTGACGCTGCCCGGCGGCCCGAACGGACCCGTGGGCATCGTCTGGATCGACCTGTCGAAGCCGACCTACGGCATCCACGGCACGCCGGATCCCTCGAAGATCGACAAGACGGCGAGCCATGGCTGCGTGCGGCTGACCAACTGGGACGCGCAGGCACTCTCGAAGATGGTGCAGCCGGCGAAGACCGTGGTGGAGTTCAGCGAATGAGGTCGGCGTTGCGCCGCAGCGCCGCGGTTCTCGCGATCCTCAGCATTGCCGGTCTGACGGATGCGGCGCCGGCGACAGCGCAGAAACTGCCTTGGTCCGATGCCAATCCGCTGGAGCGCCTGTTCGGCAAGCCGGCACCGCGCAAGGCGACGGCCCGCCGTCACCAGTCGAAACGCTCGGCGCCCAAGGCGTCGGCGACCGGCGCCGTGCCGGTTCCCAACCAGCGCCCGGCTACGCCGTCAAATGCAGCGGTTCCCGCCGCGGCGGCAGCGACCGCTGCAGCCATTATTGCCGAGGATGCTGATGCAAAGGCGCCGGGTGCAGATGCGGCCGATACGAAGCCGCAGTCCGAGATAGTGGCCGAACAGCCGGCAACCGCTGAGGCGACGCCCGCCGTGCCGCGCGCCGAAGACGTGCCAAAGCCCGAGGCCTCCCCGGCACCTCCGGTCGAAGCGAAAGCAGTACAGGCACCGGCCGAGCCGGCAACGCCTGTCGAGCCGGAAGCAAAGTCGGAGCAGAAGCCTGCGATCGACTCCGATGCCGGCCTCGCTGAGGAAGCCGGTGCCGCTGTGACGACGACCGTCGACCCCGCGGCGACGGCGGCAAAGCCCGTGGATGAGATTCCTGTGCCTGACCAGCGGCCGGCCGCGCCTGGCGAGAAAAAGCCAGCAGTCGAGGCCGAACCGCAGAAGCCTGCCAGCCCGACGCCTTCCGAAATGAAGGCCGCGGAAAAGGATGCGGCGCCGAACTCGACGGAGAAGCTGAAGGCGCGCACGACAGCGGTCAGCCCTGCCGCCGCGGTTCTTGCGGCCGCTGCCGTGGAGGACGCCGAGGCCTGTGAGGCCGAGTTGAAGAAGCGCGGCGTCGACTTCACCGTCGACGACAGCATTTCCGAAGGCGAATGCGGGGTGCTTCGGCCGGTCGCCATTACCCGTCTGTCGTCCGGCATCACGGTATCGCCGAAGACGCAGATGCTCTGTCGCACGGCGCTGGCGCTCGACGATTGGATGACCAAGGGTGTCGTACCGGCGGCGAAGGCCGACCTCCCGGACCGCAAGCTCACCGAATTCAGGCACGCCTCGACCTATGTCTGCCGACCGCGCGCCAGCGAGAAGGGCATTTCCGAGCATGCGCGCGGCAGCGCCATCGACATCGCGTCCTTCGTTTTCGACAAGGGCGAGGAGATCGGCGTAGCGGCGAAGCCAGCGGGGAGCCCGGAGGCGAAGTTCCAGGATTCCATCCGCGCCGCGGCCTGCGGCCCGTTCAAGACGGTGCTCGGACCGGGCACCGATTCAGACCACGATACCCACTTCCACCTCGACATCGCCGCCCGCACCAACGGCGCAACGTACTGCAAGTAAGCGTCGATCGGGGCTAGCTTGCAGTGCGAGCAGGGGACTGGCTCCGCTATAACGCAGCGAACACTCTGGTGGAGAGGATGATGTCCTCTTTCAATTTGGCGTTCCGTGCTGACCTCGGAAAATTCTACCGGGCGGCAACCTTGGCGGGGTCGTCGCGGTCCATCAGCAGGTTGTCGATCCGGTCGCGTTCGCGCTTGAACACTTCGAGCTCTTCTCCCTGCAGCACGCGGCCGGAGGGCAGCTTGATGCGCATCGGGTCGAGTTTCGTGGTGTTGACCATCACCTCGTAGTGCAGATGGTTGCCGGTGGAGAGGCCGGTCGAGCCGATATAGCCGATGATCTGGCCTTGCCGGACCCGGGCGCCCGGGACAACGCCCTTGGCGATGCCGCTCTGGTGCGAATAGGACGTCTCGTAGCCGTTGGCGTGCTTCAGGATGGTCTGGCGGCCGTAGCCATTGGTCCAGCCGGCGGTCTCGACCACGCCCGATCCGGCCGCGAGGATCGGCGTTCCCTGCGGGGCCGCCCAGTCGACTCCCCAGTGCGGCCGGGTATAGCCGAGCACAGGATGCTTGCGGCCGGTGCTGAAGGGCGAGCTCATCCGCGCATTGGGGACGGGCTTCCGCAGCAGGAACTGGCGGGAGCTGCGGCCCTCTTCGTCGTAATAGTCGCTGTGATCGTCGCCCTCCGCCCGGAAGCGGTAGTATTTCTTCGCGACATCGCCGAAACCGGCTTCGACGAAGAGGATTTCCGATGCGTCGGTCGCCGACTCCTGGCCTTCTTCGAGCGAATAGAAAACGGTGAGGTGGTCCTTTGGACCAAGCCTTGCCTGGAAATCGACTTCCGAGGCGAGCATGCGGATGAGCTGCTGGCACAGGCGCTCGTTCAGGCCATAGGACAGGGCGGCCTGGTAGATGCCGTCGTAGACGCTCGGCATGTCGGCACGCTGGCCTTCGCTGGTGTTCTCATCGAAGGCGTCGGCGACGGAATGGCTGACATCCGGGGCTGCCGCCGGCTCGAAGCGCCCCGCATCGTTTTCCGCAACGGTGACGATATGGGTGTCGCCCCGATAGACCGAGAGACGGACGATCCGCCGGACGCCGCCCTCGGTCTCGGCGCCGACCCGGATGACGTTGTCGGCGTTCAATACCTTGGTCGAGAGGACGTCGGCCAGCCGCTCGGCCGGATAGCTCGCCTCGTTCTCCTCGTAGCCGGCCTCGGTGAGCGCCGACAGGATGGTCTTCTGTGTGGAGAAGGGGATGATCTCCTCGTTATAGAGCGGGATCTCCGCCGGTGCATTCGGCGCGGCGACCGAGACATTCTCCTCGATGACGCGGAAGGCCGAGCCGGGCTCGTAGTCCTGGGCGTCGCTCTCGAGCGCAAAGCGCAGCGGGTCGACCGGCTCGAGCGAAGCGACCTTGACGGGGTCGTATGACAAAGTCGGCGCGATGCCGCGCACCTGCGCCTCAGCCTGCTGGTCGTCGATCTCGCCGCTCTCGTCGAGGTCGGTAAAGTCGAACGGCTCCATCTTCAGGCTCATCTCGCTCTCGGTCTTGCCACCATAGATCTGAGCGGCATCCGCCTCGACTTCCGGCGCGGCATCGCCATCCTCGGCGAAGACCTTCATCGCGTCGAAGGCGGGGTAGTCGACATTGGTCGTGTGGCGTGCGGCGAGCGACATGTTGACGTAGGCGAAGGGGAGGGTCCGGATCACCTCGCGGTCGCCCTCGCGCGTGACGGTCGAGAGTTCGAGGGTCTGCCGGCTCTTGGTCATCGGGATGGCGGTGGCAAAGACGCGCTCGCCCTTTTCCGAGGTGGCGTCGAGCGAGGCGGCAGCAGTTGCCGCCGCGGCGGGGCTTGCCATCGTATGGCGCCCGTCGAGCGCGGCCGACAGCGCGATGCCCATGAGTGCACTCGAGGTGAGACCGGTCAGCAAGGTACCCGCCAGCCAGCGCACCGAGACCTGGCGACGGTCCGGACGCCGTCGCCGATCGGCGAGAAGCGGCGGCTCGTTTCCGAACTCGGGTCGACGGGGCGAATCCTGGCTCATTCACTTCCTTGGTTGGGTGTCATCCCGGCCATCGGCGATCATGGTGGCGAAATCGCGACCGGCGGCCGGGGCATCGCGCCGCGCCGCTGAACGAATGGGGCGATTAACCCGGCGCAGCGCGGGACTGTCAATGCTGCAGGCGGTGCGGACGGTGCTTCCCACAATGGATGCGGTCAGGAAGGGGCGACAGGATGGGAAGAGAGGAGAGGAGAGGAGAGGAGAGGGTAGAGTAGAGGGTAGAGGGTAGAGGGGTCCTCCTTCCAGTCTCGGTCCTCCAGCTGTGAGGCAATCGTCTCTGCGCGCAAAACGTCACGCGAACGGTCCCAGCGCCGATCGGGAGGGCCACCCTACGATAATGGCTGTGTTGCCTTGGAAACTTTAGCGCTTTGGTTGGACTGGCCGAAGGTCCGTTCAGAATGTTCCGCCGGCGGCAGCGCGGGTCTTTGAAAAAGCGACAGCCCGGAGGCCCTGCAGAATATGGAGTTTTCGGCTCTCTGCGACGATTTTGCGAAAAGGTCGTTGACAGAAACGAGGGCCGGGGCCTATACAGCGGACATCGAGACGGCGCGGCGCCGGGGCCAACCAGACGGGTTGGCGCAGAACTGGATCGGCCAAGTTGGTCGGTGCGGTTCCAATTGGCGCCTCTGCTGCTTGAAGATTTTACGAGGTTTGCCGAGTAGGCGGCTTCACCTGGAAGATAGCAATTACTTGCTGGATGCCAAAACGTCACCGTCAGGGT